>NYWD01000124.1 GCA_002684855.1 Planctomycetaceae bacterium | reverse complement strand
CCGGGGGAGAGCGCGAGGTAGCGAGGACCGACCACGGTGTCGAGTCCCCGCACTCCCTCGTACCCGAATTCAGGCCGTTCGATCCAGAATTCCGCGCCACCGCGGAGCAGATCCGATGCGGTCGACGCGATCCTCGAGATCACGCGGATGGATCGTTCTCCGCCGGAACCGGGGCCGGAGGCCGACCACTCGATGCGTTCCACGCGACCGATCTCGACCCCCAGACAACGAACCGCATCACCGGTCTCGAGACCGTGGATCTCCTGGAACACCACGGTGACCACCGGGCCTCGATTCGACCACGCATCGACGGCGATCCAGATCGATGCGATCAACGCCGCGATCGGGACCAGCCAGACGAGGTCCCGACCCGCGGTCCGCCTTCGTCGCTCGATGATCACCGGGGGCGGCGGGGCCGGGCACTCGCCGGATCCCCCGCGCTGCGCATCCTTGGTCGATTCAGTCATGCGAGGACTCCATCCGCACCTCGTGCGGGTCGAAGCACAGCGCGGCGAGCAGGCTCAGGAAGACCATGGTGGTGAACACGACCGCGCCGGGACCCGCTTCGATCGAGACGAGATCCCCGATCTTCACCAGGGCCACGATCGACGCGACCAGCAGGACGTCCAGCATCCCCCATCGACCCGACCACTCGACGACCCTCCAGACCAGCACGCGGGTCGGGCTCGTCGATCGAATTCGACCCGTCGAGAGAAAGAGCAGGCCGCACAGCTTCGCGATCGGAATCACCACCGAACAGAAGAGCACCACCAGGCCGAGCCACGCCTGTCCGTCGCGGATCAGCATCGCCGCACCGTCGAGGATGCCGGTCTCGTGCGCATGCCCGAGTCGCTCCACCCGCATCACGGGAAGCATCACCGCCGGTGGGAAGAGCAGGAGCGCGGCAAGCGAGAGCGCCGCGGTTCTGCTTCGGCTCCGGCGTCCGGAAGCCGATCCGGCCGGTCGGATGACGACCCGGCAACCGGGGCAGCGCAGCACCTCGTCCTGTTCGATCGCGTCGCCCGGAGGCAGACTCGCCACCATGCCGCAGATCCGGCAGCCGACCAGCGCCCCCGTGGGGCTCACGCGTCACCGACCTCCGGGTCCGCGGACGCGCGTTCGAGCGGACCCGTGAACCGCCAGATCGCCCCGACGCCGGACATCTCGTCGCCTTCGAACGTGCAGAGCCACAGTTCGCCCTCCGCATCCTCGCCGAAGCTGGAGATCAACGAACCGCGCAGTCTCGCGACCTGCTTGGGGCCCTCAACCATCTCGCCGTCCACGGCGCGGATCCCCCAGATGCGACCCGACTGGTAGTCGGCGTAGAGATAGGCCCCGATCGCCTCCGGCCGGGCCTTGCCCCGGTAGACGTGACCGCCCGTCACGCTGATTCCGTCGGATCGCGGGTATTCGACGACCGGATCGATCAACTCCAGTTCCGCCGGCGGCTCGTCACGGGAGAATCGATGCTTGCCCTCGCGATACCGCCAACCGTAGTTGCCGCCGCCGCGAACGACGTCGATCTCCTCCCACTGGTTCTGACCGACGTCGCCGGCCCAGAGTTCGCCCGTCTCCCGATCGAAGCTCATTCGCCAGATGTTTCGCAGACCGTAGGCCCAGATCTCGGGCCGTGCGTTCTCGACGTCGACGAAGGGATTGTCCGTGGGAATTCCGTAGGCCTTGTCTCCCGAAGCGCCGTTCGGATCGATGCGAAGCACCGTCCCGAGCAGGGTGGACAGATTCTGTCCGTGGCCCATCGGATCGTTCGCGGCGCCACCATCGCCCAGCGAGAGATAGAGCATGCCGTCGGGGCCGAAGAGGACCGTGCCGCCGTTGTGGTTCCCGAACGGCTGCGGCACCTCGAGCAGGATCTCCTCGGAATCCGGATCGGCGATCGCATCCGCGCCGATCTTGAACCGGCTCAGGACCGCACGCCGGGGACTGCTCGCGGTGTAGTACAGATACACCAGTCCGTCGTTCGCGACGTCGGGACTGAAAGCCATGGAGAGCAGGCCTTCCTCGTTGTTCTTCATCCGGACCTCGGGGCGGATGTCCAGGAAGGTCGCCGCCTCCTTCGAATCGGCGCGGGTCCGATCGAGCACCCGGACCCTGCCGGGCTGTTCCACCACGTAGAGCAGGTCGGGAAGATCCGGTCGGACGAGGATCTGGATCGGCCGCTTCAGGCGGACGTCCTTGAAGACCCGCATCGGGCGCATCCGGGGGATCCCGACCCGCGCCACCGCCGCATCGGCCTTGGTGGTGGTCACGGTCGCGTCGTCGATCGACTTCTCCGAGGGGATGCCGGACATGGCGGCCAGAACGATCAGGGTGGTCAGGAACAAGGGACTTCTCCGAGGGGACCGGGGAACCGGTCCCGGATGGTCGTGGCCGGGATCCTCACGCGGGACCCCGTGGCGACCCCTACAGCATATCCCTCGATCGGAGGTCTCCGCGGTCCCGGGCGGTCGAGGCTGTGGCCCCCGGACTCGACCGGTACACTCGGCTCATGGCCGACGGTCGGACCGCGAATCATCCCGGGACCCGTGCATTCGTCTCCCTGGCGGCCTTCGTGGTCGTCGCGGGCGGCATGAAGATGGCCGCCGGCATCGTGGTGCCGATCCTGGCCGCGATCTTCATCGCCGTCATCAGCGTCCCCCCCACCGCCGCGCTGGTCCGGATCGGGATCCGACGCTGGCTCGCCGCCATGCTGGTGTTCTCGGTCGTGGTGCTCCTCGGGCTCGCCGCGGCGGCGGTGATCGCGTCGACGGCCACGAACTTCACCGAGGCGCTGCCCGTCTACGAGGAGACGCTGAAGGGAAAGCTCGCCGAGGCGGTCGCGTGGCTCAACGAGAAGGGCGCGAAGATCACCGTCGACCAGGTCGACGACATCTTCGATCCGACACGCCTCTTCCCCTACATCCAGCAGACGCTTTCCGCGCTCGTCGGCCTTCTCCAGAGCACGGTCTTCGTCCTGCTGACGGTCATCTTCATCCTCATGGAGGCGACCGTTCTCCCGGAGAAGATCCGTGCGATCACCCGCACCGCCGACGATCCCGACCGAGATCCGGTGGCGAGATGGAGGGGCGTGCTCGACGACCTGCAGGGCTACCTGGTCGTGAAGACCTACACCAGCGGCCTGACCGGCGTTCTCGCAGGACTCGGTTGCTGGTTCTTCGGCGTCCCCTATCCGATGGTGCTGGGACTCATCGCGTTCGTCCTCAACTACGTGCCTTCGCTCGGATCGATCATCGCGGCCGTTCCCGCCGTGCTGCTCGCCCTCGTGCTCGAGGGCGTCGGTCCGGCGATCGGCGTCGCGGCGGTGTACCTGGCGATCAACATCGGGATCGGGAGCATCACCGAACCGAGGATCATGGGTCGACGCATGGGGCTCTCCCCGCTCGTGGTCTTCCTTTCCCTCGTCTTCTGGGGGTTCATCCTCGGCCCCGTGGGGATGTTCCTCTCGGTTCCGTTGACGATGATCGTCAAGATCCTCCTCGAAGGAACCGACGATCTCCGTTGGATCGCCGTGATCCTGGGCTCCGGCGACGGGAGGCCGAACGAACCGGGTTCCCCCCGGGCCTGAACCCGTCCGAACGCCCGATGCGAGCCGCCCCGGTGCCTCCGAACGAGCCCAAAAGCCCGACTCCGATCCTTCCCAAGCCGTTCCTGGTCTGGTTGACGATCCTGTATCTCGGGCTGGGGACCCTGATCGTCGGTGGCGGGCATGTCGCGGAGGTGACCGCGAACTGGCCGATCGCGGTGGCCATGGCCATCGGCTCCTACATCGCCGGTTCGACCCCCATGGGCGGCGGCACCATCGGTTTTCCGGTGTTGGTGCTCGTGTTCGACGCACCGGCCACGATCGGCCGGGACTTCTCGTTCGCCATCCAGGCGATCGGCATGACCAGCGCGAGCGTCTACATCCTCCTGAGGCGTCTCCCCCTCGCCTGGCGGGTCCTGGCACCCGCGATGGCGGGTTCGGTGGTCGGCACCCCGCTCGGCGCCCTCTTCATCGCACCGCACGTCGACGACCTCCTCGCCAAGCTCGTCTTCGCGATCATCTGGGCGGGATTCGGAATCGCCCAGCTCCGGCTCATGCGGGATCTCCTGGAACCGACCCCACTGGTCCACCCGCACCCGACCTTCGACCGCGTGGCGGGCGGCCTCGTCGGATTCTTCGGCGGCCTCCTGATCGCGAGCATCACCGGAGTCGGCGTCGACATGCTGCTCTTCGTCACGCTCGTCCTGCTGGTCCGCGTGGACGCGCGCTGCGGGATCGCCTCGAGCGTCCTGCTCATGGCCGTGACCTCGATCGTCGGCCTCGTCACGAATGCGATCGCCTTCGGCGTGCCGGCTGAAGTGTGGTCGAACTGGTACGCGGCCGCCCCGGTGGTCGCCGTCGGCGCACCCCTCGGTGCGCTCGCGGCGTCGATCATGCCCCGCGGCCTCACCCTCGGCATCGTCTCCGCGCTCTGCGTGCTGCAGTTCTTCGCATTCTGCTCGGCGGAGCGGATTTCCGGATGGCCTCTCGCGGTCTCGCTGATCGCGCTGGCCGCGACCACCGCGGCATTCGCGGTGGTCGGGCACTGGGGCGATCGGCGGAGCCGCGGAACGGCGGCGACCGGACCGCCGCGTGCCTGAACCTCACTCGGTTCCGACGTCGCTGCGGGACGCGGGATCCTCGTCGCGGTTCCAGTGGATGAAGGCGTTCTCCTCGGGTCGGGAGATGTTGATGGACGGGGACTTCTTGTCGATCTTCGCCGTGATCCAGCCTTCGTTGATCATCGCCTCGATCGCCTGCACCGCGAGCTTGATCGGGGAACGGTGGCTGTCGGTGCGTCCCGGTCCGCCGTAGTACTCGAGAATCATGTTGTGGATGCGATCGATCCTCGACTCCTTCTCGAGGACGTCGACCACCACCTTGAAGATGCCGGTGAGCGGCAGCCGGTTCTGGCCACGGACCCAGCAGTCCTCCCGCTCGATCCGTCCTTCCGTGTAGATCGGCATCGTCCGGCGCTCCGCGTTCCGGAGGTTCAACTTCAGGACGTTGTTCTTGTTGAGGGCCCAGTCGCCCTTCTTGTCCGTGAGGACCCAGAGGACCTGCTTCAAGGAGGAGAGGTCGCAGGTTCCCAGCGCCGGACTGGACGAACTCTCGTTGGTGAAGCCGCCCTGCGCGAGCCATCGCCACGCGGCTTCGGGCGACATCTTGATGCCCGACTGCTTCGCGATCTCCGCGCAGTGGTCCTGAAGGTCTGTGAACTGTCCGTTGGAGGCGTACCAGAAGTCGGCGAACTGGATGTGCTGTCGAACGCGGCGGAGCTGCGAATCGCTCACGGAGTTCTTCAGCCAGGCGGCATCATCGTTCTCCCCCTGGGCGGGATCGGCGTCGAGAAGCTCGGCGAGGGAGTACGCGAGTTCGCGGGCACCGGTGTGCGCGAGCGTCATGCCGGCCGCGAGGATGGGGTCCGCGAATCCGATCGACTCGCCGACGAGGAACCAGTTCTCGCCATGGCCTCTTGAGGCCGTGAACGACCAGTCCTTGGTCGCCTCCACCATTCCGCGCGGCGTCGCGTTCCGCACCAGGGCGGAGATCCGCTCGTCGTTCGCGATCGCCTCGTGGTAGCAGTCCTCGGCGCTCTTGCCGAGCGTCTTGTAATGGGCGGATGGCACCACGTAGCCGATCGAAGTCCGGGTGGGACCGAGCGGAATGAACCAGATCCATCCCGCCGACTGGCTCATCACCTGCACGCGGGTCGCGCCGGATCCGACCTCGATGGCCCATTCGGCGTTCTCCCAGTAGTCCCAGAAGGCGACGTTCTGGAGCTTCGTCTCGGGCTTGGTCTCGACTCCCATCGCTCGGCGGATGGTGCCGACGTGACCGGAGGCGTCGACGTAGTACCGGGCGACGACGGTGCTCCCGTCGCGCAGCCGCAGTCCGTCGATCCGGTCACCCTCGCGCAGGACCTCCACGACCTGCGTCTCCTGTCGTACCTCGGCGCCGAGACGCTCGGCGTGGTTCAGCAGGATCTCGTCGTAGACGGCACGATCGACCTGGAACGCGGTGAGCTGTCGGAGTCCCTCGTACGGCGTCGGCCGGACGAGCTTCTCCACGTCGCTCGGCGCCGCGAAGTCGAAGTTCCAGAGTTCGGGGTTCTTCCCCCAGCGGTAGGTCGCCCCGATCTTCAGGGGGAAGCCGGCGCCTTCGATCTCGTCCCAGCAGCCCATCTCGTGGATGATGCCGCTGATCGCGGGAAGCTGGCTCTCGCCGACGTGGTCACGAGGGAACTTCTCCTTCTCGAGCACGAGGATCTTCGAGTCGGGTCGGTACTTCGCGAGCAGGGCCGCGGTCGTCGAGCCGGCGGGGCCACCTCCGATGACGGCGACGTCGCACTCAATGACTTTTCCAGTTCCAGACATACCGACCATGCTGACCTCCACGTTCGGGTCGTTGCGTCGCAAGACGCAGTCCCGACGATTCCCTGGCACACGAATCGTGACGAACGACCGTCACTCCACCCCTTCTTCGGCGGACCGGGCGACGGACCGCACGCTTGAAGGCTGAACGCCTGCTCTGGTTATCGGCTCGAAGAACCTGAAACCAGCATGAGCCTTCGATTCTAAGAGCAGGGAAAACCGGATCAAGTCAGAACCCGACGAAGCACCCCAGTTCGGATGCCCGCCTCCCCGCACGACCGGACCCGCCAGTCCAGACGACCGCTCGACACCTCATAACGGCCATATTTCGACGCAATGGAACCGTGGACCGGCCCGCTTGCCGATACTGGGACTTCACTTTCGTTCTCTGGAGATCGCTTCTTCATGCCTGACCTGCCCCTCGATTCGGTCCTCGCCGCCGTGTCCGCCGCCAGTCGCGTGGCCGGACGAGCGGCCGCCGAGCGCAACTCCCTCGCCGATCTCCTCAAGGACGACCGAAGTCCGGTGACCGTCGCCGACCTCGCCGTGCAGGTCGCGGTGACCGCGGCGATGCGATCGGCCGGCGTTCCGCACTCCGATCGCCTGGTGGGCGAGGAGGGTTCGGACTCGCTCGATGCGGGCGGCAACGAGATGCTTTCGCAGATCATCAGGCTCACGGGCGAGGCGCTCGTGGACGCCGATCTCCCGTCCGCCGCGCCGACGACCGAAGCCGAGGTCCGGGAGCTCCTCGATGCCGGAGGGCTCGATCCTGCGAGTGAGGGACGTGAGGTCTTCTGGTCGCTCGATCCCATCGACGGTACGAAGGGCTTCCTGCGCGGCCAGCAGTTCGCGCTTGCGCTCGGTCTCGTCGAAGGCGATGCGCCGACCGTCGGATTCCTCGGATGTCCGCACCTCCCGCTTCGTGCGGTGGAGGACTACGGTGCGGCGGACGCCACCGGAAGCACCTACGTCGGCGTGGTCGGCGAGGGCGCCTGGGCCGGCTCGACCGACGCCACCACGATGTCTTCGCTCGAACCGATCACGGTTTCATCGTCACCGCCCGGTGGTCGCGTGCGAGTGTGCCTTTCCTATGAGAAGGCCCATGGCGATCAGGACCGGACGTCGGCCGCCCTGGAGGCGACCGGCGTCTCGACGACGCCCATTCGCATCGACAGCCAGTGCAAGTACGCGATGGTCGCCAGTGGTCGAGCCGACCTCTACCTGCGACTCGCCCGGGAGGGATACCGCGAGAAGAGCTGGGACCATGCCGGTGGTTGCGCGGTGGTGCGGGCCGCCGGTGGCGTGGTCGAAAGCGCCACGGGTGAACCACTGCGGATCGATGGACGATGGGTCGATGCCCCGGGTGGCATCGTCGTCCGAACCCCGTCGGTCGAGGTCCCGGCCCACTGAAGGGGCTCGCAGGACGCCCGTGCGCCGCTCGTCGCACCATGTTCTCGAGTCGGGCGGGCCGACGAAGCCTCTCCTCCAGGAGATGCCGCAGCCAGTGACGCGGAAGCCGTCCCGAAGATCGAATCCGGATCACGGCCGGGAGACGGGCCTCCATCCGGGCATGGTGGTCACGCCCCTCGAGGGTCCGGATCCATGGTCGAGATCAGGCTGGATCGGTCCCGCCGAATCGATCCTCACCGTGCCGCGGACATCGGGGTGCGGAGGTAGTCATGGGGCTGTCCCTCCACCCGCACGAACAGGACGTCCGCATCGTTGATCCCGGTGTCCGGCCAGATGGCATTCGTGTAGGACCCCACCATGCGGAAACCCCGGGGTTCGAGATGCGTCAGCAGGTCCTCGAAAGGCGTGTGCCAGGAATCGCCAGAAGCTCCGAAGCGAACCTCCAACAGGATCAGGTCGATCCGGCCCTCTTTCAGTGCGCGATCGGCTCCTTCGAGCACCGACATCTCGTTTCCCTCGACATCGATCTTGAGCACGTGGATTCGATCCAGGTCGTGCTTCTCCATCTCGGCATCGATCGTGCTCAGTTCGACGTCGACGAATTCCCCCGCGCCTCCGTCGGTGCCGGATTCCTCCAGCACTCGCGCCGTGAGGTCATGATCCGACGGATCCATCCGGTACGTGCCGACACGACCGCCGAGTCCGTACGGGTGGAGTGAAGCCTCCCTGACGTTGGCTTGAAGACGTCCGAAGGTCTCCGGCATGGGTTCGAAGCAGTGGATGCCGACGGTCGGAAGCCAGCGGCGGATGTCCGAGACGGTCTGGCCCCGGTTCGCGCCGACGTCGAACACCACGCATCGCGAATCGACCGGGTTCCCTCTCGATTTCAACAACGCTCTGACGTCGATCCAGGCGTTCATGCCCCACGGGACGTACTTCCGTCGCGTCAGCACGTGGAGGGCGAGCCGGAGCCGGGTCGGGAGCGATGTGATCTGGTATCGAAGACCCATGTTCATTTGCATCCTCAGACGGGACGTTGACGAGAGAAGAATCGGGGAGATCAGGCGAAGATCTCGGACACCACTCTTCCCGCGACATCCGTCAGCCGGAAATCCCGTCCCGCGTCTCGATAGGTCAGGCGCTCGTGATCCACGCCGAGCAGCGCGAGCATCGTCGCGTGCAGGTCGTGGACGTGGACCTTGTCTTCGAGTGCGTAGAAGCCGTATTCATCGGTCGCCCCGTAGGAGAAACCGGGCTTGACCCCCCCGCCGGCCATCCACATCGTGAACCCGTGCGGATTGTGATCCCGACCGTTCCCGTCCTGCGCGACCGGTGTCCGGCCGAATTCGCCGCCCCAGACCACGAGGGTCTCGTCGAGCATTCCGCGACGTTTCAGGTCGAGGATGAGCGCGGCGATGCCGGTGTCGACCTCCCGGGCGTTGTTCCGGTGCGCCGCTTCGAGGTTCCCATGCTGGTCCCATTTGTAGGAATGCGTGCACTGCACGAAGCGGACGCCTCGTTCGCTGAACCGTCGCGCGAGCAGGCACTGGCGTCCGAAGTTCTCGGTGACCGAATCGTCGAGTCCGTAGAGGGTCTTCGTCTCCTTGGTCTCGTTGCCGAGGTCCATGACCTCCGGTGCGACACCCTGCATCCGAAACGCCAGTTCGAAGGATTCGATCCGGCCCTCGAGGGCGGCGTCCGGACCGTGCTCGTCGATCCCAAGCTGGTTGATCTCCTTCAGGAAGTCGAGCTCCGCCCGCTGGACACCCGCGTCGCCCATCGCGGTCATGTGTTCGAAGCGGGCCTGCGACGCCTTCACGCCCGCATGACCGATCGCCGTCCCGTGATAGGCGGCTGGAAGGAACGCGGAGGAGTAGTTGTTGACGCCGCCGTGGCCGAGCGTCGGGCAGATCGTCACGAATCCGGGAAGATCGCGATTCTCGGATCCCAGTCCATAGGTGATCCAGGACCCCATCGACGGCCGCACGAAGTTCTCGCTGCCGGTGTGGATCTTGAGGAGCGCAGCGCCGTGCGCGGGATTCGATCCGTGGAGACTCTTGATGAAGCACAGGTCGTCGACCACCTTCGCGGTCTCCGGAAAGATCTCGCTGACCCACTGACCCGAGCCGCCGTGCTGCTTCCACTTGTAGGGACTCGCCATCAAGGACCCGGTCTGTGCGAACTGGACCCGGGGCTTGGCGAACGGGAGATCCTTGCCGTGGTCCGCCTGCAACTTCGGCTTGTAGTCGAAGGTGTCGACCTGGGAAGGCCCGCCATGCATGAAGAGGAATATGACTCGCTTCGCCCGCGGTTGGAAGTGCGGCTGTCGCATCGCGAGCGGGTTTCGGGTGAACGGTTCGACCTTCGGCGGGCGACGAAGAAGTTCCTCCGCCCCGACCTCGTCGGCGAGGAGGCCGGCCATCGCCACCGCACCGAATCCGCCGCAACACTGCTTCAGCATGTCGCGACGCGAGTGATTCGGCCTGATTCCGCAGAAACGGTCCATGCGCCCAAGGTAGCACCGAACACCAGGCAAGTCAGGCCGAATCGATGAGATCGGGGTCTTCCATCGCCCGATCGACCCCGAAGGTGTTCAATCGCACGACGAGGAGGCGATCGCCGCGACACCGGCGAGCCGATGAATCCCGTCTTTTCCCGACGAGGAACTCATCGGATGTAGATGAACTCGTTCGAGGAGATCATGACCCTGCACAAACTTCGCCATGCCCCGAGACGCGAGCCGATCGTCACCGGTTCCTCGTCGTTCATCGCGGCCGGTGGCGGCCACGTGATGCTGGCCGCTTCAACGGACCTGGATTCGATTCGCTGGAGGAACGACAGCGCTCGATCGATCTCCTCCTCCGTCGCCGGACGTGCGAAGCAGATTCGATAGACACGGTCGACGCGATCCCGATCATGCTCGATCATCGGATCGCCGAGCAGTCGTCGCGCGAGATTCTCCGCCTGCGAAGCCACCATCGGGCTGTTCATCATGAAGAGCGACTGCTGCGCGACCACGGTGCTGGGTCTTCTGTCGAACGAGACGCTCGGATCGGTGTAGTCGAACGTCGCGAAGAGTTCGTACATGTCGTTTCGAATCACCGGCATGTAGAGACCGCGGCGGGTGGCCACGTACCGCTCGTTGCTCCTCGACTGGTCGTTGGTCACGTAACCGAAGTTCCCGGTTCGCAGCAGGGAGCCACCCACCGTTCGATCGAGGGACCCGCCCACCTCCAGGATCGCGTCACGCACGATCTCCGCTTCCAACCGACGGGGCGTCCGACGCCAGAGGAGATCATTGCCCGGGTCGGCGGCGATCGCGTGCGGATCGGGCGCGCCCGACGAGCGGTAGACCGCCGAATTCATGATCCGACGGTGAAGTTCCTTGATCGACCATCCATCCGCGATGAACCGTCTCGCGAGCCAGTCGAGCAGTTCCGGATGCGTCGGACGTCCGCCGCGCAGCCCGAAATTGCTCGGCGTCGACACCAGCCCCTCGCCGAAGTGCCATGCCCAGACCCGGTTGACGATCGTGCGCGCCGTGAGCGGATGTTCGGGATCGGTCATCCACTCCGCGAGCTCGAGTCGACCGCTCGAATCGGGCGGTATCGACGGCGCTTCGGCTCGGCCCTCCAGGACGGTGAGGTACCCGCGCGGCACGACCTCGTCCTGCTTGTTGGTGTGATCGCCGCGGATGAAGATCGGAAGATCCCGCGCCTCGGCCTCCTCGACCGCGATTCCGATGTCGATCGAAGGAGGTCTCGACTCGACGAGACGCTCCTGGTCGGCGATCAGCTCGGCGATCCGCATCCGGACCGCTTCCGGGTAGTGGTCCACGACCTCCGGACCGATTCGAAGAACGCCCGACGCACCGATCAGGGCCTCGCGCAGACGATCCTGCGCGGGATCGGGGAGTCGTTTCGCGGCTTCGCCTTCCGACGACGCGAGATGACGGTCCCAGGTGTCGAGAACCAGCATGCCCGCTGCCTGCCAGCGATCGGCGACCGCCGCGAGACTGGGCGGATCCGTCCCGGCGACGATCGAGCGGACGAAGGGCGTCTCGGCGGGCGTGACGCCGCTCCGGATCGATGTTCCGTCGTTGGCCCGCGCCTCCGGTGCGTAATCCTCGCGCAGCCGGGCGACGACCCCTCCGACCCGTGAAGACCACTCCCCCTCCGGAATGGAGGCGAGACGACGCCAGGAGTCGAAGATCGATTCCCCGGCCAGCGCCTCCGCCCAGCGACGAAGGAGGGGGGGATCGATCCCGCGGACCGCGGCGAGCGCTTCGATCTCCGCCGTGAACGCCGCGAGATCCGCCTCGCTCACGAGGACCAGGCGGTCGAGGTGGGGAAACGAACCCGCACGCTCCAATCGGATCCGCTTCGTTCCTGCGGGAAGGTCGATCGATGTCTCCGACCACCGGAGCGCCTCGACGTCGAACGAACCGGTCGCCTCGGCGCAGAATCCCTCGGCGACCGGCGTGCCGTCGGCGAGGATCCGCAGCGGTCTCGATTCCCCCGCCGCGTATCTCGCTCGAATCCGCCATCGCCCCGCCGGCGCATCGTCGATCGCGTATTCGACGAACTGGACCTCGTTCGGCCGGACGGTGTGGACGATCCCGACCCCCGACCCCCACTGGTCGAAGTTGACACCGAGATTCGAGTCCGCGAAATCCTCGGCCTCGAACACCGGCGGGGTCAGCTCGAGTTCGGTGGACGCGAGCATCGCGATCGCGGTCTCCCCGGCCCACCGTCGCCCGAGCGATCGACCGGCCTCGTCCTCCACCTTCTCACGAGCCTGCTGGGTCGCGCGCACCGCGGCGGCGTGCGCCTCGGAAGCCGCGATCTCCGCCAGCGGAGCGAGTCGACGCTCCCGGACCCGGGCCACGGTGTTCAGGTTCTCCATGGTCCGCGTCGAGATGAGAATTCCCGCCATGGCGTAGTAGTCGGCCGCAGGGACGGGATCGAACTTGTGGTCGTGGCACCGGGCGCACCCGATCGTCTGGGCGAGGAAGGCCTTGCCGATCACGTCGACCTGCTCGTCGACGATGTCGACCAGCATCTTCTCCTTGTCCGGCTCCGCGAGGACCTTGGGACCGAGCGAAAGAAACCCCGTCGCGACGAGGTTGTCGATGGCCGACCGGCGGTCGTCCGGCTCCGGGAGAAGATCCCCCGCGATCTGCATCCGGACGAAGCGATCGAAGGGAAGATCGTCGTTGAAGGCCCGGACCACCCAGTCCCGGTATCGCCATGCATTGCCGAAGGCGGTGTTCTCGTCGAGCCCGTTGGAGTCGGCGTACCGCGCCACGTCCAGCCAGTGACGCCCCCACCGCTCCCCGTAGTGCGGTGATTCCAGCAGTCGTTCGATGAGCCGGTTCCAGGCTTCGGGGTCGGTGTCCGAAAGGAAGTCGTTCATCTCCTCCGGGGTCGGAGGAAGACCCGTCAGATCGAAGTGGGCGCGGCGGGCGAGGGTGCGTCGGTCCGCAGTCGGCGCGGGTTCGATGCCGGCCGCCCGGATCCGGTCGAGGATGAACCGGTCGATCTCGGTTCGGCACCATCCCGCTTCCGTGGGATTCGGTGGATCCACCACGCCCATCGGGCGGTACGCCCAGTGTTCACGACCCCCGCCCCGAGGGTCGCGCCAGGGATCGACTTCGATCTCCGTGCCGGCGGCGGTTCCGGTTCGCGGATCCGGCGCACCCATCT
>NYWD01000123.1 GCA_002684855.1 Planctomycetaceae bacterium | reverse complement strand
GAGGACTGAGTAAAATTATTAACACAGTAGTAGCACAATATACATAGAAAATTTTCATATAACAAGATCTCCAGTCCCCACCCAACCCAGGTGTCAGTTTAACTTCTGCTGGACCACCTGGGCTGGGGGGTGAGGCTGTGCTAGAACCGGTTCTGCTGGTGACCTCCGTGCTGACCTCCATACTGACCAGGTCCCATACCAGGCTGACCTCCACCTCCTGCTCCTGGACCCATGTTATTACCTCGCTGTAGTTGAGCCATAAGTTGACTGCCTCCACCTTGCTGCATTCCTGACATCATGCCTGGTCCCATACCACTGTTCTGCATTCCCATACCTCCCATGCCTCCACTCATGACATGGCCAGGTCCAGGTCCCATGGGTCTCATACCTCCCATCATACCAGGCCCTGGTCCACCCATGTTACCTCCCATACCCATTCCTCCTCCCTGCATACCTCCATACCCAGACTGTCGTCCTCCACTGGATCCCATTCCATATCCAGGTCCACTGTTCATGTTGCCACCTCCCTGGTTCCATGGACCGCCCCATCCTTGAGGACCTCCTCCACCACCTCCCATATTGTTGGACCTCATTGGACCTCCGGGTCTCATACCACCCATTCCCTGGCCTGGAGTGTTCATCCTCATCTGTGGGTTGTTGCCTCCAAATCCTCCATAACCTTGTCCTCCACCCATGCCATAATTGGACCCCATGTTACCCATACCAGGACCCTGACCTCCAGGATACATAGGTCTGTTCATGGTATTCATTTGACCTCCCATCATCTGACCTCCATATTGACCTCCTGGTCTCATCAGACCTCCACCCTGGCCCATGCCTCCCCCACCTGGACCTCCCACAAACTGACCTCCACTAGGCCCAGGATGTCTTGCTCTCAACATATTCTGGAGTGCTACTTTAGAGTTTGATGACCCTGGCATCATACCAGGACCAGGTCCACTAAATCCTGGACCTTGCATTCCTGGACCAGACTGACCAGGACCCATGTTGACCTGTTGAGGATAATTGCCAGATGGACCAGCCTGTCCTCCAGGACCTCCATTGTATCCCATGGGACCAGACTGACCTCCATATCCCATTTGTTGACCTCCCATGTTGCTCATACCAGGTCCAGGTCCACCTCCCATGCCACCAGGTTGACCTCCCATATTACCTCCCATGTAGCCCATGCTGGGGTTCTGCTGACCTCCAAACATGTTACCTGCAGGAGGTCCTCCTGGCATCTGACCTCCATACATCGTGTTTGGACCTCCCTGACCTGCCATAGGTCCTGGCATTCCAGGCTCTCTGCTCTGACCTCGTCTCATTCCCTTCGCTCCTCTCTTTCCGTTCATCTGCATCTCAAGTTCATCTTTGTTCTTATTATTCTTATCATCAGCATCCTCTTTGCTGTCTTTAGTGGGTTCCAAATCTTCCTGTGGAAGTGGAGGATCTTCAAGATAGTAACTAGCTGGTTTTAACAACGTGTTCTTCATGTATTTCATATTCTGCAAGGCTTCCTCATACTTCAAAGGTTTCCTTTCAGTTTTGATTGCTTGGAACCAATTCCATGAGAGAGGAGCAGGATTTTTGTGACCTTCAAGTATATCCCATGGACTAACTTTCTGTTTCTCTGCCACTTGTAATCCTTGCTTCTTATCACAATTGAACCCCTTCACTTTGTTCCCCTTAGCATCAGGAATCAGTCCATACTGCTCGGTCACTATCACCTCCTCTGCGTACTTGGGAAGAGGCAACAACTGTCTTAAATGCCGAATACTTTCATTTTGCTTGTCGCCAACTTCCTTCTTGAGTTTCTTGACCAAAGAATGATAATTCCTCTTACTGTCCTCGTCCCTGTCTCCAGCCCCAGCCTCCTTCTCTCTAATCAGGGTTGAGTGAATCATCAAAGACAACATGTCAATAACCGGACAAAATATATCCGAGTTGTTTGTCAGATCTATGACTCCCCTCACTACTAATCTCACCAGAAGTTCACACCAATCCCCAATAGAGTTCTGAGTGCTGATAATACTATCAAATAATCCACCAATCAAACTAAATCTCAGCTTGAGAGCATCCTGCATGGTCTTTCTAGCGGTGGGGTCCTCGTAGTTGTACAGCTTCTCCTCGCTGGTGAAGCAGAGGAACACGGAGACCTGGTTGTAGAGGCTCTGGATCAGGTGCTCCTTCTCCTGCTCCCTCTCCTCCCTGGTCACGGACTTGTCACGATCTGAAAAGTCTCCCCCGTGACCTTGACACATCAGGATCAGTTGGAGGAAGGGTTGGTGACCCGCAGAGATTCGCGTCTTGGAATTACGGGACCAGTTGTGCTTCTCTAGTTCATTTGCAGCAACTTTGAGTATTTTTGGTTGGAGAAATTTCAAATGTTTTACTAAGTGTGGCACCATCCAAATTGGACCATACTTCTTATTCTTATCTTTCTGGTCCAATCTTGGTTTCTTTGCTCTGGGTTCAGAATCATCATCATTCTGATCTTCATTGTCACCAAGCTGGAAACTATCCACAATTGTTCTAGACACATCTTCCACCCATTCCCCTCTTCTCTCTTCTAGCCTGTAGTACACAAGTTTGATATCCACCATGAAGGCTCTCAATGACCATTCATCCAATTCTTCCAAAACATGACCAATAGTTAAACTTGTATCTTTGCTCTTTTTCAAACTTGGAGGAATGTTCATGTGACAAATCATCCTGAGGAGGCTCTGAGCCTGGTGAGGCTTCAGTTCAGGGTCCAGAAGAATGTGTTTGGAGAACAAATCATCAGGAACCTGAAGACATCTGTCTCTGACCCAATCTTGGGAACAAATCTGATGAAGACTCCAGAGAGCAAGTTCACCCAGTGGTAACTTGGTGAGGTCATCCTCTGATAGATGAGGTATGGAGGACACATCCATGGAGGTCTTTGCGGCTGAGTGACCCAGTACCAGGAGAGCTTTGAGAACTGCAACAATGGCTCCGAGGATGATGCCCGAGGACACGCTGGAGTGTGTTGAGGCCAGGAGATGTCTGTCACAGGACAACTTGATACCAGGAGCATTGGTGGGGTAGCCAGCCCCCGGTCTAGGGGACGCGATGGAGTAGAAGCAGGGCTGGAATGACTCCACTGTCCCAAACAGTCGTCGTAACAAGTGGATGGACAACCTCGCACCAGCCTCAGCCTCGTGACCTGGAGATCCTCGGTTCTCATTCCAGGCTTGCAACAGTGACCTCGCAACCACCTTGACCACAAACGACTGGAGGCTGAAGCACTGTCTGGCGATGAGGATGGAGACAAAGACACCGAGTCTATCATGGATGGGCTCCATGATGTTGACCCTGGACAGGAGGTCATCAAAAGCCTGATTCTCGAGGCTGGGACTGGGACAGCAGAGGCTGAAGAGGGCTGCCAGCCACTCCTGGGCCAGACTGGAGCACTGCGAGGTCAGCTCACAGCAGAGGATGGCGAGGTTGTTCAAATGATCCGTGTCCAGTTGGTCGTTGATCACGGAGCAGAGGACAGAGACCACGAGGCTGTACTGGTTCTCCTGCCTCTCGTGCAGGTACCTCACCACCAAGGGATCCACTTTCCTGTTCTTGGGGTCTTTGATGTACACCTTGAACATGTCCACGAACTGATCGTTGATGGAGTAGGCTGTCAGGTTCTGAACTGGCAGGTCTGGGTAAGAATTGTAGGCAAACAGACGCTTTAGACCCTGATACTTCTCCTTGGCCGTCTCATTGATGCTCCTGAGGGAGGGGAAGGAGGTGACAAGGTCGTAGAGGTAGCCCATGATGTTCCACTCCGCACTGTTGCAGTCAAGGTTGGGCAGAGGTCTTCTAGCTCCACTCGACTCGTGTCTTGGACTTTCCTGTGGAACTGGAACTCTGTAAGAAATCTTGACCAGACTGTCCCAAACACACTTGACATCCTGATCAGACAAGATGAGGACCGGGTGATATTTCTTGAGAACCCCAACGATATAGAGGGCAAGGTTGGTGGTGTAGACCCTGGTCAGGACTGAGCTGCGCTCTATCAACTGAGACTCCACCAGGGGAAGTTCTTTCAACAAAGCGATGCACCAGTCCAGCAAACTCTGGATGTTGAGAGCCTGACCAGCGAGGTCAAACAGGAAGGAGACGTGTTCAATGACAGGAAGGTGGATGGAGGACGAGGAGGAGTGGAATGAGGCAACCATCTCGATGACGGTCATGGCACACAGGCTTGTTACAGAATGTTGGTCGAAATATGAGAGTTCTTGAAACTTTGTCACAACATCAGAGAAGATAAACTCAGACTTGTGATGTTTCTTGATCTTTCCTCCTTCAGCAACATCCACGGAGAACTTCTTGGTGAAGAGTTTCATGATTTCCTTGGTGAGCTTCCTGACCTGCTTACTGGTCTCGTCCTTGCCCCGGCCGCTGCCGTACAGGATGACCTGCCTCTGGTTGACGTCGTGGTTGGAGACGGCGGAGTCCATGTCGCCGTTGTTGCTGGGGATGGGCAGGTGGTAGGTGTACTGCCAGTGACGACAATATCTCCAAACATCCGCTGGAGACTGGGGGAATCCTGATTGACCTCCAGGTCCATCAGGATGACCCCCAGTGACCTCGGACTCTTCAGACGCGGTTGGTCTCTGAAGCGGGGTGTTAAGATCTCCGCGAGATATCAGAGAACACATGTAAGAGTCATGAGAAAAGACTTCGTGAGATATCAATTCATGAAACAGTAGGATCAAGTTAGCGACCTCGCTCTTGATTTTCTTACTCGTACTATAAATTGGACTGGTGAAGTACGGAGCCTCCGTGTCAAGAAACTTGAACAACAACTGCTGAAAGACAGGAGGACCAGAGTAGAATGTCTCCGTCTCCCCTTCATCCTTGTCTCCGCCTGTATCTGTATTGTCATGGCTGGCACTGACCAAGTCAAGTTGCCGCTGCTCCAACAACTTGGCGGCAATAAATGCACGATGTTCTCCGGACCTCTTGCTGGTCACAGCCCACTGGCACAGGATCATGACCACAGCCTCGTCCTCCTGAGACACGTGACACGTGCCGGACCCGGACACGTGACTTGAAATTTCTCCCCACACCTTCTTGTGCAGCACGTCCATGCAACTGTCTTTGGTGCTGCTATCATACGAGTACCTGTCCAACTCCTCTAACACTGTCAATATCTTCCCCACCGTGGAGTACTTGCTGTTGTTGTTCACGTGGCACGTGTCCACGCCAATGTTGCTCCAATGCTGATAAACTCCACGACTTCTGTCATCCGCGTGTATCACCATCGTCTTCACTCGCTGCCTCACCTCCGCCGTGTCCTCACGTGTCGGAGTGCACAAGGCGTAGGGTCTCACGTCCGGCAGCACGTCCATGGGCGAGCCCAGCAAGCTGGAGGGGGTCTTGTTGTCCGACCAGTAGTGCCAGACCATCGCCGTGGGGCAGTCCACCGTGATCTGCATCACAACCGCCGACAGCGTCATGATGATCATCCTGCAGTAGTCGTGGTCACGCTGCAGTTCCAATAATCCAGCAAATGTCGGTGGCAAAGGTTCAGATGTTCCCTGTAACATCAAGACCTTGTCCTTGTTCTCAGGATTGTTGGGGTCACTGTTGGCGGAGTACGCGTCCGTCTCCAGCACCAGGGACGTGATCTTCCTGGAGCAGTGGTAGGCCAGCTTCCTTGCCAGTAACTCATTCTGTGGAAACTCACTGCAATACCTCATCAGCTGGGGCATCAGAAGCCGGAACAGAGGTTCCTCTGGATCTCGGGTCTTCTCTACACAATCCACAATAAACTGGAGAAACTCCTGTCTGTCCAGCAATCCCTGACCGTACATGTTGGCACACAGGTCCCAGGTGTAGTTCAGATGTTTGAACGGCAAACTCTTCTCTGGACTAACTTCCTCTGCCAGAGAAGCCAAACCTATGCCCGAGTTGGTGTTGGAGTTGTTGACAATTTGCTGAAGTTCTGCTCGTTGTTCCCTGATGAAGGATGTAAGACAGGATGTCCACTCTGTGCATGGATCCGGAGTTGATCTCTTCTTGGTTTTATTGGTGTCTGCCATTGCACTTTTGTAGGCGGCGTGCATCTTGATAAGCCAAACCCCACGGGAGCAAGGAACTTCAAACTCCACAAGCTTGATGATGATCTCCTCATTTCTGTTGAAGATTGGAACTTTCTTGGCGAGATACCGGAAATCTTTGTCACCAGCCAAATCACGAAAATATTTATCACATAAATTTTTGTTTTTCTGAGTCACTAGCCAAAAATCATCACGAATGTTGATAGGTTGTTTCTTGTTTTTATCCTTGGACTCTTGTAACGTGTTAAGATCCTCTTTCTTGACAAGAATATCCTTGAAACTGTTCCATATCTTGGAAGGCTGAAGAGCCACAGTTTTGCTGAGAGCTGAGCCATACTCGTCTGATGAGGTCAGGTTCACGTATGAGGTGGTGAATCCTTGCTTGACATGAACAGCTGACAGATCATCTTCCTTTTGGTCTGGGTTCTGTGGATAAACATCAGGAAGCCCTAACTTGGGTTTGATCTTCCTGTTTGCTACCAGGGAAGATCCGAGAGACATTTTGAGATTATTTTCAATTCATTATTTTTCATTCATCATATAAAAATACTTCTTTCAGTGATCATGTTCTTATAATTGCTGTGAGAATAAGAGAGAGCAGGGGGAAAGGATTATGTTTCAATTCTAAACCTCTCTAATCTAAGATTACTTTTACTTGCTTTTTCAAATAAACTTTTTTACT
>NYWD01000122.1 GCA_002684855.1 Planctomycetaceae bacterium | reverse complement strand
CCAACATCTCCACTTGGGTCCAGCAACAAATATTAGAAGCCAACACAATTCTTGAAGCTTTCGGCAACGCGAAGACAATTCGGAACGATAACTCATCTCGGTTTGGACGGTTTATGCAGGTGTGCTTCGAGCCCGGCGGTTATAAAATTGCCGGATGTGTGATACAGGATTATCTGCTGGAACAGTCCCGAATAACTCACCAGTCGGACTTGGAGCGAAATTATCACGTATTTTACCAACTTACAGCAGCGGCATCGCGAGATCCGAGTCTAGCGGAAAAGTACCAGATAAAGTCTCCGAAAACCTATCATTATTTGTCGCAGTCGGGCTGTACCAGTCTTGATGGGGTTGATGATGCCGCTAAGTTTGATGCACTTCGTCTGGCGTTTGAAGTTGTTCAAATTCCATCCGAAACTTCAGATGCAATATTCTCCGTTCTTTCTGCAATCTTGTGGCTGGGTAACCTCGAGTTTCAGGTTGACAATGCTACGGATAATCATAACGACAATGCAATCTTCACTGACCAAGACACAAACATCATCAACATAGTTGCTGATCTCCTTGGTGTTGAAACAGAGAAGCTCAAACAGGTGGCCTTGGCGAGACAAATTAATATTAGTGGAAATGTGACAGAGATTCCCTTCAAATTACAGGAAGCTCGAGAAAATAGACATGCGATGGTTAAAGCTCTCTACTCCAGAACCTTTGCCTGGCTGATAGATCACATAAATAAATGCACCAATCCAGGCAAAGATATGACCCAATTCATTGGTATTTTGGACATATTTGGCTTCGAGAATTTTACGACAAACTCATTTGAACAACTTTGCATCAATTACACTAATGAGAAGCTTCATATGTTTTTTAATCATTACGTGTTCAAGATTGAACAAGAGACGTACGCGGCGGAGGAAATAAAATTTTCCCACATCACCTTCACGGACAACTCCAGATGTCTTGAACTGATTGAAAAACCTCCTCGGTGTCTGTTGAAGCTGTTAACAGAGCAGTGTCATATGCCACAGGGCAGCGATAAAGCCTATCTGACAAATGTGCATACAGAGTTTGAAAGTCATCCAGATTATGTCAAGGGAGAAGACAGAAGAAGGTGGGATAAAGAATTTGGGATCCGACACTATGCAGGAACTGTGCTTTATAATGTGACAAACTTTGTGGATAAGAACAAAGATGTTCAGCAAGATGTTTTCTTTGACACGTTGCTCAACTCAAATTTCAATTTTGTTCAAGAAATTTGCGAGTTTCGAGATCTGCAATCTAAAGTTGCTAAACTAGGTGAACTAAAAGGAGATAGTAGTTTTAGCAAGGGAACAGTGAAGAGAATGACAAATAAAGCAAAGCCAACCGTCACGGAGGCATTCAGAATGAATTTACAAGCTCTAGTCCTGGTGTTGGAAAACACCAATCCATGGTATGTAAGATGTATCAAGCCCAACATGGAAAAGTCTCCAAGCATCTTTGATGACAAGTTAGTTCTGGATCAGCTGAAATATCTGGGAATGCTGGAGATTATTCGGATCAAGAAACAAGGTTACCCGGTGCATTACTTATTTAGTGATTTTAAAACCAAATATCTTTGTCTAAACATCAAGATGAGATTTAGAATTCCGAAAGATGACAAGGAAGCAGTCAGATTTATGCTGAAGAACGAAGGCATGGCGTCCAGTCAGTGGCAATTGGGCAAGACTAAAGTGTTTCTCCGAAGTTGTGTTGTTGAACCTTTAGAAGATAAAAGAAGATCAATTCTAAACAACTCTGCTGTTACAATTCAAAAGAGATGGAAAGGTTTTACAACTGCAAGAGAATACCGACTGAAACGAAATGCAGCAAGACGAATACAAGAGTATTTCAGATCTTGGAAAGCGAGAATATACTTTATCAAGTCAAGAAGAGCAGCTATTGTTATTCAGTCCCACTTGAGAGGTATGTTTGGAAGAGAAGTTGCTGCTGCTCTCAGGGAAGCAAAACGAGTAGAAGAGGAGAGACAACGGAAAGAAAGACTGGAAGCTGAGAGAAAACTTCGGGAAGAGGAAAAGAGGAAGGAGGAGGAGGAAACCAGCGAGCGACACAATTCTTTTGCTGGACTTGCGGATATGTCCAATATTGATGCTGAAGAGGAGCTCAACAAACTGGCAGAATTGGCGGACAGAATCAATTCTCAGATTGGAGCAGACGAATCGTTTGTCTCGAACAATTCTCAGAATGTGGATCTTGATCAACTTTTCAACTTTTTGTCTCAGGAAATTCCTGAGTCATGTGTGGGCAGCTCCGTGTCTGGCAGTGAGCTAAATGGAGACAAATCCTCCATTCTTGACGAGATTGATAAACAGATGAGTGATTTACAAAACGAGATGGACAGATACAGTCTTCAAGAGAGTCTAAGTGGTGCTGATAATGAAGAGACTACAACTGGGAGTGATGTTGTTACTGACTCCATCACTGATATTGCCATCACTCCTCCTCCACCAAACTTTAGTAGGGAAGAATCCTATTCTCCACCTCCTCTTCCACCTCCTGAGCACCAACCAATGCCAAATTTACAGAAACCATCTCTTCCAGAACCAGAAGGACCCCCACCACCTCCTCCCACACAGAATGGATACGCCTTCACCAATGTCCATTTCAATCCGGAGGCACAAAAAGCCATGAACACACTGAAAAGGAACAAAAACAACAAATCCAAGGAACCAATCTACGAATCCATCAAACCTCGTCCGGAGCCTGTTGGTGGATCTGGCAACAGTCCTCCAACGTCTGAATACCGATCATTCAACCCCGTCCCGCCCCCGCCACCCCCCGTCATACAGACACAAAAAGAGCCGGCGGTGGACCAAGACTCTCAGTACGGGTTTGGTAATCTCAAGCCGGAGGAAAATATTTACCAAAGTCGAGCACTGGCACGGACCCAGACACAGCCACCACCAGCTGTTACCGTGACACAGTCTCCCTCTCCCAGCACCAATAATCTGTCAAGATTAACTCCTCAAGGATTATCTGGTCCCTTACCTCCTCCATCTTCAATGCAACAGAACAATGGCTTGCCACCAGACATGAACGATAGAGAACAGAGAAAATTGTTGAGGGTAAGAAGAGAATTGGAGAAAATCCAAGAGGTCAATGAGGAGGAGGCTGCCAGGAAGGAGCAGGACAAACAGCACGACCTCGTGGAGTTTGCGGAGAACTATTTCAATGATCACGAAAGGTCTCCAAGTGGTACAATTGTTGGTACGATCAAGAGAAGCAAAACTATGGAAATTCTCCCCAAAAAAGAAATGTTAAAGTTTTACAAAGGAAGTTCGATTCCCAATTCCCACATTCACATGTTTGATCCAGAAAATGTCAATCTTGCATGTAACATCTTCAAAGATCTTGTAAAGTATGCCAAGGGGGAACTGAAGGGAGATGGTGAGGTGACGACCATACAACAAATCATCCAGCTTGGTATTGACAGAGAAGAGTTGAGAGATGAAATTTATGTTCAAGTTGTCAGACAGCTCAATGATAATCCACATCAGGAACAAATTGAGAGGCTTTGGCTTCTCTTGTGCTTGGTGGTTGTGGCTTTCCCAACTGGAAAAGCTTTTTACAAGTATTTTGTGAGTTTCCTCCAGACCAACATGGAGATGGACTCCGGTGGCAAAAGTTTACAATACATCCAGTGGTGTCTGGACAATTGTCATCGAGCTCAGGCGGCCCCAAGGAAACTACCTCCTTCATCTGTAGAAATTGCGGCAATGAAGCGTCTGGGAACAATTGTGTGCAGATTTTTCTTCCTTGATGGACGGACCAAAGCTATTGACGTCCATCCGTGTGACACAGCTCAAGACTCTGTCTCCAAACTTGCAGATAAGATTGGATTGCAGGCCACGGATGGCTGGGCTCTCTTTGAAAGTGGACCAAGTAGAGAGTCTCACATTCCAGGACATCACTACTTGTATGATATCATCAGCTCTTGGGAGGTAGAACAGAACTTAGCAGTCAAGGCTGCTGCCCAAAGTAAAGTGAGTCCAGCTAAAAACCAACAACCGCAGGCCAATCAGAGAAAACCAGCTGGAGCCAGTGACAATAGATTTATATTCAAAAAGAGACTGTTTAAAAACACCCGTGAAATTCCCGGTGACCCCGTGGAAGTGAGCCTCCTGTTCGCCCAGGCGGTTCACAGCATCGTCAGATGTGACGAACTTCCCGTCTCTGAGAAGGTCGCCCTGCAGCTCGCTGGGCTTCAGGCTCAAGTGGCTCTGGGGGAACCTCAGGCAGAGAGACCGGAGCTGTACCAAGATGTGGACATGTTCATCTCACAGCGGATCAAGACTGCCAGGTTCCTCAATGACAGGGAGTGGATCCCAGTCTTGATGGAGGCCCACTCGCACTACGGGGCAGGAAAGGCGGAGATTGTGTCCAAAGTTTGGTATCTCCGGTGTGTGATGCAGTATCCTCTGTACGGCTCCACCATGTTCTCAGTCACGTTCCGAGGCTACTGGTCCTACGGCTCCAACACCATCCTCGCCATCAATTTGACGGGGGTTCTCTTGTTGAAGCCTGATGATAAGTTTGTTATTTGTGAATTTCCCTTCAACGATATTGAGTCAATTTTATTGGATCCAAGTGAGAATTTTATCACAATAACAGTTAAAAAGGGTGATACAGAAAAACCAAGAGTTTTTGTTCTCGAGACTCCAGAAAAGAGTGAAATTGGAGCCTTGATAGCCAGCTACTTCCCAACCCTGGCAAACTGGATCCGTGAGGCTGAGGCTCCTTTGAGGAGAGCAAAACAGATCACCAACGAGGACAGAATGAGGCTGCACAATCAAGTTATCAACTGTAGGAGAGCTTTGGTGGAAAGTAATGTCCTCAAGAAGCCAGCAGATGATGGCAAGGGATTCCTCAAGAACACTCTCAGAAAATTGAGTGCCAAGAAACTGGAGAAACTCCGAGCTGAAGCACTGACCAATGAACAAGGGGAGGTGTACAAAGGATTCCCTCACACCTATTGGGCATTCTCTAAAAATATCCTTTCTCAAACACTTACAAATATGCCAGAACCAGAGGAAGCAGAGGCTTTAGAAATATTCAGTTTGATCCTCACCTATTCTGGACTGTTCCCAACCAACAAAGACGACATTCCAAATGGAAACAAGGAAGAAGAAGATCATGTTCAATTGATTCAGTCAGTTCTTGACAAAGCCATGAAGAAGGACTGTCTGATCAATGAGGTCTTCCTCCAACTGATGAAGCAAACCACAGATCATCCGGAACCCAACAGCAGGGTCAATCTCAGACATTGGTCACTCCTTGCTCTCTCCTGCTCAGTCATTCTTCCTGTTGATAAAATTGTCAGAAAATATCTGCTGGCTCATCTCAAGAAATGTTCTTCAGACTTTGTCACTGAAGAGGGCAAATATGCCAGATTTGCTGAAAGATGCTTCCACAAAACCCTTGGAACACGAAGAAGACAGTGGCCACCAAGTAAACAGGAGATAATGTGCACCATCAACAGAAGACCAATATATGCAAGGTTCCACTTCATGGACGGAAGATTCCACGCCGTGGAGTTTGACCCGTCTGCCACAGCTCAGGAGGTTCTCAAGCTGGTCAAGGCCAAGATCGGGTTGAGAGACTCTGCGGAGGGGTACGCCGTGTACGAGGTGCTGGGACAGCAAGAGCGGAGTTTGCTCAATGATGAAAAAGTTGCAGACGTGATGTCCAAGTGGGAGAAATATCGCACTGCAGGCGGAACTTTGTCAAGGCAATCTCGTCATCACATGTTCTTATTCAAGAAACATCTTTTCATGGATGAATATATCAATCTTTCTGATCCTGTAGAAAAGGAACTTCTGTACTACCAGTATTTGTGTGACCTGAGGTCAGACAAGTTCCCTGTGACTGACATGGAGGCTGTGATGCTCTGCGCCCTCAGGGCCCAGATAGAGCTGGGCGACTACACCAACGGGGTCGGAGACTACAGGCAGGTCATGAGCCACTGTCTGCCTCCGAGGCTGCTCGTCAATCTTCAGAAGGAACACGTGGCCATGCATCATCAGTCTCTTTTAGGGATGAATATTGAAGAAGCCAAACAATCTTTCCTGAATCTGATCCAATGTTGGCCGCTGCACAAGGCAACTCTGTTTGACGTAAATCAATCCTTCACCTCCAACTGGCCCAAGAACCTGTGGCTGGCGGTGGACCAGAGGGGGGTCCACTTGTTGGAGGCCAGGACCAGGAACGTGTTGACCACCTACGAGTACGAGGGACTGATCGACTACACCCCCAGCCTCAACCACATGTTGATCATCACCGGCACGGACAAGAAGCAGAGCAAGATCATCGTGAACACTAATCAGGCATTCCAAATGTCGAACTTGATCCGAGAGTACATGGAGAAGATTGCAGAAGGCCAAGAGAGGGGTCAAATTATGCCAGCTAATGGTGGGGAAGTCTCCATGGTTTATGGCAGTGAATGACGAAACAAGCAGAAGGTTCAGTTAACTTTTCTGTGAAGAGTCGAGAAGAAAGCAAAAGCAAAGAAAGAGACAGTATTTTAGGAAATCCTGTTACTTTTAGAGTAGAAAAGTTGAAAATGATAACTGCCAATTTTAGATATTTCCAACTGATTTTTTCTAAAGTTTTTTAGACTCAATTACTGAAAGTGATTTTGGTATAATGTTAAATATCCTAGTCCTTGGTGTGCTATTACGGATCTCGAAACATTTTATAATGGAGGGTCATTAAAAACCCAATCTACACTTTGTTGTGCAAAAACTTTGCATTTTAGAATAATTGTAAAACATTTCCTATATTTCTATGGTTTAATATTCGTTGAATATACATTAGGGGTGGTTGATAAGTCAAGTACACCTAATACCACATTTACTCAATTGATTACTCAAGATTTACATTTTTGACATTTTATATGATCTCAAAAACAACATCAACATGTTTCTTGCACAGAATGTTGAACAAAAAACATTTGATACTAAAATTAAGAAAAGTTGAAAAAAAAAAAACTTGATAACTGCCAATTTTAGATATTTCCAACTGATTTTTTCTAAAGTTTTTTAGACTCAAT
>NYWD01000121.1 GCA_002684855.1 Planctomycetaceae bacterium | reverse complement strand
CTCGTGATCTACTACTGACCGGCCGGACCACCGCGTGCCGGGATCGCCCTCGTGACGGAAATGCCTTGACTCCCGGCCCCCTCCGGGCGACGGTGGGCTTCACGCCGAAACGGAGCAGATCCCGATGCATGAACCGAAAGTGACTCTCGCCCTCGCCGCCGCCGTCGCCGCATTCGGAGCCGTCGCTCCCACCGAGGCGGACCTCGTGCGATACACCTTCTCCTTCGAAGCCGCGGCGGGCTCCCTCGATGACGTGGATTTCACCGACGCCGCCGCGAGCTTCACGCTGCTCGCGGAGCTCGAGGACATCCAGCCCGGATCCCCGCGCGGTTTCAACGTCACGCCGCGCTCCGGGTACGTCACGCTCGATGACGCATCCTTCGAGATGGAATCCGCGTTCGTCGACGACTCCGCGGTCTGGACCTACTCCGATCCGACCGACGGGCTGGTGATCGGCTTCGGGCTCTACCAGCCCTTCGAGAATCTGACCCTCGGTCACTACGACGGTCCGATCGGCTGGAACCTCGCCACCCCGTTCTCGGGTCCGGCGGTCGCCGGAGACGACGTGCTCCGCGACATCGTCGACGACGGCATCCTCATCGACGGCGGGGCCTTCCGGATCTCCGGTTACGGCAGCACCGCCATCGAGGTCGTGCTGGTTCCCGCCCCCGGCGTCATCGCCATGCTGGCTTCGAGCGTCGTCGTCCGGCGTCGATCTTCGCGACGAAGGGACTGATCCGTCCGAGCACGCGACGCCTGCTTCACGAGCGATGTTCACGTGCGCGCTTCGAGCGTTCCGATCGGGGTCGTCACGGTGCGTTCGGGCGATCGTGCCCCAGCTCGCGTCCGGACACCGGTCGCACCGACCTTTTGCAGGTTCATGATTCGATGCCGTTGACGCCGCTGGACCGTCCGTGATCCCGAACCGCGATCCGATCGAGCGGTGCTTCCATCCGCCCCGTCCTCCGATCTCCGGATCCACGTCGATCCAGACGCAGGGAGACGTCCCGGGATCGAGCAGCATGATGGTGGGACTCCCGGTCGGCGGGTCCCGGGGACGGTCGGTCGCGGAGGGGCGTGCTCGAACCCCGCCACGTCCTCGCCTCCGCAAAACGAGACCGAGGGGACCCGTGACGGGTCCCCTCGGTGCATCGATCATCTCTCACCCTCGGAGGCGAGGGTCGGTCGGATCAGCCGCGACGGCGTCGACCGGCGAGGCCGGCGAGACCGAGGAGGCAGATCGCACCGGGAGCCGGCACGTTGCCGCGAATCACCCAGGTGCCGGGCAGACCGAAGTCGTCGATGAGACTACCGCCGCCGATGTCGGCGGGGTTGCCGGCGACGGCCGCCCACGACTGCAGGGTCACGTTCGTCGCCTGCGCGGCCATGAACGTGTTGCCGATCGTGTCGGTGTAGCTGGCGGTGATGAAGAACCAGGCGTAGCCGGTGAGGTCGACGTCGACGGTGATCACGTCGAGGTTGCCGTTCTCCCAGTAGTTCTCGTTCTCGATGCTGTGGGCACCGGCGGCGAGCGAAGTGAGGAACGACGGGTTGTTGCCCTGGGCGCCGAAGACCTCCCAGAGGACTTCCTGGCCCACGATCGAGTTGCCGTCGGTGTTGAAACCGAATCCGAAGGCGATGTTCTCGAGGGTGGTGTCGGTCGTCTCGAACGCGTTCGCCCAGGTGATCGGGCCACCGGGCACGCCAACGTTGGTACCTGCCGAGTTGTCGTCGATCTGATACAGATCTCCGACGGCAGCGCCAGCGAGGCAGAGAACTGCGGTGCTGGCAAGAGTCAGATTCTTCATCTCTTACTTCTCCTTGAAACCGTCCGCGGAACGGTAAAGACGGTGCGACAACGTCGCCGCACCATGGGGTACGAATCGGCTTCGCGTCATTCAGCACGTCTTCTGGGAAAGGAGACTGTGGGAACGGAACGACGGAAAGCCACGTCGAACACCTCGTTCGACGTCCCTTTTCCGCTCGCTGCACGCTCCCAAACGTGCGCCTCCGCGTTCCAAGATACTCCCGCGGCACGCTGGAACCACCTTGAAAGCCGATCTTGAGCGCAAAAAAATCGCCGTGCCCCCGTTTTTGGGGCGGAGAAACCGGTTTCCGCCGTGGGACCTGGAAGGCCGAGGGATTTTCGGACGTCTGGCGGAGTCCGCGTGATCCGGCGTCAATCCTGATCGACGAGGTACCAGCCTCCGCCGAGATCGACGGTCCAGTTGGTGTTGTCCCATACCCTGGGGACGTTGCGAATCGCCCGGTCGCGGGACGCGGGGGCGACGAACCCGGCCGGCGTCGCGACGAAATACATGCCGCCGTGATCGCCGCCGTTGATCTGGAATCCGACGTGGTCGGTCCGATAGGCGGTCCGAACCTGCCGGAATCGGAACGCACCGACTCGCAACGCGCCTTCAAACGTCTCGCCGGACGTCACGCGATCCGCGATCGCCTGCAACCCGCTTCGATGCAGCATGAAGTTGAGTCGGATCGGCCAGTCGGTGAACGGGATGCTCAGGAGGAGGAGGGGCGCCAGGAATCCGGCCAGGCGCCGCCGTGCGGAGATCGGTTGGATCGGCAGGGCGAGGAGCCCGAATTGCAGGAGCATCACGGGCAGGCTGCCCACGACGATCATGGCGATCAGGATCCAGTGTCCCCCGAGGCCGGCGTAGAGCACGATGCCCGCGGCGAGGGCGATGAAGGCGTGGTGCAGGAACCGGCAGGTCCCGATCAGGCCGCGCCGGAGACCGAGGTTCCGGATCTCGCCGGTGGTGTCGGGATCCTCGGGGTCGAAGGCGCGGCCGCATTCCGGGCACGCCCGGTTCCGCACGCCGCGAAGCAGATGGCCGCACCCGGTGCAGCACCGGTCCCGCAGGGGAGCCGTGCGGTCGTCGGGTGCGTCGATCGCGGTGTCCGCGGATGGCATCTCGGGAGGCTCCAGGCATTCGGATCCGGGTGCGGACCGCGACCCGGAGGAGGAGAGGCTACACGTCCGGGATGCGGTGTCCAGCGTCGGAGGGCTCGACGATTCGCGGCGCGGTTCGTTCTTCACGGCACCGGTGCCGCGGGCTCCCTTCGATCATCGACGCCGTTCCCAGCCTTCGGCGAGGCGCCAGCAGCGGTGTATCCGCCGGTTCCGGAAGTCCTCCGGGATCGATCGATTGGTGATCTCGCGACAGCCGAAGTCCCCCGGGATGGCGTCGGTCGCCATCTCGAAGCTCCGGGAGTTCGTGGAGAAGAAGATCTCGCCCTTGGGGGCGACGAACCGGGCGAGGTCCCGGATCAGCGCCGGGTGGTCCCGGTCGATCGAGAACGATCCGGCCTTCATTCGCTTCGAGTTCGAGAAGGTGGGGGGATCGCAGATGATCGTGTCGTAGCGATCATCCTCGCCGCGGGGCCCTGCGGCGAGCCACTGCAGGCAGTCCGCCTGGACGATTCGATGGTCGTCGTCGATCGCGTGGCCGTTGAGGGCCAGGTTCCGCTCGTACCACTCGAGGTAGGTCCGCGACATGTCGACCGTGGTGGTGGACGCCGCACCGCCCGCGCGGGCGTGGACGCTGAAGGCCCCGGTGTACGCGAACAGGTTCAGCACCCGCCGTCCGCCGGCACGCTCCCGAACGGACTTCCGGGTCGGACGGTGGTCGAGGAACAGTCCGACGTCCAGGTAGTCCGAGAGATTCACCTCGAAGCGGAGGCCGTGCTCGCGGACGACCTTCGTGTTCGACCTGGTGTCCACGCGTTCGTACTGCTCGCGGTCCCCCGATCCGGACGACTGTCGACCACGATGCTTCACGTGCAGGCGTTCTCGCGGGATGTCGAGTCCGGCGAGGATCTCGGCCTCGGCGTCCCGTCGATGCTCGATCTCCCTCTCCGGCGTGTCGTCCCGCTTCCGTCCGAAGAGCCACGCGATCGCGTCGCCCTCCCGGGCCGGGTCCGAGGCCTCTTCGTCGGCGTACCAGTCGATGATGGCCGGGTACTCGGGCACGTCGCGTTCGTAGAGACGGAAGCAGGACACGCCCTGTCTCCGGCCCCACTTCGAGAGATGTCGCATCCGATTCGCGAGCCGTTCGCCGAGCATCGCCTGAGCATATCGCGGGCGTCGATCCGGGGTTCACGCGGCGATCGCGGCGACCACCAGGCCGAGGAAGGCCGCCGCCAGCAGGATGCCCCAGGTGAGGCCGAGCATCAACGCCGCGATCGCGAGCGATCGCAGGAAGTCGATTCCGATCGTCGCGGAAATGACGATCGTCCAGATCGCGAACTGCGCGAGGAGTTCGACCGGCCAGAGGTGGCCGAGGTCCGCCGCCGCCGTCCCCGCGTCGACGACCCGCGCGCCGATCAACGCGAAGACGGAGGTCTTCCACGCGTCCCCGTATTCGACGGCCTGCTTGCAGACGATCTTCGACGCGAACTGCAGCACGACGGCGGCGAGAAGCGCGGCGATCGCGACGTAGATCAGGGATCCGACGATGTCGTAGATCATGGGAGTCGCTCCGGCGGCCGGATCTCGAGCGAGGTGAACGCGAACGCGTCACCGTCGAAAAGTCCTCGATCCCCGAGCTTCAGGCTCGGAATGACCAGCAGCGTCATGAAGGAGAGGGTCATGAAGGGGGCTCGCAGCCCCGAACCGAGGTCCCGTGCGGTCTTGCTCACGGCTTCGTAGTCCGCGGCCACCTCCTCGGCGGGGCGATCGCTCATCAGGCCGGCGATCGGAAGGGGCAGCGTCACGGTGCGATCGCCCTCGACCGCGACCAGCCCGCCGCGGAGCTCGAAGATCGCGTTGACCGCCGCGGAGACCTCGATCGGGCTCGTGCCGACGGCGATGACCTGGTGCGAATCATGGGCGACGCTGCTCGCGATCGCGCCGCGTTGGAGCCCGAATCCGCGGATGAATCCGACCGCGGGGGGGGCGGGTCGGTAGCGATTGCAGACGGTGACGAGAAGCACGTCTCGTTCGAGGTCGGGCTCGAGCCTCCCTCCCCGCGCGACGAGGGAGGCGGTCGACGACCCGGTGACGAGTTCGCCGTCCTCGGCCTCGATGACCCGCACCCGGGCCTCCGTCGAATCGGAAGGGATCTCGAAGTCGGTCGGCGCGAATCGCGCTGCGCGAAAGACGTTCGGCGTGTCGACCGGGGTCCCCGGCACGGTGCAGATCCCGTCGTCGGCGACGACGTCGCCGCCGATCCAGGTCCTTCGAACGCGGAAGTCGACGAGGTCGTCGACGAGCACGAAGTCGGCGCGATCGCCTTCGCGGAGCAGACCGACGTCGAGCCCGTAGTGCTCGACCGGATGCACGCAGGCGGCCCGCAGCACGTCGAAGAGGTCGACGCCGCGAGCGACGCAACGGGCGACGAGGCGGTCGAGATGGCCCTTCAGGAGGTCGTCCGGATGGGCGTCGTCGGTGGAGAACATCGCGAGATGCGGGAACTCGCGGAGGATCGGCCAGACCGCATCGAGGTTGCGGGCCGCGCTGCCTTCACGGATGAGGATCCTCATCCCGGCCCTCGCCTTGTCCCTCGCCTCCTCGAGCGAGAAGCACTCGTGGTCGGTGGAGATTCCCGCGTTCGCGTATCGGACGGCGTCGTCGCCGCGGAGGCCCGGGGCATGTCCGTCCACGGGGAGTCCGAGTCGGGCCGCGGCGCGGATCATGGCCATGATCTCGGGATCCCCCTCGAGGACGCCGGGCCAGTTCATCATCTCCGAGAGATAGCCGAAGCGTCCGTCCGCGAGCAGGCGTTCGACGGTGGTCGAATCCAGCACCGCGCCCGCGGTCTCGAAACCGGTCGCGGGGACGCAGCTCGGCACGCCGAAGCGAATCGGCATGCAGGCGCGTGCCGCGTCCTCGATCATGAAGTCGATCCCCGCCTCGCCGAGCACGTTCGCGATCTCGTGCGGGTCGCTGACCGTCGCGACGGTGCCGTGACGGACCGCCACCCGCGCGAATTCGGCGGGTGGGAGCATGCTGCTCTCCACGTGCACGTGGGCGTCGACGAATCCCGGGAGCAGCACGCCGGGATCGAGATCCGCCGAATCGCCGAGACGTTCGACGGATCGGATCCGGCCTTCGTCGATCCGGACTTCGGCGGCGATGATCTCCCGGGCGTGGACATCGACCAATCGGTGTCGAAGCGTGCGCATGGGCGGAGGATACCGCGTTCGTTTCGAGCATCGCCCGTCGCGGCGGACCGGAGCCGAGCCCGGATCCGGCCGGACATTGGATATGATCGCGCCGGCCGTCCGCGATCTGACGCGGTGACCGCCGCCGCGTCCGCCACTGTCCCGAGACGGATGATCCATGCGACCCGATGCCAGCCCATGGCGGCCCGACATCCTCGCGAGGCGAGAGACCTCGCTGCTGGCCGGCGCGTCCACGGCGGCCGTCTTCACGGTGTTCGGCGGGGGATGGCTCGGGGACCTCTCGAATCCCGCGTGGGCCTCGTTCATGTTCGCCTGGCTGTTCGCGGTGATGCTCTGGTCGTCCTTCGCCGTGGTGCGTCACGCCGACGGCCTGGCGGTCCGTCTCGGTGAGCCCTTCGGCACGCTGATCCTGACCGTGGCGGTGATCAGCATCGAGGTCGTGATGATCTCCGCGGTGATGATCACCGGCGAGGAGACGCCCGCCCTCGCCCGCGACACGATGTTCGCGGTCCTGATGATCGTGCTCAACGGGATGTTCGGCCTCACCCTGCTGCTCGGCGGACTCCGCCACCGGGAACAGGTCTTCAACCTGAAGGGCGCATCGGCGTATCTCGGAGTGCTGATCCCCCTCGCCGCGATGGGACTCGTGATCCCTCGATTCACCGAATCGACGGCCGACGCGTCCGCGTCGCCGCTCCTCGCGGTCTTCCTCATCGTGATGTCGCTGGTGCTCTACGGCGTCTTCCTCGGGCTCCAGTCCGCGCAGCAGCGGCACCACTTCCAGGAACCCTCCACCACCGGGGCCGAAGCGGGCCCGTCGGCGGAGGACCACCATCACGACGCCGAGGTGATCGGGACCGGCTACCACGCGATCCTGCTCGTCATGAGCATGCTTCCGATCGTGCTGTTGTCCAAGAAGATGGCACGGGTGGTGGACCACGGCACCGCCGCGCTGGGGGCTCCTGCCGCGCTGGGGGGGTTCCTGGTGGCGATCCTGGTGCTCTCCCCGGAGGCGATGGCGGCGGTCCGTGCCGCCCTGGCGAACCGCCTCCAGCGAACCTTCAACATCACGCTCGGGTCGGCGGTCGCCACGATCGGTCTGACCATCCCGGCGGTGCTGGTCATCGGACTGGTGACCGGAAAGACGGTCGAACTGGGCCTCGACAACGTCGAAATGGTGCTTCTTGTGACCACGATTCTCTCGGCGATGGTGAATTTCGGGAGCGGACGGAGTACCGTTCTGCAGGGCACGATCCACCTGCTCCTGTTCATCGCCTACGTCGTCCTGCTCTTCGACGTCCCCGCCTGAACCCGGATCAGGTCCCTTCGATTCCATCCACCCCGACCAGGAGCGCCGAATGGCCACTCGAAAGCAGTTGGAGAAGCAGAAGAAGGCTCGCGCCCTCAAGAAGAAGAAGATCACGCTGGCGAAGGAGGCCACCCGTCGGGCCGAGGGTCCCGAAGAGCGGGCGGAGCGGCTCGAGCGTCGGGCGAGCGATCGTCAGTTCGGGACCGACGCGGGCAAGGGAGGGCCGCGAAAGGCGGCATCGGGTCCGAAGATGCATCGCCCGCAGGGTGGTTGATCCCAGCCCCGCCGGCTCCGTGCCGGATTCGCCGGTCGGCGATCGGACTGGGTGACCTCCCGCGCCCGATAGGATGACGGGATGAGCACCGAATCCGCATCGACCACGCCGGGCACCGATCGAATTCCGCCACTGCAGCGGGACATCTCCTGGCTCCGGGCCCGTCTCGACGAGATCCAGGACGGCACCGCGCTCGCGGACGTCGACCGCCTTCGCCGGATCGTGGAGCGGATGCGGGCGAGCGGCGAGGCCAATGCGGAACTGGCCGAGTTCGAACTCCCCTCCATCCGGGCGATGCTCAAGCGCCTCGGAACCGCGTTCCATCTCCGGAACAAGGCGGAACAGGTCCACATCGTCCGCGTGAACCGGCGGCGGGAGCGGGTCGCGACGCGCGAGACACCCCGTCCCGAATCGATCGCGGAGGCGGTCGGGATCCTCCATGCCGCGGGGTTCGATCTCGAAGCGACGCTCGGCACGATCGATCGCCTCGACATCCAGCCGACGCTCACCGCCCACCCGACCGAATCGAGGCGGCGGACCATCATCCAGAAGCAGGCGAGGATCGCGGAGCTGCTGCGGGTGGTCGACGCTCCGGACGCGGGCGAGACCGAGTGCGCGCGGGCCGCGGCCGGCGTGCGCCGCGCCCTTGCGGTCACCCTCGGCACGGACGAGATCCGCAGCAGTCGACCGGAGGTGGTCGACGAGGTCCGGACCGGCGTCCACCACCTCGCGGGCGTCATCCGGGAGGCGGTGCCGGTGGTGCATCGGGACCTGCTCGACGCGATCGAACGGCACTACGGGACCAGGCCGTCGGGGCTTCCCACGTTCCTCAGGTACCGGTCCTGGATCGGCGGGGACCGCGACGGCAATCCCAACGTGACCGCGGCGGTCACCGAATCGACGCTCGAAGCCATGCGGGCGGCCGCCATCGAGGGCCACCTCGGGAATCTCGAGATTCTCCATCGCGACCTGAGTCTCTCCGACCGACGGGTCCCGATCGCCGCCGAACTGCTGGCGACGATCGATCGGGATGCCGGACGTTTCGGCGAGACCGACGCGGATGCGGCCTACCTCCGGCACGAGCCGTTCCGAAGGCGGATCCGGCAGATCGAATGCCGGCTGCGTCCGGAGACGACGGAGGCCGCGGGAGGCTACGCGGCCCGCGACCTCCTCGCCGATCTCGAGATCCTCCACCGGGCGCTGCACGAGGCGGGGCTCGCGGAGGGCGCGGACGGGGGCGCGCTCGCGGACGCGATCGTCCAGGTCCGGACCTTCGGATTCCACCTCGCCGGACTCGATCTCCGCCAGCACAGCCGAGTCCACGAGGCGGCGGTCGCGGACCTGCTCCGGCTCGGCGGCGTGGAGGACGACTACGCGTCGCTCGACGAGGCCGGGAAGGTCGCGATGCTCCGGGCCGAACTCGAGACCAGTCGTCCGCTGCTCGCCCGCGACGCGACCATGTCCCCGGAGACCCGGGAGCTTCTCGACACCCTGGCCGTCGTGAAGCGCACCATCGACCGGGAACCCGACGCGATCGGCAGCTACATCGTGAGCATGGCCCACGCAGCGAGCGATCTCTACGAAGTGCTGGTGCTGTTCCGCGAGGCCGGTCTGTGGAGTCGGGACGAGACCGGGGTCGCCTGTCCCATCGACGTCGCGCCGCTCTTCGAGACCGTCGACGATCTCGCCCATGCGAAGACCGTGCTCGAGGGGATGTTCTCCGATCCGATGTACCGCGAGCATCTCGAGTCCCGCGGCCGGTTCCAGGAGATCATGCTCGGCTACTCCGACAGCAACAAGGACGGCGGCTACTGGGCCGCGAACTGGCGTCTGCAGGTGGCCCAGGACGAACTCGCCCGGACCTGCGAGGACGCGGGGGTCGAGTTCCGGTTCTTCCACGGCCGGGGCGGCACCGTCGCGCGAGGGGGCGGCCGGGCGCATCGCGCGATCCTCTCCAGTCCGGTGGCGAGTCGCAACGGTCGGATCAGGTTCACCGAGCAGGGGGAGGTCATCTCCTTCCGCTACGCCATGCCGGCGCTGGCGAACCGGCATCTCGAGCAGATCGCGAATGCGATGCTCCTCGCGTCCTCCGGATGCGCCGGCACCGCCGACGAGGCGTCGATCGACGCGGTGGACGCCGCCGACGACCTGATGGACGAGCTCGCGGAGGCGTCGCGGAAGACCTATCGGGAACTGATCGACGCGCCGGACTTCTGGCCGGTGTTCGAGGGGCGATCGCCGGTCCGGTTCATCGGCGAGCTCCCGATCGCGTCCCGACCCGTCTCGCGGACCGGTGGCGGCCTGCACTTCGAGAATCTCCGTGCCATTCCCTGGGTGTTCGCGTGGACCCAGATGCGGTGCAACGTCCCGGGCTGGTACGGCATCGGCACGGCGTTCGAACGGGTGGTGCTCGGCGACCCGTCGAATCTCGAGGCCTGTCGCACCGCCTATCGCGCCGGTGGGCATTTCCGGGCGTTCATCGACAATGCACAGCAGGAGATGGCCCGGGCCAGGCTCATGGTGGGCGGGTGGTACCTCGGCCGGGAGGACCCGCTGCACCGGAGGATCGTCGCGGAATTCGACCGCGCCGAACGGGCCGTCCTCGGAATCACGGGCCAGGTCGGTCTCCTCGACAACAATCCCGTGATCCGGGAGTCGATCCGGGAGCGCAACCCCGAGACGGACCTGATCAATGCGCTGCAGGTCGAGCTCCTGCGCCGGGTCCGCGAGGGAGCGTTCGAGGACGAGACCGAGATGAAGAACGTCGTCCTGCTCGGCGTCAACGCCCTCGCGGCGGCCATGCAGAGCACCGGTTGAGGCTCGACGGGCGCAAGGACCGGATCCGTCCCGGAATCCGCGCGATCGCACCTTGACGCGCGGGCGTCCTGCCCGGAACCTCGAAGCATGAGCCTCACCGCCCTCCCCGTACTCGCCTCGATGATCCTCCCCGGTCCGTCCCTCATCGGGCCCGGGGATCCCGTCGAGATCGGCACCGACCTCCAACCCATGCTCGACGAGCATCTCGTCGAATCGTCGTCGGAGGTGCGTCTCGAACTCGGGCGCCCTCGCGACGAGGGCGTGGTGTTCCGGTTCGACCGGCCCTGGGAGGGGCCGTTCTCCGGCTACGCGACGGTGATCCGGGACGCGGATCGGTTCCTCCTGTACTACCGGGGGCTTCCGGAGGCGGGCGCCGACGGGACGTCGAGGGAGACCACCTGCGTCGCGGTCTCGTCCGACGGGCGTCGATGGTCGAGGCCGATCCTCGGACTCTTCGAGGTCGACGGGTCCGACGAGAACAACGTGGTGCTCGCCGAGGCGGCGCCGGTGACCCACAACTTCAGTCCGTTCCTCGACACCCGGCCGGGGGTCGATCCGGAACGTCGCTTCAAGGCCCTCGGCGGCAGCGAACGGTCGGGACTCGTCGCCTACGCGTCGCCGGACGGGATCCACTGGTCGAAGTTGCGGGACGCACCGGTCATCGTGGACGGCATGTTCGACTCCCAGAACGTCGCCTTCTGGTCGGATGCCGAGCAGTGCTACTGCTGCTACTTCCGGACGTGGACCGGCGAGGGCTACCGCGGATTCCGCACGGTCAGCCGTGCGACCTCCCCGGACTTCATCGACTGGTCCGAATCGGTCCCGATGCGGTTCGACGACGGCCCGATGGAGCATCTCTACACCAACCAGACCCATCCCTACTACCGATCACCCGGCATCTACATCGGCGTCGCGGCCAGGTTCATGCCGGGACGGCAGGTGGTGGACGACGCCGACGCCCTCGCCCTCGGAGTCGATCCTCAGTACTACCGGGACTGCTCCGACGCGGTCCTGCTCGTGTCGCGGGGTGGCGATCGCTACGACCGCTCCCTGCGCGAAGCGTTCATCCGCCCCGGGATCGGCCTGGAGAACTGGGTGTCGCGATCCAACTATCCTGCGCTCAACGTGGTGCCGACCGGTCCCGGCGAGATGTCCCTGTACGTCAACCAGAACTACGCCCAACCGACCGCGGAGCTCCGGCGGTACTCGATGCGGGTGGACGGCATCGCGTCCATGCGGGCCGACGCCGACGGCGGCAGCTGGACGACCCGGCCCCTGCTGTTCGACGGGAACCGGCTGGAGTTGAACTTCGCGAGCTCCGCGGCGGGCGGGATCCGGGTGACCCTGCTCGACGAGGAGGGAACGCCGATACCCGGATACGGACCCGAAGACGCGATCGAGCTGATCGGGAACGAATTGCAGCGGACCGTCGCCTGGCGCGGTGGCGCGGAGGTCGGGGAGCTCGCGGGCCGGCCGGTCCGGATCCGCTTCGACATGAAGGATGCCGACCTCTTCGCATTCCGCTTCCGTCCGTCGTCATCGTCGCCGTCGATGGATTCCCCGGAGGCGTCGGGCTCGACGATCCCGGAACCCGGATCGGTGGAACGGATCTGGTCGGAGGGACCCCACAACGCGTTCACCGACCTGCTCGAGGTCGATGGACGTCTCTTCTGCGCGTTTCGCGAGGGCGATTCCCACGTGGGGGGATCGAACGGTCGGATCCGCGTCATCGGACTCGAACCCGGCGGACCGGGGGACTGGCGTTCCGTCGCGCTCTTCGAGGAGGCCGGCGTGGATCTCCGGGATCCGAAGCTTTCGATCGCGCCGGACGGCCGGATCATGGTGGGATTCGGTGGATCGGTCTACGAGGGGTCCGCGCTCCGAAGCTGCCGATCCCGCGTCGCCTTCCTCGATCGTCGCGGACGTCCGTCGGGACCGGTCCGCCCGGTGTCGATCGACCATCGGATCCGCACCGGACACGACTGGCTCTGGCGGACGACCTGGCACGAAGGCGTCGGATACGGCGTCGTCTATCGCGCATCGCCGGACGATTCCGGGATCCACCTCGTCACGACCCGCGACGGGGTGCACTACGAACGCCGGGCGAGACTTCCGGTGGACGGTTCCCCCAACGAAGCGACCATCCGCTTCGCCGCGGACGGATCGATGCGAGCGCTGATCCGGCGGGAGGGCGGCGACGGCCGGGCATGGTTCGGCGTCGCGGCGCCGCCGTTCGACGAGTGGAAGTTCACGCCGTTGCCGGAATCGCTCGGTGGTCCGGACTTCATCTCCATGGGCGGTGGCCGCTGGCTGGTGGGCGGGCGGCGACGCGGCGGGGACGGGGCCCGGACCGTGCTCGGGATCTGGGACGAGGGCGAGGACGGCGGATGGACGGACGTCGCGGTGCTTCCGTCCGGGGGCGATACGAGCTATCCGGGATTCGTGCGGCGCGACGACGAGATCCTCGTCTCCTACTACTCGTCGCACGAGGGGCGCGCGTCCATCCATCTCGCACGGCTCGAGGTCGAATGAGCCTCCCGGAACGGTGAGTCAGGCCGGTCGTTCACTCGCCGGGGAGACCGGGTCGATCCAGGGATGGATCCCCTCGACGAGTCGATCGGCCTCGGCCGGTCCCATGGTTCCCGGGTCGTAGGGATGCACCTCGCCGGGATCGGCGAGGATCGGGGCCAGCGCGGTCCAGGTCCCCTCGATGATGGGCTGGGTGGCGAACCGGGTGGCGTTGCCGTCGATCGCGTCACCGAGCAGTTGCTCGTACGGGAGCTTTTCGGCGTCGAGGGCCGTCTTGAAGTCGACGTCCATGACCACGTCGGTCGATTCCATCGTCTCGGAATGGGACGGATCGAGGGCCTGCAACCTGGTCTGGACGCCGTCGTTGTGACCGAGTCGGATCCTGATCCAGTTCGGTTCGGAGGGTTCGCGGCCGGGTCGATCCTTTCCGAAGAGGTCGAGCGGCGGCGGCTTCAGGACGACCACGGCCTCGGTTCCGGTCCGGGCGAGCGCCTTGCCGGCGCGGATCACGATCGGGACTCCGGCCCATCGCCAGGAGTCGATTTGGACCCGGAGCGCGACGAACGTCTCCGTGGTCGAGTCCCCGGCGACCCCGTCGACGTCGCGATAGCCCGAGTACTGGCCGCGGACGACGTCCCGGGCGCCGATCGGCCGCATGGAATCGAAGACGTTCAGCTGTGCCGCGTGGATGTGGGCAGGATCGACCGAACTCGGGGGCTCCATCGCCAGGAGCCCCACGACCTGCATGAGGTGGTTCTGGACCACGTCCTTGAGCGCCCCGACGCGATCGTAGAACGAGCCTCGATCGGCCACGTCGAACGATTCGGCCATCGTGATCTGGACGCACTCGATGTGATCGCGATCCCAGATCGGTTCGAAGAGCCGGTTCGCGAAGCGCCAGACCATGATGTTCTGGACCGCGTTCTTCCCGAGGTAGTGATCGATGCGATAGAGCTGGTCGTCCGTCAGCATCGAGGACAGGGCGTCGTAGAGGGCGACGGCCGATTCGTAGTCGTGCCCGAAGGGCTTCTCGACCACGACCCGGACGCCCGGATCGCCGAGGAGTCCCGCGTCGTGCAGACCGCGGACGGTGGTCTCGAACAGGCTCGGCGGAATCTCGAGGTAGAAGAGGGGGCGGACCGCGTCACCGAGGGCCTGCTTCACCGCCGCGTACGTCTCGGGCCTCGTGTAGTCGCCCTGGACGAAGGTCATCCGTGTCGCCATCGCCGACCAGACCGCGTCGTCGACCTGCTGGCCGGACGCCTCGATGTCGGCGCGGGCGTTGCTGCGGAACGTCTCGTCGGTCCAGTCGCTGAACGCGACGCCGACGATCGGCATGTCGAGCAGCCCCCGCGTCGCGAGGCGGTAGAGGGAGACGAAGGTCATCTTCCGGGCGAGGTCGCCGGAGGCGCCGAAGAGCACCAGTGCGTCGGATCGTGACTCGGACATCGGATCTTCCCGGGGGGGCTTTCGGGCGGGTCGGTCTGGGACGGTGGTGGGACGGTACCCTGAACCACGTCCGGCGGCTGGGCAGGGGAGACCCTGGTGGCCGGAGCACCCGGAGATTCGAACGATGCGGAAGTCTCGATCAACGCCCTTCCTTCGCCGGCGAATCCCGGCGATGTTCGCGTCGCTGCTGGCGGTTTCGGCGAGCGGCGGATCGCCGGTGGCGGAATCCGATGAGCGGTTCGAACGATGGGATCGCGACGGTGACGGCCGACTCGTCCGCGACGAACTGCCGGAAGGGCTTCGTGGGAACTTCGAACGGGTCGATCGGAACGGTGACGGCGTCATCGATCTCCGGGAACACCTCGCGGTGGTGGGGCGGGGCCGCGTCCCGCCCCCGCCTTCGATGGAATCGGTCCGGGTGATCGGCGACATCGCCTACGCCGGCGATGGAAACCCGCGTCGCCGGCTCGTGCTCGCCCTGCCGGCGCGGGCGACCGTCGAGGTTCCGCTCCCGCTGGTGGTCTGCATCCACGGCGGTGGCTGGCGCTCCGGCGACCATCGAGCGGCGATCGCCGAGTTGATGGGATACGCGGCATCCGGACGTTACGCGGTGGCGAGCATCGGTTACCGCCTCAGCAGCGAGGCGATCTGGCCGGCGCAGCTGGACGATTGCCGGGCCGCCCTGCGATGGATCCACGACCACGCGGATCGCATCGGCATCGATCGGGATCGGATCGCGGTGTTCGGGCGATCCGCGGGCGGGCATCTCGCCGCGATGCTGGCGGTGCGTCCGGACCCGCCCGTGCGGGTCCGTGCCGCCGTCGACTACTACGGTCCGACGGACCTCCTCGTCATGCAGGCGCAGGCCCCGGAGGGCGTCGTGATCGATCACGATGCGGCGGATTCCCCCGAGTCGCGCCTCGTGGGCGCGGCGGTGCAGTCGCGACCCGGCGTGGCGCGGGACGCGAGTCCCATCAACTTCGTCGACGCGGACGATCCGCCGATGCTCGTGATCCACGGGCGGCGGGACCGGCTCGTCCCGTTCCGGCAGTCCGTCGAGTTCGCGCAGGCGATTCGCGACGCGGGCGGCCCGGTCACGCTCCTGGCGGTCGAGGACGGCGGACACGGTGGGTTTCGTGATCCTTCGATCCCCGCCGCGGTGCGGAGGGTCCTGGAGCATCACCTGCACGACGCGGGCGAACCGCCGTCGGGCGTCGACCCGGCGGAGTTCAGGAAGCCCTGATCGATCCGAATCACTCGTCCTCGGTCCGCCCCGCCACCCGCCGGATCTCGGGGATGGACATCAGCGCGGCGAGGATCGCCGGCCAGCGTTCGCCCGCGATTCCCGCGATGCTCAGCTTGATCACCTGGGTGCCCGCGGTCTCGTCGAAGGTGCACGATTCGATCCGGGGCCGCAGGCCCTCGGCCTCGAGCACCGATCTCCAGCCCGTGTCCGGCGTGTCGACGCCTCCCACGGTGATCCGCAGGACCGACCGGTGCTCGCGCGGCATCAACCGATTGAACGCCAGCAGGGCAAGCATCAGCACCGCGATGACCGAGGTTCCGACCGTGGCGACCTCGAGGTTGCCATTCCCCAGCGCCAGTCCGATCACCACCGAGAAGATCACGAACGCCGCGTCGAGCGGATCCTTGATGGGAGTCCGGAACCGGACGATCGCCAGGGTGCCGAAGAGCGTGAACGCGGCGGCGAGATTCGAGCCGACCGCCATCGTGGACATCGCGATGAGCGGAGCGATGAGCAGCAACGTCCGCCAGAGCGTGTAGATCGGGCGTTCGCGGTGGGCGAGCAGGTGCAGGATCGAGACCACGAATCCGAAGGCGATCGCCAGGCAGAGCGTGGTGAGCGGATCCGGGGCGGCGCCGGCCGCCACCGGCCCGTCGAGGATGGCCGCGGTCTCGCCGGGACCGGGCGTCATGGTGTTCAGCAGGGTGGCGATCCATCCGGGATCGGGTTTCATGTCGGGAATCCGGAGCGGGTTGAGGACGAACGGTTCGCATCCCCGTAGGTCGGGTGCGTCGCCGGGCTGGAATTTCGGTCGAACCAGACGTTGATCGCTTCGAGGTGGCGAAGACCGGCCTTCACCGAGGACCAGCTTCGGCGTCGCGCGACGCTTCGGGTCTCAGCTGGTCGTGGGCGAGGAGGAATCGTCGTCGCTCCGCGGCGAGCGACTTGAGCGACTGGTCGTCCCCGTAGAGCGATCGGAGGAACGTGGTGCGACCGTCCAGGAACGGATCGCGGACCACGTCGGCTTCGATCAGTTCCCGATAGGCGTCGATGCGCGGCCCCAGCGTCGTCCAGTCGAGCTGGACCTCGGCGATTTCGCGCAGCGTCTCGAGATACTCGGTCCGCCATGCGTCGACGGCGAGGATCCGGGCGATGACCGGCCTGGTGTCGACCGCATCCGCGAACGCCAACGGCGCCTGGGTCATTCCACCACCTCGTCCGGATCCGCCGCGTCCGCGTCCTCGTCCCCTTCGTTCGCCGCGATTTCCATCCTGCCCCCCGCGCGCGCCTCGTTCCTGGCCGGCGCCACGACGTCCGTCGAGTCCGCCGGGTTCCCTCGTCGGGGCTCCCGGGTCGGCCCCGGGACGCGGACCATCCGGGCGTGCATCCGGAGGAGGTCCCCCGGGGCCACGGCCGCCCCCGGGACCGCCGCCACCCCGGCGTCCGCCGCCACGGCCGCCACCGAACGTCTCGTTGTTGTCGTAGTGGACAAGGTGGAAGATCCCGTCGGGATCCATGTAGACGTAGTAGTCGCTGCCGCGGCTGTAGTAGCCGTCCGAGTCGAGCAGGGCGTTGTCCACCGCGAGGAAGCGAATCGCCTCCTTCACGTCGAGGTGTTTCGGCAGGATCTCCTCGAGGTCCTCGTCGGGGGTCTCGCGGAGGATCCGGCAGACCTCGATCAACGCGTCCCAGTCCTCCGGACCGGCCGAATCGGTCTTCAGTTCGTACCGTCCGGTGTAGTCGGCCGGATCGGGGCCGTGGTAGGCGAGGGCCCCGCCCCCGGAGAAGTCCGGGGGGACCTTCCATCGAACCCCCCGGGCGGTTCCGTGATGGGTCCGCGTGAAGTCCTTGTTGATCTGTTCGACGTTCGCATAGACGCCGAGATAGACGCCGTTGACGACGACCCGCACGAAATTGGCCTTCGGTGCGGGAACGTACTCGCTCGCGATGTTCGAGAAGAGGACCTCCCGCATCATCGAGGCGTCGCCGTTCGCGTTGAGCAGGTTGAGCGTCCGGTGGCCGTCGATCCGCAGATCGTCGTCGTAGGCGTCGATGGAGACGCCGAACGACTTCTTCGCCGGCATGTCGAAGGACGTGTTCCCGCGGTAGGAGACGCCGACCTCCCCGATGGGTCGACCGTCGAGGAGCAGCCTCGCGGGGACCTCCACGTCGGTTCCGTGGAAGGCGACCATCTCCTGATGCCAGTCATCCTCGGGAAATTCGAGGAAGATGGTGTGGAGGACGTCCCGGTCGTAGAGCCCGGTGTCCGCGTGCCGGGGGACCGCGACGACGTCGGCGGGATCGATCCGGATCGCATCCTCCCGGGTCTCCGGCCGAGGAGCTTCCTCGCCGCCTCGACCTCCCGGGGGACCACCGCGGCGACGCCGTGGAGGCTTGGTGGCCGCTTCCTCCCGCGCGAGATCCCGCTCCGCCCGATCGAGTCGGCCGTCCGCGTCGGCATCGAAGCGATCGTGCAGGAGCATGTCCTGGAACCGCGGATTGCCACGATCCTGCGACGACGCGACGGTGTGGATCGACAGCGTCGCGCCTGCGGCGAGGGCGGCGAGGATCAGATGGTTCCGACGAGGGCGAGCGATCATGATGTTCCTCCTGGATGCGGGCGGGATTCCGGACAGGTAGTTTGACCGAACGTCGGCCGCGGGGACGCCTCGTCGGCTGGATTCGCGGCGATTCGTCCTCCATCCCGGGGTGTGCCGATGGATTCCCCATGACCTCATCGTCCCATGGCCGCCGGTTCGCGGCCCTTGCGCTGCTCTCCGGGCTGGTGACCGTCCTTCCGTCATGTTCCGGGGGACCTTCCCCGTCCCCGCGATCCGAGGCCGCCAGGCCCCCGATCGGCCGGGAAAGCCGCTTCGCCGAGGACGTCGTGGCGTTGGCGGCCCGCTCGCGTGCCGTCCCGGAGCCGCCGATCCGGACGCTGCTGGTGGGAAGCAGCATCTTCAGGAACTGGTCGTCCGCCGCCGTCGACCTTCCGGTGGGTCGGACGCTCAACCACGGTTTCGGCGGGGCCCGGACCTGGGAGCTCGTGGCGTACGCGGAGGATCTCGTCGTGGAATTCGAGCCGGAGGTGGTGGTCTGCTACTGCGGGAGCAACGACGTCGACGCCGGCGAGTCCGCGGAATCGATCGCGGGACGCGTCGAGGTGTTCATGGACGTCGTCGAGCAGGGGGTTCCCGGAGTCCGCATCGTCTACGTGGCGATCAATCGAGCACCGCAGAAGCGAGGTCGGTGGGGCGTCGTCGACGCGGCCAACTCGATGATCGAGACGATCTGCCGGGCGGGTCCGAACCGTCGGTTCGTCGACGTCAACGAGGGGCTCTTCGACGCGGAAGGCGAGCCTCGGCTGGAGCTGTACCTCGAGGACGGGCTCCACTTCCGTCCACGCGCCTATCGCGAGGTCTTCGGGCCCGCGGTGCGAGACGCCCTCGACGGGCCCGGATCATCCGGGAGTCGCTGAACCCGGTCCGGAACCGCGGGACGGCCGCTCCGGGGATCGCATCAGGATGGAGTACATGAGGGGAAGCCTCGGATGGTCCCCCGGGAAGCGGTGGATGTCGCCCTCGGATCCGCGCTGCAGCGAATCGAAGCGCTGGAACAGGGTGAAATCGTGTTCATGAAAGGACTCCAGCACCAGTCCCGCCCGGACGAGGGTGCTGATGACGGTGCTCACGGGATGGGTCCAGGTGAAGTTCAGGTCGTGCCGCGTCGAGGCGTCCCGATCCGCGTAGGTCCCGGGCGTCTCGTCGCGAAAGGCCTCGCCGTCGTCGAAGTAGCTCTCGACGACCTCGAGGTGCCGATCGTGGAAGACGTCGGTGAACGGATGGAATTCCGGCATGTAGAACCGGCCACCGGGTTCGAGCAGTCGCACCACCTGTCGGGCCCATGCGTCGAGATCGGGGAGCCAGCAGATCGCGCCGAGGCCCGTGTAGACGATCTCGAACCGACGGTCGAGCGTGGCGGCCGCGTCGTGCACGTCGCAGCATTCGAAGCGGGCGTCGATCCCCGCCTGCGCGGCCAGGTCGCGGGCGGCGAGGATCGCCGGCTCGCTGAAGTCGATGCCGGTCACGATCGCACCGGCTCTCGACCAGGACAGGGAGTCCAGCCCGAAGTGGCACTGCAGATGCAGCAGTGATCGCCCCTCGACCGGCCCGATCTCCCCGTGCTCGAAATCCCGCAAGGTGTTCCGGCCGGCGAGGAATCCCGGAACGTCGTAGAGATCGCTCTCCACGTGGATCTTCACCCGCTCGTCCCACATGTTCCGATTGGCGTCTCGGTGTTCCCGATCCATCCGGACAGCCTAGTCGCCGATCCGACCGGCCGTTCGTCGTCGTATCCGGGTTCCCGCGGCATGTCTGACTCGGTGTCCGTAACATGGTCGCGATGCAGGAGTCCAGGAAATCCATCTCGAAGTCGGCCCGGCGTCGGCGCCCCACGGTCGAGTCCCGGAAGGAGATCCTCGATCGGGTGGTGGAGCTTCTCTGGGACCGGCCGATTCGAGACCTGTCGATCGTCTCGATCATGCGCGGCACCGGCCTGAGCAGGCCCGCGTTCTACATGTACTTCAAGAACATTCCCGCCCTCATCGAGGAGCTCCTCGTGGACCTCGAGGCGGAGATGAACGAAGCGGCGACGCCGTGGCTGGTCGCGGAGGGGCCCGCGGGGGAGCAGTTGCGGAAATCACTCGAGGGCATCGTCGCGGTCTGTCGTCGGCGCGGACCCGTGCTCCGGGCGATCAGCGAATCGGCGCCGCATGATGCGAGACTCGAGCGGGCCTGGTCGGGATTCATGGATGGATGGGACCGGGCGGTGAGGGACCGCATCCTCGGTGGCCAGGCCTCCGGCTGGTTCCAGGATTGCGACGCCGCGATGGTGGCGAGCGCCTTGAATCGAATGGACGCGGCGATCCTGATCGAAGCGTTCGGCCGACGCGATCAACGTGACCCCGAGGCGGTGCTCGAAACGCTTTGTTTCATCTGGTCCCGCACGCTCTTCGTGGTCGGGGATTCCTCTTGAGCGGTCGCAATCCGCGATCGGGAACCTTCCGATCCCACTCACCTCCACTCGGTTCGAACGAACCGCCCATCTCGAAAGGTCGTCCGATGTCCCGATCACTGACTCTCCTTCCGGCTGCCCTGCTCGCACTGGGCGGCACGAGCGCATCGACGGCGCAGGATTCGGTCCCGCCCGGATTCAACACGACCATCCCGGAATCGATCATGACGCCGGACGAGGTCGAGACCTCGATCGGCACGGTCCGGTTCTTCGACGGGATGCCGGACGAAGCGTCGGTCGATCTGCTCTACGACAACCTCGATCGGCTTCGCGGGACCGAGGTGTTCCTCAACTTCATCCCCGCCGCCTCGCTCGAGGGCATGCGCCTCGGAATGGAGCGCATGGACTGCACCGAGCCGAACGAGTGCCTGATGTTCAAGCGGCTCCTCGACTCGAACCCGCTGTTCCTGACCGGCAACACCGACACCGTCTACGCCTCGATCATGCTGGACCTCGCGAAGCACGGACCGATGGTGGTCGAGGTTCCTCCGAAGTGCGGCCCCGGCACCGTGAACGATGCCTTCTTCCGGTTCGTCGTCGACATGGGCGGCCCCGGTCCCGATCGCGGGCAGGGGGGGAAGTACCTGATCCTGCCGCCGGACAAGATGACCGAGATCGACGCCCCGATCGGGGGCAAGGTCGTCGAGGTCGACGGATCGTCGTACTTCGCGGTCAGATCGCCGGGCTACATGAACTGGCTGATCCTTCGCGGCCTGCTGGTGGACGGGAAGCCGGACGCGCCGGTCGAGATGTTCGAGAAGGGGCTCAAGGTCTATCCGTTCGCCGATCGCGCGGATCCGCCGGCGATGGAGTTCAAGGACGCGTCGACGCTGCCCTTCAACACCATCCACGCGAACGACGCGAACTTCTTCGAGGAGATCGACACCGTGATCCAGCGGGAGCCGATCGGTCTCCTCGATCCCGAACTGCGAGGTCTCGCCGCCTCGATCGGCCTCCAGAAGGGCAGGCCCTTCCGTCCCGACGACCGCATGAAGGCGATCCTCGAGGACTCGGTGGCGATCGGCAACGCGACGGCACGCGCGATCTTCCTGCGTCCGCGAGATCCCGAGGCGATGCTCTACCCCGACCAGCAGTGGTACACGCCCTTCATCGGAGGTGACTACCGCTGGCTCGTCGCGGGCGGCGACGGCGGCCGGAATCTCGACGCCCGGACGCTGTTCTTCTACTGCGCGACGGTGAACACCCCTGCCATGGCGCTCGAGATGCCCGGCGTGGGTTCGCAGTACGCGCTGGTCTCGACCGATTCCGAGGGTCGGTACCTCGACGGTTCGAACGACTACACCCTGCGCGTGCCCGGCGACGTGCCGGCGAAGAACTTCTGGTCCTTCGTCGTCTACGACCCCCAGACGCGTTCGGAACTCCAGAGCGGCCAGCCCTTCCCGAGCAAGAACAGCACCCGCGACGCGATGATCGAGAACGCGGACGGTTCGATCACCCTGCACTTCGGGCCGGAGGCGCCCGAGGGCGATGCCGCCGCGAACTGGATCCAGACGGTTCCGGACAAGGGCTGGTTCGCCCTGCTTCGGTTGTACGGTCCGCTCGAGCCGTGGTTCGAGAAGACCTGGCGACCTGGCGACATCGAGCTGGTCGACTGACGTCCCGCGTCGACCCCTGTGACGCCGAAGGCCCGGCGCGTCCTCCGGGCGTGCCGGGCCTTCGCCTCGACGGGATGTCGGTCGCCGGTGGTCCAGCGGCGATCGGTTCCGGCGGGCCCGGGATCGATCAGGTGAACGTCCGCCGCCGCGCCGATGGAGACGATCCGGCTCCACGTGTTCCGCCTCCGCTCGCCCGCTTCAGGCGAGCACGGAAGCACCGTCCCGTCGGGGCGTCGGACGTCGTGGAATCCCGGCGGACGGATCGCTCCATCGAATCCGGTTCGGATTGAGGCGACGTCCCCGGGTGCGTGACCATCCGGAATCGTCGATACTCGCCGCGTGACGTCTCCCGCGCGATCGACCGACGCATCAATCCGCTCGAAGCGATTCGACCGATCCCGGTTGTTCGTGCGGACGTCACTGTGCCTCATGGCGTCCCTGCTCGCCGCCTGCGATCGCGGGGAGGCGAGCGAAGACCGGAACGCGCCGGTGGTGGTCCTCGTCGCATCGAGCCTCGGCGAGATCGTCGAGGAGGTGGCGACGCGATTCGAGGCGTCGACGGGCACCGAAGTTCGGGTGCACGTCGCCGGATCGTCGACGCTGGGCCGGCAGGTCTTCGCCGGGGCGGGTGGCGACATCTGCATCCCCGCCGATCGGAAGTGGGCGGAACTCGTCCTGCGTTCGTCGCCGACGGCTTCGCTGGTCGGCCATCTCGCCGGCAACCGGCTGGTGGTGGTCGGACTCGACGGGGTCGACGCGATGATCGACTTCGACGACGCGATCCCGCCCGCGGACTGGCGTCGGGTGGCGGTCGCGGATCCCGGACACGTGCCGGCCGGTCGGTACGCGCGGGCCGCGTTCGAATCGATCGGATGGTGGGAACCTCTGGAACCCCGGGTCGTCCCCGCCATCGACGTCCGTGCGGCGCTTCGACTCGTCGAGCTGGGGGCGACCGACGTCGGCGTGGTCTACGCGACGGACGTCCACGCGGCGACCTCCGTCGGCGTCCACGGGGAGATCGCCCCGGAACACCACGATCCGATCGTCTACCCCGTGGTCCGGCTCGAGGCGCGACCGGAGGTCGACGCGTTCCTCGAGGCGCTCGGCGACGATTCGACCCGGAAACTGCTCGAGTCCCGTGGATTCCGGACGATCGACTCGACGGAGGCGTTGCCGTGACGCCGTCGAACGAGGAATGGTCCGCGATCCTCCTCTCGCTGAAGGTCGCGGTCGTCGCGGTCCTGGTGATGCTTCCGCCGGGCGTGGCCTGCGGATGGCTGCTCGCCCGGCGGCGGTTCCCGGGCCGGTCGGTGCTCGACGCCGCCATCCATCTCCCCCTCGTCCTGCCGCCGGTGGTGGTGGGTTACCTGCTGCTCCTGTCGATCGGTCGTCGGGGCTGGCTCGGTGGCTGGCTGTTCGAACACTTCGGGATGGACCTGGCCTTCACCTGGAAGGCGGCTGCGATCGCATCCACCGTGATGGGCTTCCCGCTGCTGGTGCGCGCGGTGCGGCTCGCGATCGTGGCGGTCGATCCCCGACTCGAGTCGGCGGCCGCCACGCTGGGGGCCGGACCCGTCCGGGTGTTCCTGACGGTGACCCTGCCCCTCGCCGTCCCCGGCGTGCTCGCCGGGATCGTGCTGGCCTTCGCACGCAGTCTCGGGGAGTTCGGGGCGACGATCATGGTCGCGGGCAACATCGAGGGCGTGACGCGGACGATTCCGCTCGCGATCTACACCGAGGTCCAGACCCCGGGTGGCGACGCGGGGGCGATGCGACTGGTGTTGATCGCCATCGTCGTCTCCTTCGCGGCGTTGCTCGCTTCCGAGCTGCTCTCCCGACGCATCGCCCGACGAAGCGGGGGTGCCGCTTGATCGAGGTCGACGTCGTCCTCGACCGGCCAGGCTTCTGCCTCGAGGTCGCGTTCTCCACCTCGGCGCGGTCCCTCGGGATCTTCGGACCCTCCGGATCGGGGAAGTCGACCCTGCTCGCGATCATCGCGGGCCTGGTCCGACCGGACCGGGGACTGGTTCGAATCGACGGTCGGACGCTGTTCGATTCGGAGGGAGGCGTCGACGTCCGGGTCGATCGCCGCCGGATCGGGATGGTCTTCCAGGATCTTCGTCTCCTCCCGCATCTCACGGTCTCGGGGAACCTGCGCTTCGGACCCCGCGCCCGGGGGAGCGATCCCGACGACCTGATCGGAATCCTCGAACTCGGTCCGCTCCTCGATCGCGACGTGAAGGATCTCTCCGGGGGCGAGCGCCAGCGGGTGGCGATCGGTCGCGCACTGCTCGTCCGGCCCGATCTCCTGCTTCTCGACGAGCCGACCGCCTCGTTGGACGGACGACTCCGGGCGGAGGTCCTCGGTCACCTCGAGCGTCTTCATCGAACCGGCGGCACGCCCATGATCCAGGCGGGTCACCGGCTCGGCGACCTGCTTCGAATCGCGGATGAGCTGGTGGTCGTCGATGGGGGCCGGATCGTCGGGCACGGTCGGTATCCCGATCTCCTCCAGGACGCGCATGCGCTTTCCACCCTCCGGCGACGCGGCCTGGTGAATCGACTTCGAGGTCGGACCGACGGTGTCGACGGCTCGACCGTGGTCGATGGAACCTCGATCGAGCTCGTCACGCCCGGGAGCGGTCGCGAAGGGGCCGGCGAGGTCATCCTCGAATTCGATCCCGCCGACGTCGCGCTCGCCCGCCGTCGCGTCGAGGGAACGAGCATCCGCAACCAGTTCGAAGGCGAGATCGTTCGCTGGATCGACGACGGAACGGTGGTGTTCGTGGAGATCCGGCTCGGGGCGGATGGTCCGACGCTCGTGGCCGAGATCGGTCGCGAGAGCCTCGCCTCGCTCGGGATCGAAGCCGGCGCTTCGATCATCTGCCTCCTCCAACGGCAGGCCATCCGGATGGCCTGATCGTTCCTCGGTCCCCCGACTCCGCTTCGCGACCGGGCAGGACGTGATCGGCGTCCGCTGAAGACCGGGTGGGTCCTCGACGGACGGTCGACCCGGACGGTGGCCCTATACTTGGGCGGCTCGCGGGTTCCGCGACGACCGCAAGGAGATCCGACGTGACGAATGCCCGTGCCACCGTGCTCCTCCTGATCATGTCCATCGCGATCGCGACGCCGTCGGCCGCGCAGGACTTCCCGGACGATCACTTCTTCTCGGGGGCCGATCGACCGGCGGGCCTCAAGTCGCTGGAGGGAAAGACCGCGCCCGCCCTCGCCCTCGATGCGTGGATCGGCGACGAGACGTCGCTGGAGGCGCTGCGGGGCAAGGTGGTGGTGGTCGATTTCTGGGCGACGTGGTGCGGTCCGTGCATGGCCGCCATCCCCAAGAACATCGAGCTCGTGAAGAAGCACGGCGGGGACGGTCTCGCGTTCATCGGCGTGCATGATTCGCGGAACGGTTGGGACGAGGCCGCCTCGGTCGTGTCCGAGAAGGGGATCAACTACCCGGTCGCGAGGGATGCGGACGGAGCGAGCGTGAAGTCCTACAACCTCGGCTTCTGGCCGACCTACGTGGTGATCGACCGCAAGGGCGTGATCCGGGCCGCGGGTCTCCTGCCCGACAAGGTCGGTGCCGTGGTGGAGAAGTTGCTGGCCGAACCGGGCGGTTCCGCGGCGTCCGGCGGGTCGAACGCGGAATTCCCGATCGACTGGTACGTGGGGGGCTCGAAGCGTCTCCCCGGCCTCGCTCGCACCGAGGGTGGTCCGGCGCCCGCCTTCGAGGGCAGGGAATGGATCGGGACGCCGCCGATGCCGGAGGGGCTCGAAGGGCGGGTCACCGTGCTTCGATTCGTCTCGCCGATCAGCAGCCGGGTCCGCACCGCGATCCCGGCCTGGCGCCGGATGACCGAACGACTCTCGCCGCAGGGGGTGGTGTTCCTCGGCGTCTGCGACCATCTCGCGGACTGGAAGCGGATGGGGACGATGGTCGGCGACGAAGGCCCGCCGTTCCCGATCGCCCGCGACCTGCCGCCGGAGAACGCCGGGGTCCCCCTCGGTCGGCTGGCGACCGCCTACGGCGTCCGTCGATGGCCGACCACCGTCGTCATCGACCGCAGCGGCCGGGTCCGCGCCGCCGGCATCGAGGAGGGTCGCGTGGCGGAGGTCGTGGGACGACTGCTCGCGGAGCCCATCGATTCCCCGGCCGACGATTCCTGAGCCTCCGCCGCCTCCATCACGTACCGAACCAGCAAAGGGCTTCTCCAGCACATGAACGATTCCAACGCAACCACCGACGCCGGACCCGCCGCGGGCGAAGCCTTCGCGCGGACCGTCTCGACGAGCGTCGCTCGAACCGTGGTCGGGCAGGAAGTCGTGGTGGAGCGAATCCTGATCGCGCTCCTGACCGGCGGCCACCTCCTGCTCGAGGGCGTCCCCGGCATCGCGAAGACGCTGCTCGTCCAGGCGGTGGGCCGGGCCATCGACCTCGAATTCAAGCGGATCCAGTTCACGATCGACCTGCTTCCGTCGGACATCGTCGGGTCGGAGATCCTCGATCCCGAGTCGGGCAGCTTCCGGATCCACAAGGGGCCGGCCTTCACGAACCTCCTCCTCGCCGACGAGATCAACCGGGCGTCGCCGAAGGTGCAGTCGGCGCTGCTCGAGGCGATGCAGGAGCGGCGGGTGTCGATCGGGGACACCACCCACGATCTCCCCGCCCCGTTCCTCGTCATCGCCACCCAGAACCCCGTCGAACAGGCGGGGACCTTCGAGCTCCCGGAGGCGCAGCTGGACCGGTTCATGCTCCGCCATCGACTCGACTACCCGACGTTCGACGAGGAGGCGGAGGTGGTTCGTCGCGGCCTCCAGCTCAAGTTGAAGCGACAGGGTGACGGTGCGGTGCCGATGTCCGCGTTCGACGCGATCGAGGAGGCGAGTCCCTTCCACGTCCGGGATCTGACGAAGGCGATGGAGCGGGTCCTCGAGGTCCACGTGAGCGACGTCTTCGTCCGCGACTGCGTCGAGCTGGTCACCATGACTCGCGATCATCCGGATCTCGAACTCGGCTGTTCGCCCCGGGCGGCGATCGCCCTGGTGAACGCGTCCCGGGCGAGGGCGTTCATCCACGGTCGGGACTACGCCGTGCCGGAGGATTTCCTCGCGCTCGCCGAGGACGTGGTCCTGCACCGGATCCGGCTCAACTACGAGGCGCTCGCGGAAGGGCGACGCGGCGAGGACGTCCTCCGCGAGATCCTGGCGAACCTCGCCTGATGCCAGTCGGACTCGACCAATCCGCTCCGACGCTCGGTCCCCCCGAGGAACTCGCGCACGGCGATTTCGAGATGGTCGTCCGTCGGCTCGCCGACGACCTGGCCTTCGGGACCGACACCTCCCTCTTCACCGGTTCCGGGCTCGAGTACGCGCAGTCACGTCCCTACGAACCCGGTGATCCGGTGAAGCAGATCGACTGGCGAATGTCGGCCCGGACCAGTCGCACCTACGTGAAGGAGTACGAGGCGCTCAAGCGGATCGACGTCAACATCGTGGTCGACACCTCGGCGTCGATGGCGGTCGGATCGACCCGGATCACCAAGCAGGCCCTCGCGATCTGGCTCGCCTCCGCCATCGGCGTCCTCGCGCAGCGGCGGTTGAGCCCGTGTTCGGTGATCGGCGGCGGGGAACGGCGGACCCGGGTCGAACCCAGTCTGCTGCGTTCCGACCTCTGGCGGAGCATCGAGCCCCTCCGCACGGGACGGACCGACGAAGGGACGCGGATCGCGGAGCGGATCCGCGAGCTGGTGGCCCGCAGTCGCCGGGCGAGCGTGATCCTCGTGCTCAGCGACCTGCACGAACCCGACGCCATCGACGCGATCCGGGAGGCGGCGCAACGACACGACGTGGTGGTGCTCCGACTCCGTGATCCCGCGGAACGCGATCGGCTCCGGGCCGGGTTCATCCGCGGCCGCGAGGCCGAGACCGGCCGCGGATTCGTGGGAAGCGGGCGGACCTCGTGGCGGAAGGATGCGCATGGCGAGGACGCGGACGAAGTCGGCCGGCGGCTGGCTCGCGCCGGTGCCGGATTCCTGATGTTGGACGTCGATCGAGCGGTGCTTCCACCGCTGCGACAGTTCCTCGGGACGCGGGCCGGCACCGGAGGAGGTCGCGGATGAGACGACGGTCCTCGATCCGTGCCCGCCGGACGACCGCGATCCTCGCGGCCGGGTGCATCGTCGCATCCTCGTTCGCGGTCTCGCAGGAGGGTGGCGAGGAGGCCGCGACCCGCGGGATCACGGGCCGGATCGTCGTCGAGAGCGAGCACGGACATGTCCGGGGTCGGCCGGATCTCGATCTCGATTCGCCCATCCTGGTCCGGGTCGCCGCCCGCGACCACCGGCCGGACGGCCGTTGGGTGACCGAACTCGAGTTCATCGGCGTGGACGCGGGCGTCTTCGATCTTCGGGACTCGCTCGTGTTCGACGACGGCGGGCCCACCGAGCGACTCGAGCCGTTGCCGGTCGAGATCGTCTCGAACCTCGCGTCCGATGCACCGAGCGACGTGTTCCTCGCGGAGGCGCCGCCGGCGACCATCGCCGGGGGCTATCGCACGGTGCTGGTCGTCGTCGCCGTCGCATGGACGCTGGTGCCCGTGGTGGTCGTGGTCCGTCGCCTGCTTCGTCGACCGCCGACGCCACCGGTCCCGCCGCCGTCGCCGACCATCCTCGATCGACTGGAACCCCTGGTGAGACGGGCGGCCGATCGCCAACTGACCGTGGATGAACGAGGTCGACTGGAGCTGCTTCTCCACGCGCACTGGCGGATGCGACTGGGGCTCGAGGACGATCCGGCCGCCGCGGTTCGAAGGATCCGACGCGATCCCGAAGCGGGGCGGCTGCTCCGCCGCGTGGAGGCCTGGCTGCATGCGCCGGACGGAAGAAGTCCCTCGGCCGCCGAGCTCGGGGAACTGCTGGCGCCGTACGGCGACCGCGTGCCGGAGGTGGTCTCATGAGTTTCACGCACCCCGGCGTGCTGCTTCTGCTCGGCGTGCCGGCGATCCTGCTGGTCTGGGCGTGGCAGCGTCGCGGCTGGGGGGTCGTCCTGCCGTTCGACCACCGACGCCACGGTTCCGGCCGGGCGATCCGCTGGATGCTCGCCTGCTTCGACTCGCTGCCCGCGATCGCCCTCGTCGGCGTGGTCGTGATCCTCGCGGGGCCGCAGGTGCTGCGGCGGCCGGCCGATCAGCGGGTCCTCACCAACATCCAGTTCTGCTTCGACGTCTCCGGAAGCATGTCGTCCGGCCGCCGATACGAGATGGCGCGGGATGCCGTCGTCGAGTTCATCGACGCTCGCGACGGCGATGCGTTCGGTCTGACGCTCTTCGGGTCCTATCCGATCCGCTGGGTCCCGCTCACCCGGGACCTCGAGGCGATCCGCAACGCCCTTCCCTTCGCCGATCCGCAACGTCAGCCGATGCACATGGGCGGCACGCGGATCGGGCGGGCCCTGGAGTTCTGCCTCGGGAACATGGTGGAGGAGGCGGAGGACGGCGACCGGATGATCATCCTGGTCTCCGACGGCGTGAGCAGCGACCTGCGGGACTCCGGTGCGGCGCTCGCCCTCGCCGACGAGCTCGGTCGCTCGAACATCGTCGTCCACCACGTGCACGTCGGCAACGGATCGGTCCCGGCGGTGGTGCAGGACCTCGCCCGCGAGACGGGTGGCGAGGCGTTCGTCGCGACCGACTCGAAGGGGCTGCAGCGGGTCTTCGAGCAGATCTCCCGACTTCGTCCCGATCGCTTCGCACCGGGAGGCACGGTGCCGATGGACTTCTTCGTCCCCTTCGCGGTCCTCGGGCTGGTCGGGCTCGGCGGACACCTCGTCGGACTCTGCTGGGGGAGGTACACCCCATGGTGATCACCCCGCTGGTCGCGCTCTGGATCGCGATCCTGGTCGGCGCCGTGGTGGTCGCCGCGGAGTCCCTCCACCATCGTCGGATCCGACGGGTCGCCTATCTGGCCTTCGGGCCCCGTGGTCGACCCGCGGCATGGACGTCGATCGCCTCGCCGCTCCGCGTGATCGCGGCGGCCGCCGCGACCTGGGGACTGCTCGTGCTCGCATCGGCGGATCCGACGGTGCGGGAAGAGACGCCCGCCCGCGAGGCATCCCGGCATCTGCTGATCGCCCTCGACGTCTCGCCCTCGATGCAGCTGGTCGATGCCGGGTCGGAGGCCGAGAAGGAGTCCCGGGCGATCCGGGCCGGGCGAATCGTCCAGGGGGTGCTCGATCGACTCGACGCATCGACCACGCGCGTCTCCCTCGTGGCGTTCTACACCGACGCCCTGCCGGTGCTGACCGAGACCTTCGACAAGGAGGTGGTGCGAAACGCCCTCGACGGACTGCCCATGTCGACCGCGTTCGAATCCGGGGCGACGAGGATCACCGAAGGCGTCGTGAAGGCGCTGGAGACGGCCCGGCCCTGGATGCCCGGCACCGCGACCCTCCTGGTCGTGAGCGACGGTGACGAACTGACGTCGACCTCGGTTCCCCGCCTGCCCGCATCGATCGCGGACGTCCTGGTGATCGGTGTCGGCGATCCCCAGCAGACGATGTCGGTCGGTGGCCACGCATCGCGGCAGGACACGGTCTCGCTCAAGCAGCTGTCCGCACGCCTGGGCGGGGTGTATCACCAGGGGAACACCCAGCATCCGCCCAGCGGCCTGCTCGAGGACCTGAGCATGATCGAGCCTCGACTTTCCGACGAGGACGGTCTCCGGGAGCTGGCGATCGTCTGCGCGGTCGCCGGCGTCGCGACCCTCGCCCTGATCGGTCCGTTGCTCTCGATCGCCGGTCGGCCTCGATCCTGGTCGCGGGGCTGGCTCGGAACGGAGGGACTCTCCTGATGCGCGGCGGTGAACTGCTTCGTCGTCTCGGATGGTCGGCCTGGGCCCTGGTCCCGGTCGCCCTGCTCGCCTTCCACTTCGGCCCCGGCCGCACGCTCGCGGCACGGGAGGTGGCGGCGGTGCGTTTCCGGGAGGCCAGCGAACTGGAGCGGGCGGCCATCGAGTTGCAGGCGAAGGCACACCTCGCTCACGTCGCGACCATCGATCTTCGACGACGAGCCTTCCTCGAGGTCGTCGAGTTCGACGGCGAGATGGTGGACGACGCCCGCACCTCGGCGGCGGTGGACCGCGAACGGATCGCCTACGAATCGGCCTCCGCCGCGTGGGCGGCCGTCGCGGACGCCTACGCCCAGGTGGAGGCGCGGCTCGTCGACGACGATCCGCGAACCATCGACCGGGTTCGTTGGTCGAAGGCGCGAGCCCGCGTCAGGTCGGGTGCGATCTGGGACGGCGTCGCCGACCTCGAGACGCTGGTGGTGCCGAGATCGGCGTCGCCGATGGACGAGGAACTCGCCCGCGCGGCCCGCGAGGAACTCGCGACCGCGCATTACTTCGGCGCCCGTCTCCTGCGGATGGCGGGTGAACCGGCGCGGGTCTGGCGGGCGGAGGCGATCAAGGCCCGCCAGCATTTCCGATTGCTCGCCGAGACGGCCGCGGCGGCCGGCGTCGACGCGGAGGTGGTTCGAGGTCTCGAGGACAACGTCGAACGCACGATCGATCTCGAGCAGATGGACAAATCCGAGCTACAGGCCCGGGCGTTGCCGAGGGAGAGCCCGCGGGCGACCCGGGGCCGCCGTCCGGGCCAGGGGCGGGAAGGCGTCTCGTCCCGGCCCCCGACCCGGCGGGACGGTCGCGGCGCCGGCGGGCCCGGGCCGATCGGACCGGGCTGGTAGTGAAACGAGATCGGATCTCCGATCGATCTGGAACATCGAGGGCCGCGACTTCCGCGGACCATGCGACCACGAGTGGAAACGAAATGCAGCGCAACGTGAATCATCGAATCCCCGGCCCCTCGGCCCTTCCGATCCTCCTGCTCGCCGTGACCGCGGCGATCACCGGCGCCTCGCCGGTCCTCGCCTCGGGTCAGGCGAAACCGAGCGGGGTACGCGCGGTGCCGCTCGCGCCCGCTCGTCCTTCCGCACCCGGCGCGGCGGCGATTCGGATGGACCTGATGCCGGCACAGGAGATGCCGGACATGCCGGGGATGCCGACCGGATCGCCGAAGAGCTCCGACGCGGGATCGGACGATTCACCGGGACCGGACGAGATCGCCCGGCTCCGTCGCATCCACGACGCCCTGCCGCCCGACGAGCAGGCCTCGATGCGGGCGTTCTACGAAGCGCTCGAGATCGATCTTCTCGCCCGCTTCGCGGCGCTCGATGCCCGGGCGGGGAAGAAGCCGCCGCTCCTGCCTTCGATCAGCCGGAAGAAGTTCGCCCGGACGCCGCAGGCGGTGCTCGCGGCCCGGACGAAACTGGGGCTCGAGCGACAGGACCGACCCGACGAGGGTGCGAAGCCGGCCGAGGTCGCGAACTGGCTGCACCTGAACGTGATGGCGGGGGAGTGGGACGTGCTCGCCTGGTTCCTCGCCGAACGGGCGGGCGACGAGGCCGAGGGGATCTACTCGCACGTGATCCAGTCGACCAACCAGGGTGATCCGATGCTGCTGCCCGAGGAGGTGCTGGCGCTCGCGAACGCCGCCCCGGGCACGCCGACCGACTGGCAGATCGACGTGCTCGGGACGCTTCTTCGGCGAGCCTCCACGAAGTCCTCCACCGGTCCGATGCTCGGGGAGATCCGGGCGGGGACCCGCCTCTTCGGCGGTGCGGACGAGACGAACCACCCCCGCACCGCGGCGCTGCTCGCACGGGCCGGGATGCCGGACGAGGCGTACGCGTATCTGCCGCCGATCGACCGGGTCCGCGAGGAGCAGGATGCGCGCGGGCTGCTGATCCACGGCATCTACCACGCCGACCGGGACGAGACGCTCCAGGCGTGGGAGCTCTTCGGTGAACTGGCGCTCATCGAGTCCGCCGACTTCGAGGTCCGCCAGGAGGCGCTGCGGTCGGCGGTCGAGCGGCTCCCGGAGATTCCGGAGGCGCAGGCGACGGCCTGGCTCGAGGCGGTGTTCGCCAGCGAACGACTCGCGGCCGCGGCGCTGGAGGTGATCGCGCTCGACGCGATGAATCTCCGGAAGAGCAATCTCGGCGAGGCCGAGCGGGCCCGGGCGATCCTCGTGATGAAGTCCGCGGTGGAGACGCTGCTCGACTCGGGCCGGGTCGAATCGGAGGTGATCCGGGTGCCGATGCGGATGCTGACCACGGGGCTCGTCGCGGAGGCCGAGGCGGCCACCGCGGCGAAGGGGGCCCGCGGTGGTCCACCGAAGGGCATCGCGATGCTCATGCGGGCCAAGCCCGAGGAGACCTGGCTCGATTCGATCGAACCCAGCCTCGCGGTGCGGGCGTACCGGGCGTTCACCGGGGTCGCGACCCGGGCCGACGAGATCGATGTCGCGCTCGACATCCTGGAAGAGGGGATATCGAAGCATCCCGACGAAGCGGAGGAGATGGGAGGCGAGTTCCTGAACCTCTGGACCGCGCGGCTGCGTCCCAATGCGGGAAGCAGTCAGAACGCGGCGATCTCCGCCGCGATCTTCGCCTACGGCGGACGGGTCGGCATGGCCGCGGCGCCCCTCACTCGCGGGCGTCAGGCCCGGAATCTCGATCGACTTCGACGCGTGCTCGACCTGATGGCCGATCGCGGTGTCGATCCGCGTGCGGTGAGCGGGGTCGTCGAGGCGTTCCAGGCGTGCCACAGCGCCTCCGAGGCGTACACCGAGGACGACATCGTCCGGATCCTCGGGCCGATCGAGGACCTGCCGCCGGCGACCGCGGCCCGGCTGGCCGCGGCGATGCAGGGCGGACTCAGCGGAGACTGGCGGTCGCGCGAGGTGCAGCAACGTTTCGGGATGCGCCGCAACGGAGTCGAGATCGCGGAGGTCGTGGAGACCGGTTACGGACTCGCGATGCGGCTGATCGACCGGGCCCTCGAGGTCGAGCCGGATTCCTGGCAGCATGCGGTTCGACGCGCCGCGCTGGCGTTCGAGCGGCTCGAGCACCGTCGATCGATGAACGACGACGACCTGGCCGACTACGAACGACTCCGAGACGAGAGTTTCGAGGCGTTCGAACGGGCCGCGCTCGCGTACGCGGCGGCAGCCGGTCGCGGCGAGGAGAAGCCGTCGCCGGTGGTCTTCCGCGCCTGGTTCAACGCGGCGATCGGCGCCACCGATCTCTCCGAGGTCACACGGGACAACATCCTGCTGGAGGGATCCGAACGCGACGAGCAGATCGGACGCATTCGAGAGGCGATCCTCGGCATGGAGCCGGGACTGGCCGAGGCCCATCTCGGGCTGCTCGCGAGCGACTTCGCCACCGCGATCGACGGATTGAATCCGGAGGTGAAGCCGCGAATCGTCCGACATGCGCTCCGCGTGGTGGGTGATCATCCGGCCGCGGCGCCCCTGCGAAGGATCAACGCCCTCTACGAGGACCTGATCGACGACGAGATCCACCTCCGACTCGCGGTCGACGGCCCGGATCGAACCGGCACCGACGAACCCTTCGCGGCGGTGCTCGCCCTGCGGTACACCAACGCGGTCGATCGGGAGACCGATGGATTCGCGAAGTACCTTCAGAACGGGGTGTACGTCAATCTCGGGAATCGCGGGACGTCGGTGAACTACCGGGATCGCCTGGAACGGTCGATCCGCGATTCGCTCAAGGACGGTTTCGAGCTCGAAGGGGTCGGCTTCTTCGATTCGATGCATCCTTCCGTCGAGGTCCGCGAGGACGGCGAGGCCGGCTGGCAGGAGAAGCCGCTCGCCTACCTCGTGCTGCGGGCGACCGACCCGAGCCTCGAGCGGATCCCGCCGATCCGCATGGACCTCGACTTCATCGACCAGACCGGTCCCGTGATCCTCGCGGTGGAATCGAACTCGCCGCCGATCGACGCGGCGTCCGAGGCGCCGGAACGTCCGCTCGCGGAGCTCGCGGTGGAGCAGGTGCTCGACGCCCGCGATCCGGATGGCGCAGTGCTGCTGGAGATCACGGCCCGCGGGCGGGGCGTGGTGGGGGATCTCGACCGGATCCTCACGGGGATCGAGGATGCCATCGAGGGGCACCGGATCGCGGAGGAGGGCGTCGAGGCGTTCCCGCTCGCGATGGTGGAGGCGGCGATGGACGACGAGGTCGTCTACCGCTTCTCGTCGGGCGGGGAGGACGAGAAGACCTTCCAGGCGCCCGATGCCGATGGCGTGCAGCGCCAGGTGACCGAGCGTCGGTGGTCGATCCGCTACGAACCGGAGATGGGCGCCGCCACTTCCGGGGACTTCGAGGTTCCGCAGCTGGCCGCCGGCGTCGAGGGGGATCTCGAACTCCGGGTGTTCGACGACATGGACCTCGTGGTCGCCGAAGGTGACACGGTCGCACTCCGCCGGGGCGTTCGTCCGTGGGCCCTCGCGACGATGATCGGCGCCGGTACGGCGGTCTGCGTGGCGATCCTGCTGCTGATCCTGCGGCGGGGCCGCGCAGAGGAAGGTTCGATCGACGATGTCGAGTCGATGCTTCCGTCGCGGTGGTCGCCGTTCGCATCGGTCGCCGCGCTGAAGCGGATCGACGAGCGATACGGTGATCGACTGACGCCGTCGAGACGAATCGAACTTCGAAGCGAGATCGCCGAGATCGAACGGCGTTACTTCGGACCGGCCGGCGCCGGCGAGTCGGATCTGGAGAACCTGGTCCGGGCGTGGGTCCGGGAGGCCTCGCCGGGCCGGTGATCGTCCGATAGCGACATTCCGGGGAAACGATGGATGGTCGGTTCCGGAGATCCGCTTGACCGGTCGGAATGCAGGGCTACCTCATCCTTGAGATGAGATTCCCCCCAGAGATTCGTCATACCTGTGGATCCCTGCGGTGGCTCAGACGCCAGGCGGAGTTCGAGCATCGCAAGGCGTCTCGGGCCGGTGACGCCGTGCATCGGCGGTTCCTCGAACTGGTGCGATGGCGTTTCGGTCGCGACATCTCCGGCATCGGTGGGGAGTCATCCTCGATCGAGGAATTCGGGCATGGGATCCAGGTGCTGCCCCAGATCGAAGCGGTTCGCCCGAGGTTCCTCTTCCGTGATCGGCCGAGTGGCACGGGTCGGATCCTGCTGCTGCCCGGACTCCACGGAACAGTGGCGACGTTCTGTCGTCTCGCGAGCATGATTCCGTCGTCCATGACGATCGTGGGTTGGGATCACCTGGGCCTGGATGAATCACGCAGGCGTCCCAAGCGGATCGCCGAGATCGCGAACTCGATGCTCGAGGTCGAATGCCAGCAGGGGCTTCGAGACGACGAGCCGCTGATCGTGTTCGGCTTCTGCATCGGCGGCATCCTCGGACATTCGATCCTCGAACAGGCCGGGAGTCGGCTCGGAAGCCTCGTGGTTCTCGACGGGCATCCGGCGGATTCCATTCGGAGGATCTCCCGTACTCGACGGGTCATCGGCATGATGAGGGCCATTCGCGACGCCTCGCTCGGGGGCCGGATCGAACGCCGCCTGGTCAGGATCGGGCTGGATCGATTCCGAGCGATGGGGCTCCACGAGACCGGCAGGATCGAACAGTCGATCCGTCTCTACCGGTCCGGGGCGAGGCTCGGACTGGGACCGTTGTCCGCGGATGACTGGCGCGATCATGCCCGCGAAGTCCGGCAGCACGACCTCCCCGATCTCGGCCACATCGACGTGTTCCGCAATCATCACGAACGGAGGATCGTCGACGGCATCTCGGCGGCGTGACGGACTCCCGTTCAGGCGTCGGCCAGCTGACCCTCGAGCAGGTCGTTGAGGATGACGCTGGGTCGCATCGCCGCGGCCGCCTTCGCCGG
>NYWD01000120.1 GCA_002684855.1 Planctomycetaceae bacterium | reverse complement strand
GTTTACTTTACACTTTATATTTGAGGCAAGATCTCAAATTAAGGTAAAGGAACAATGACAATGCGATCCATGCGCGTACTGAGCGTCCTGCTCTTTATTATGATAAACTTTTTTGTCGGTTCAAATGCTGCCGATGGCGACACTAAAACGTCTTTCGGCACAGCAGCTGCACTGGCATCTTCTACCTCAGCGAAATTAGATGGTGTTAAACCCATGCAGACTGGTATCTATCGTATTTTAGTAGAAAACAAAGGCACTGCTACATTAAAAATGAAGTGTAAAAGTAGTTCCAATGATGATATTCAAATAGCTACAACATATGAAGGAACATATGCCGTTGAGCAAGAAACAAACACCGACAAAGATAAATTCGCAGTCTTTTTCGCGAAAATTGTGAAAGCTGCTAGTACACCTACCATCACATGTGGACAAGATTTAGAGGTAAATAAAACGACGGGTGGTAAAGTGGTTAAAATTAATTTCGTAGCAGGTGTTGCTGCAGGTGCCGAAATGTCAACAACTGGAGCAGTAAGTTCCTTCTCTGATAATATTAAATATGGCACAGAAACATTTGTAGCTGAAGAAAGCAAAACATTAACAGCAGGTTTGAAGGTTACTTTTACTGCAAACCCGGGTGTCAAAACAGATGTGAGCTGTATTGCCGATGGACTAATCGACGACGCGACTGTTACCACAAATGAGAAAACTTTTTCATTTGAAGCTGATAAAGCATTTTCAAAAGCTGCTATATCACTTGCAACCCCTGCTAAAGCTAAAGTTACTAAAGAGTTTATATGTACCCTTTATCCAAATGCAGACGCATCAACAGTTGTTACTGGATTTACGTTTAAAATTCCAGCTAAATTGGTCGCTGCCACTGATATTATCAAATTCAACGATAAGGCTGTTACTACTACCACATTTGCACCCGCCACTGAAAATAAAGAAAACAATGTTCAAAAAAGTGGTAGAGTTTATGTCCCTGTGAAAGGTTCAGCAGTTGAAAACGGCGTTAAGTGTGCAACCAGTGCTACCGGCTACAAAGTCAGTGTTGATGGTGCAGATTTTAAAGACACTGTAACCTTGAACTTAAAAACCACTGATCAACCATTGTTCATCGAAGTTCCTAACGCTGCCTCAGCTAACAAGGCATATGTTTCTTGTGTTGGAAAAACATTAATTCAAGCAACTTTCGAAATAACAGCAGTTGATGATGCCAGTGTCACAGCAACGTTTCGGGCGAAAGGCGACGCAGATCTCACCGACAACAAAGTGACTGCCGATAAAATTAACGTTGAAACAACAGCCGCTGCTGGCGCCTACGAGTCACCAGTTATGGTTAAATTATCTGCAGCACTCGCGGGTGACGCAAAATTTACCTGTTTTTCCAGCAAAGAAACCGAAATTGCACCAAAAACTGCTGCAACGAATGTTGCAACAGCAGACGGACAAAAAGCACAATCTGTTATCTTCACCGCTAAAGGAAAGTCTACGGATACCACGCTGACATGCTATTTTTTTGAACAAAACTGCGGCAACTAAATCAGGAGCTTCAGGTGTGTACACAACAACCAAAGTGACAGTCGCAGCTACGCCTGCAGTCACAATAACACCAGCGAAATACTTTGCTGGATCACCTAAAACTGGAACTTACAATGGTCAGGCAAAATTGAAAGTCGGGGTCAATGGTAAAACCGAAACAGCAGATCAAAAAGTAACATGCATTGTTGCTGACAGCAAAGTTGCTACCATCGAAGGTAGTACAAGTGCTAACAAAGATAGTCAAGAGCTTACACTTACTAAAACCACAGATTATAGTACCCCCGCCAATTTAGTAGATTTGACTCTTAACATCTTAAAGGAGGGAGACACTTCTGTTACATGTACAGCTAACACAGCAGCCCCAGTAACTGCATTTAATGGTTTAAATTCGAGTGCCGCCGTTGCAGGCAACGGCATCACATTTACCCCCAATGACCCGAATGTCGATCTTACACAAACATTAACTCTTACAAAAGATCAGGTTTATAATTTTAACGTGAATTTGAACAAAGCGCCGAAAGAAGACGTCAAAATCGAGTGCAAGTCGGATAAGACAGAATTCAAGTTAACAGATTCCGCTGGAGCTAATGGGGCAGCTACTAAAGAATTAACTTTTACTACTGCGAACTGGAACACAAAACAAAAAATTTACGGTAAGGGAACAGCTGGTTTCACTGGAGGAAAAATCACTTGCGCAGGTAAAGACGCTAATTTCCTCAATGTAAAAACCGAAAATCAGGAAACAAGTAAAGAAATCAAAATTGCAGTAGCAGTACCAGCTCTTTCAGCTGGTGGAACTATAGCTTCTGGTGCCGAAATTACAATTCAAAAAGATCTCAACGACAGCACCTCCTTCAAAATCAAGCTCACTACGGAACCCACTGCGGCAGTGACATTGACATGCACATCTGCAGACACTGCTAAAGTCCAAGTTCTCAAATCGCAGTACACCTTCGATGCTAAAAACTGGGACACTTTGCAAGGCGTTCAACTGAAGGGTGTCGCGTACACCAACACCACTGTCAAAGTAGAATGCAAAGTGGCATCAGATGCCGGAGGATACACTACAGCAACAGCATTCAATCAAGTGGTTAAAGTACACGGAAACGTTGCTGGAAGCTCGGACTCTTTGTACACTACCAATGCAGATGTTACTCTCAAGTCATTCACCATCAAACTTGCTACTCAACCAACTGCTAGCGTAGAAGTTGAATGCAAAAAAGGTGCAGGTGCCAACTCTATTACTTTAACCAACGCCTCAAAAAAATACACTTTCACCACAACCACTTGGAACACGTCACAAGTCGTTGAGTTCAAAGCCGGTGCTACTGGAGGTACAATCGAATGTGCAGGACCAACTGCTTACACGGGCGGGTACAGTAATACATTAAAATTTACTCTAACAGTTGTTTCTCAAACCGCGGGAATCACGTTTACGCCAGGAGCTTCGTACTCTGGAAAGAAGGGTACAACCACCACCGCCAGTGACGTCGCAATTAAACTGGATTCGGCTCCAAATTCCAAAGTCACTGTTACTTGTGTGTCCTCAGATAAAGAAGTAGTACCAACACCTGTCCCAGAGGAGTATTACTTCTACAATGACAACTACAGTATTCCACAAGGTCTCAAACTAACCTTGGCTGAAGCTGGCAGTTCCTCCATTACTTGTACCGCTGACAATGCGACAGGTTCAGGCTACACTAACAGTATTAAAAAATCCTTAACTGTCACCTCAGTTGGTATTGTGCCAAGTGCAACAAAAATGAGTGTCACATCTGGACAAAAAATAACAAGTTTCACCATTGCGTTGAGTAGTACACCAGAGGCCGGTAAACCAGTAACTGTCAAATGTTTGTCGAGCAACACCGCCGCAGTCACCGTTCCTTCCACCGAGCTAAAGTTCACAACAACTACCGCTCAAAAGTTGGAATTGACAATCGCCGGGGCTGGAAACGCCAATATCAATTGTAGTGCCACCCAAGCTGCCAAAGCCGATGGAAAAGAAGGTGATTACAATGGCGCAACATCTTTAACCGCTATCACAGCCGCAGATCCTGGAATCACTGCTAGCGCCACCAAGAAAACCTTGACCGCTAACCAAAAGGACAAGAGTGTAACTCTCGTATTGAATTCAAAGCCTTCGAACACCGTGACAGTGACATGTCAAACCAGTAATGCATCTGTTGCCAGTGCTAATCCATCATTTTACTATTTCTACACAGACGATTCGAACACAAATGCGTGGAATAAGCCTCAAGCTGTTACTATCGAAACTAAAGCAGCTGGAAGCAGCAAGATCACCTGCACTCCCAACGAATCTGGAGGATACAAACCAGCAAACAAAGTTGAGATCGACATCACTGTCACCGCGGGAGTAATTGTTTCATCAGAAACGCTCACAAAAACTACTGGTAGTTCTGAATACAACTGGAAAATCAATTTGAGTTCTGCACCAACCGGCACTGTTACAGTGAAATGCGAGTCGGGGAACACCAACATCGTAGCTAACCCGATCCCAAGCAGTTACACATTTACTGCTTCCAATTACAACACTGCTACAGCTATTCCACTCAACACTGTCGCTAAAGGCAAGACTACAATCACCTGCACTCCAACAGGTGGCGGATTTGACGGAGCCAATCCTGGCGTCGTCACCATCACAGTCAACGATGCTGGAATCACTGGAAGCAAGTCGTCTCTGGCTGCCTCTCCGGGAGAAACAATAAGTGACTTCACCATTGTGCTTGACGCCCCACCAAGCGGAACTACTACTGTCACTTGTTTATCTGACAAAGCAACCATAGTGAACAACCCAGCAACAACGACGTACACTTTTTCATCAAATGAATCTGACAGCAACGCTTGGAACAAAAAGCAAACTGTTACCTTCAAAACTGGGGCCATTGGATCTGCCAAGTTGATCTGCACTCCATCTGGAGGAGGATACACATCTTCCAACAAGTTCGAGTTGAACGTCACCGTGGGTGGACAACTGAACATGTCATCTAATATCTTTAACCTCACCAAAGGAGCCGTTGCTAACAACTTTTACATTTCTCTTGGTTCTGAACCTTCAGCAGAAGTCACGGTGAACTGTTCCACAAGCAACAGCGGTGTTGTCAGTATACCATCCGTATCATACTCTTTTGGAGTCAGCAATTTTAATACTCAACAAGCCGTAGTCTTAACTGCGAATGGAGCTGGTACGGCATCGGTCTCTTGCCAAGCTCAAAATGGCGGATTCAACGGAGTCCAAAACTCTGCAACTGTCAATGTCGCTGACAGAGGCATCACATTATCACAAAACGTGATTACTGAACCTGTTAAAAAAGACCCAAGACCAACTCTCACTGTTAAGTTGAACTCGTCACCTTCAGGTGCTGTCAAGGTCGAATGCGTAGCAGATGATAGTGCATTGGTAAAACTCGAGACAACCGCCACTTCAACTACTGGAAATAACAAAATAGAATTCACGTTTGCTCCTGCTAGCTTTTCTGTACCGCAAACTATGTATCTTGACTTGGTAAGTGTCGGAAATGTTAAGATTACTTGTACACCAAAAGCCGATACTGGAGGATACGATACCACCGTATCAGCATTCACTCAAGTCTCTATTAAGGGATCTGTGAAGGTTACTACCGACGGAACCAAAGCAGCTTCCGATTTAAGTGGATCGACTGGAGACAGTGATACACTGAAAATTAAATTAGGCTCTAAACCGACCGGTGACGTCACTGTCACCTGCTCATCTGGAAACACTGGAGTGGCTAAAATAGATAATGCATCCTCGAAAGCTTTCAAGTTTGATGTGAACAGTTGGAATACCGACCAAGACATGAAAATTAATTACTCTGGTCCCGGACAAACAAATGTCACATGCAACACTGGAAGCGGCGGTGGATATGAAGGAGCAACGACTGCACTTTCAGTGAAAACATCTGATGCTGGAATCGAAGTTTCCAAGACAAACATCGACACCACTGTTAACAAGGAAGAAACGTTTACTATTAAATTGAAGTCCGAACCTAGTGGTGATGTCACCGTGCAATGTACTGTCACCAGCACCAATGTTGTTGAAATCAATGGTGCGAGCTCATATACTTTCAAGCCAGACACCACTGCTAGTGGCTGGGCTACTGCGCAGGATATCAAGCTTAAAGGACGTGCTGGTGGAGACACTTTCGTGACCTGTAAACCTACTTCCGATGTGGGTGTCTACAAGACAACGATGAGTGTCCAGGTTAACGTTTCCGTCAAAGGCTCCCTCGTCTCCAGCACTGACAATCTCACTCCTAAAAATGAACTCACTACCACCGTAGGAGGTACATACAATAACCTCACGATTCGACTTGGATCAGCCCCTCTTTCTACTGTGAATGTGGCGTGTCTGTCCGACAAGCCTGCCGTCGTCAACAACCCAAATCCCATTCAATACGCCTTCACTACAGGCAACTGGTCCCAGGCCCAAACTGTAAAGGTCGCAATGGGATCGGAAGGAACTGCTACTGTAACATGTAATGCCTCTGGATCTGGGTACACCGGCGTCAATTCCGCTGTGAAATACACTGTAGTGAAAGCTGGGGTTGTCGGAAGTGTTGCCGAAATTGCCACACAACAAAATAAGCAAATCACCGACTACACTATCAAACTAGCTTCTCCTCCAGCTGCAGATGTAACCGTCACCTGCAAGTCCAGTGACACTAGTGTTGTGCCAGACCCAGTCACTGCTTCGTATGTTTTCCAACCTGCAGCTTACAACACACCGAAATCAGTTATTCTGACTACTTTGGCAAAAGATGGTACTGCTACTGTGACATGTACCGCAAACGATGCTGGTGGATACACAACTGCCGTTAAATCCACGCTGGCTGTCACTGTTGGTGCCACTAAAAGTCCTACCAATGCTCCTACCAATGCTCCTACCAATGCTCCTACCAATGCTCCTACCAATGCTCCTACCAATGCTCCTACCAATCCTCCTACCAATGCTCCTACCAATCCTCCTACCAATGCTCCTACTGACCCAAGAACCCCGGCCCCAACCAATCCGACTACTCCTACTCCTACCAATGGACCAGCTACTCCTGCTCCTACCAATGGACCAGCTACCACTGCTCCTACCAATGGACCAGCTACCACTGCTCCTACTAATGGACCAGCTACCACTGCTCCTACTAATGGACCAGCTACCCCTCCTCCAACGAACGCTCCTACTCAAAATATTGAAAATACATTGGTATACCAAAATACTTCATGTACTGAGGCTGTTGCCTCGTGTGAAAAATATAATGTGGAAGTACTAAAAGAACTTAAACTGACGACTGACGAAATTGCTAATGTTGACACTTCTTGCACTTGTCAACCCACACGACAAACCAGCGTAACGGTCACATCCACCCTCAAAAACAT
>NYWD01000119.1 GCA_002684855.1 Planctomycetaceae bacterium | reverse complement strand
GGGAACCCTCGGACGGAATGCATGGTCGACGCCGACCGGCGGGGCGACCTCGCCGCGCTGGGCGAAACTCCGGGAAATGCGGACGCTGGTTCCTCCGGATGCACGGATCGTCGCGTCGCTCTCGGACGAGTCGTGCGAAGACCTGATGCTCGTCTGCCGTTTCGAGGATCGCGGGGCCGGTCCGGCCTGGTCCGACACGATGGTGCTGTGGAGCCGTGCGACCCTGCCCGACCTGCTGATCGGCATCGCCGACCGGCCCGTCGAAGTCCCTTCGCCGGGGGCGTCGATCGAGGCGTGGCGAGCCTTCCTCGTGGACTCGAGCGTTCGAGTGCTCCCGCTGGGACGTCGAGATTCGATGCGACGGACCATCGCCGGAGCCCCGGCTATCGGACGCCGTGCGCCCGTCGATCCCTGCCTCGATTGAACGGAGGCGCGGGACCTGCGCGGATCCTGCAGGCCGTGGCGATCCGCCTTTTCCAATCGCCCGGAAGTCCGGCTCAGATCCGGACCGGACCTGCCGATGTCGGAGACCGGAGCGATTATTCCTCGAGGAACCAACATGCGACACGAACGATCCCTGCGACGTCTGCTTCTCATCAACACGGTGCTCGCCGTCGCGTTGACCTGGACCCTCTTCGTCACCGCCGGCCCGCTGGTCGGTTCCGCGGATGCGGCCGGCCAGTACCGATCGACGCGTCGAAACGGACCGCCCGCCGAGGCCGTCACCGGCGTCGGCAACGCGGCGGCACGGCAGCGGAAGGAGATCATCGATCGCCTCGGGCGGGTCGAGGCGAAGCTCGCCGAGATGTCGGCCACGCTGACTTCCGGAAAGGTCGGCGTTCGAATCGTCAACGTCGAGGAGATCGCGATCGACTACGACCGCCTCGCCGATGCGGTCCGTTCACGGGGGGACTGACTTCCTCGCCTCGGAGTCCATGAAACGATGAAGCGACGCGCCTACACCCTCGTCGAACTGGTGATCGTGATCGCCATTCTCGGGCTCGCAGGAGCCCTGCTGGTGCCCCGGCTCATCAATGCCGACACCTTCACGGTCCAGGCGGCGGTGCGGTCCGTCATCGCGGACCTGACGTTCGCACAGACGGACGCGCTGGCGATGCAGCGGATTCGACGGGTCCAGTTCCTCCGCGATGCGAACGACCGCATCCACGGATACGCGATCATCGCACCGTCCAACCAGGCGTTCTACGACGCGGGATTCGATCCCGAGACCGCCGAATATCTCGATCATCCGACCGCGATCGGCACCGATGGTCGCTTCATCGTCGATTTCGACCGGGACGACCGGTTCGCCGGCGTGGAGATCACCGAGGTCGATCTGGGCGGCAACGACTGGGTGGCCTACGACGCGCTCGGTGGTCCGCTCCAGGCGGGGGGGGCCCCCCTCACGAGCACCGGCGAGGTCCGGATGCGCGGGGAGAGTGGGTCCTATTTGCTCCGTTTGAGTGGATTCACGGGAAAGATCACCGTCGAACGGATCGAAGAATGATCCGGGTCGGACGACGCTGACGTCGGCCATCGCGGGGGACGGGTCCCTCGCCACCGATCCGGAGGCGCCCGAATGTCGATTCGATCGATCTTCAAAATCCGCCGCACGCCGCCCTTCGGCGTGGAATTCTGCGATCACGGTCTGCGACTCGTGCAGGTGGGGTCGACTTCCGACGAGATCCGGCGCGCCGTCTTCGTGCCCTTCGACGCGGAAGGCGAGGTCGACCCCGGGCTTCTTCGCGCCGCGCTTCGTGGATTTCGGGGACGGGACGCGATCGTCGCGCCGCCGCGCGCGGACATCACCGTCCGGCCCGCCCGACTGCCCCTGCTCGCGGACGCGGAACTCCGTGAAGCCGCCCGTTGGGAGGCCGCCGGACTGCTCGACCTGGACGGCTCGGACGTCGTGGCGGATGCGCTGGCGCTCTCCCGGGAGACCGATGCCGAGGGCCGGACCGAGATGCTCGTCGTCGCGGCATCCGCGAGCGGGCTCGAGGCGCGGCTCGCCCCGTTGATCGCGGCGGGAATCCGACCGCTGGCGTTGGAACCGGCGTTCTTCGGCGTGGGACGGGCATTCACCCTCCGATCGCGACGAAAGCAGGAACAGGACGAGACCCGGGTCGTGGTGGACGTCTCGGAGACCGAATCGTGGATCGTCGTGACCCGGGGGGACCGAACGATGTTCGCGAAGCGCAGCGACGTCGGGGGCGCCACCTTCGACGCCGAACTCGCCGCGGGACTCGGCATCGACGCGGCCACCGCCCGACGGACCCGGCTCGACGGGAGGGACCGGACGCTCGAGCCGGAGGTGCTCGCCGAGGTCACGGCCGCGGTGCGAAGAGCCGGAGCCTCGTTGGCCGAAGAGATCGCGATGGCGGTTCGATACGTCACGGTCACCACGCGATCGGGACGCCCGAACGCGCTGCACCTCAGCGGCGAGGCGGGCTCGACGCCCGGCCTCCGGCAGGCGATCGAGGTGGCGGTCCCGGGCATCGAGATCGAATCCGAACCGGTCGTCGAGGCGCGCCTCGAGGCCGCGCCGAAGGGCGAGAACTCGACTCCGCTGGAATGGGTCACCGCCTTCGGGCTCGCGATCCGACCGATGCCGAGACGTGGAAGGGAGGCCGCATGACCGGACGAATCATGGACCTGCGGCCTTCGTCGGTGCGGAATCGCGTGGCCGTCGCGCGGGAACGGACCCGTCTGGTGCAGCTCTGCACCGTCGCGGCGGTCTGCCTTTCGGCAGCCTGGTCCGCGGCCGCGTGGCGGTTGGGCGAGTCGCGTTCGAATCATGCACGGGCGGTCACGCGAGCGGACGAGGTCCTGCGGGTCGAACGCGAGCTGGCGGAGATCACCGACCGTTTCGAGGACGCGGGTCGCAGGCTCGAGGCGTGGAGACGTTGTTCGATCCCCTTCGGTGCGGCACCGCTCCTCGCCGCGATCGCGAACGATCTTCCGGAATCCGGCACGCTCGAGCGGATCGAGTTCGATGCGGCATCGCTGATCGCCGGCCCGGTGCGAGGCGGTCGGGCCCGATCCGAAGTCGATTCGAGGCGACGGATCGAGGCGGAGATCGAAGGTTTCACCGCGACCGACGCGGATGTCGCCCTCTTCGTCGAGGCGCTCCGGCGCCGGCCGCTCTTCCGGGATGTCCGGGTCGAATCGACCCGTCATCGATCGATCGAGGATCACACCGCCCGGGCGTTCCGGATCGTCTTCGAGATCGATCTCGAGACCTCGAGCCCCGTGCTCGCGGTTGTCCCATCGGAGAACGACGAATGAACGCCGACCGAATCATCCAATCCGCGGTCGGGATCGCGATTCTCGCGGCGGTCGTCGCGTGGTTCGGCATCGTGCCGCTGCACGCCCGCGCCGCCCGGCAGGAAGCGGAGACGGCCTCCCTGCTGGCCCGCGTCGCGGAGTCACCGGTACCCGCCGATCGTCTCGTCCCCTTTCGCGTCGAACTCGATCGCCGGATCCAGATGCTCGGGCGGGAATGCCCGACGGGGGTGCACGTGGGCCCTCCCGATCTCGCGGGGATCATCCGGATGCTCTCCCTTCCCATCGACGGAGTCATCGTGATCGACCAGACGTTCACGGCGGAGCGGAGCGGGATGGTGGGGATCGAAGCGGATCCGCCCTGGGAGGTGACGCCCATTCGCATCGAGTTGACGGCGTCCTGGCCGGCGATCGAGGACGTGCTCGATCGGATCGAGTCCATGGACGTCCCGAACCGCCTGACCGAGTTCAGGCTCGATCGCGATCCCGAGATCGACGCGGAGATCGCCCGGGTCTCGATCGAGATCGAGGTCCTTCACCGGCTCGATTCGACGGAGGAGTCCTCATGAGCATCGTTCCCGGCCGAATGTCGACGCGAGCGCGGTTCCAGGGGATCGCCGCGGCGTTGCGCCTCCGAAGCGCCCGGCTCGTCCGTTTCGGAACTCGTCGCAGCACGGTGATCTCCGGACTGGTGCTCGTCATCCCGCTGGTGGCGCTCGCCCAGCCGCTCGGCCTGCTGCTCTGGGCAAGGCTTCGGCTTCTCACGACGATTCCACGCACCGCGATGGCCACCGAGGAACCCACCGGGATCGCGACCGGACCCGGTGTCGTCCAGTTCCCGGACCTCCCCGATCCGGGACTCGATGCGGAGTTTCGGCGTGATCCGATGCGGGTCAGTCCGCATCACTTCCCCAGACCCACATCGACGGCGGTCGAGCCCCCGGTCGGATCGAAGTCGGGTGTCGGATCGACCGAAGACGAAACCAGTGAGGCTCGGCGGGTGCGGGATCGGCTCGCATCGACCATCTCCGGTGTCCGGGTCCAGGGGTTGATTTCCGACCGAGGGATCGCACTGATCGACGGTCGGGCGTGCAGGATCGGGGACGAGATCCCCGTGGGAGCGGACGGTGTCGAAATCCGTCTGCTCGAAGTTCGAACCGGGTCGGTCGTGATCGAGGCCGGGGGACACGAATTCGTTCTCCGGTTGATCGCGGGAGGCAATGGGTCAGTCGACATCCGTCCCCAGGGCGAGGAGCTCAAGCAACCATGAACCACCACCATTCCATCCGCAGCATCGCCGGCGGCATCCTGTCCGCCGTCGTCGCGTTCGCCCTCTCGTCGTCCGCGTCCGCCGAAGAGCGCTTCGGCCAGGAATCGACGGACGAGTCGATCGACCTGAGCGGCGTCGAGGTCGACGACTTCGACACCTTCAACATCCAGGTCACGGACACGGATCTCGCCCAGGTGCTCCAGATGCTCGCCCTCCAGGGCGAGCGGAACGTCATCGCGAGCCGGAACGTCTCCGCGGTGATCAGCGCCAATCTCTTCGACGTGACCTTCGAGGAGGCCCTCGACGCCATCCTCAAGCCCAACGGATTCCGGTGGATCGAGGAGGGCAAGTTCATCTACGTCTACACGCAGGAGGAATTCGCCCGGATGGAGGCCCTCGATCGAAAGACCGAGAGCCGGATGTTCGAGCTCGAGCACCTCTCTGCACGCGACGCCAGCGAATTCGCGACGCCGCTCCTCTCGGATCGTGGCAAGCTGAGCTTCATCGGTGAAGTCGCCGGCGGCATCGAACGTGATCTCGGCGACATGGGGGGTGACAACTGGGCGAAGGCCGCGATCCTCGTGGTCAACGACTACCCCGACCGCCTCGACCGGATCGCGGAACTGCTGGACGAGATCGACACCGCGCCCCGACAGGTCGTCGTTGACGCGACGATCGCGAGCGTCCAGGTCGCCGAGGCCGATGCATTCGGCGTCGACTTCTCGATCATGGGCAACCTCGACATCACCAAGCTGGTCTCGCCGCTCGGGCCGGTGACGGATCTCCTGCGGGGAACCGTGCCGCCGAACGAGGGTGGCGGCGCGGTGCCGGTCTACAACGGCGACGACGCTTCCTGGGCGACGCAGTCGACGCCCGGAAACACCGCGACCGGCCCCAGCAACTTCAAGGTCGGACTCGTGGCGGGGGACGCCTCGGTGTTCGTCCGCGCCCTCGACCAGGTCACCGACACGATGGTGCTGGCCCGCCCGCGGATCATGGCGCTCAACCGGCAGCGGGCGCAGGTCATGGTGGGCAAGCGGGTGGCCTATCTCTCGACCACCGCGACCGACACCACGACCACGCAGACCGTCCAGTACCTCGACACCGGCGTGAAGCTCATGTTCCGCCCCTTCATCTCGAAGGACGACACGATCCGGATGGAGCTCTATCCGAGCGTGTCCAGCGCCGAGTTGCGAACGCTGGCGGTGGGCGTCTCCGAAGGCCTCGTCCAGGTCCCCGACGAGTTCACCAACGAGATCTCGACCAACGTCAAGGTCCGTGACGGACAGACGCTGGTGCTCGGCGGCCTCTTCGAGGAGCAGACCACGGTGTCGAACAGCCAGGTTCCGCTGCTCGGCGACATCCCGATCGTCGGGGCCGCGTTCAGCGGCCACGACAACTCGGTCAGTCGGCGGGAGATCATCTTCATGATCACGCCGAAGATCGTCGCCGACGACCTCATCGAGGAGACGGGTCGGCAGGGCGCCGAGTTCGTGAATTCGCTTCGAGCGGGCATGCGCGAGGGTCTCCTGCCCTTCAGCCGCGAGAAGATGAGCTCGCAGAGCAACCAGAACGCCTTCGAGGCCATCAACTCGAACGACTTCGAACTCGCGATGTTCCACTTCGACAGTTCGCTTCGACTCAACCCGAACCAGCCCGAGGTCCGGCGGATGCGGTCCGAGGTCGCCGGCGAATCGAAGGTCACCTTCTACGACTACGACATCTGGCGTCGGGTGATGGACTCCCAGCACGCCGATCACGAGGATGCGCAGTCGGAGGAGGCCCGGGTCAACGCGTCGGTGGATCCCCTGATCTCGGCGG
>NYWD01000118.1 GCA_002684855.1 Planctomycetaceae bacterium | reverse complement strand
TTTTTTTATGATAAAAATATAATAATCTTACTTTTTGTTTTACTAATTAGCGCAAATCTTGAAGCTTCATGATCTCTGTACGACACCAGGCGCGTCGTTTACGTGTTTCCACCACGCCATTATGCACGTGTCTGCAAGAGGAGAGGAACTTCAATTGCACACCTACAGGCTTGTTCCGCAACAATGTACCCCATTTAGGGCACCATCGTTCTTTTCAATTTCGCATACGTTGAAACCTTTCTTGCCCGCTGGGCCGTCCGCTTGAAGGATATTCTCGACAAGGCGGCCTTCCCCAGACAATACAGTGGTGGTCCAGCCACAAACAGTTGTCGAGTACCCGGCTTTGAAAGCATCGACAAGTTCTTTATGAGAGCATATGTGTGCCCCCTTACTTTCACAGAATTTCCCGGCGGCATCGAACGACAAATCTTTTTCACATTGTTTACCATGTGCACTAAACATTTTACAATCACTATCAGGTTTCGTCGAATCTGCTGGTTGCAAAGGTTCACAGGTGACGTTAGATGTGGCAGTAGATGTGTTACTACCGGTGACATTAGACCCCCCCTGAGGGCCCGTGGAAACTTCCGATAGTGGATGGTGAAGCAAGGCGGATGTACCTTCAATCGCTTCTTCCACTTCCTCGTCAGTCACATCATTACGTACGTTCCCGACACTTGTCGGTTGCTTTTGGTTAGCAATCTCAAGTGCCTTTTCACTTTCCTCAAGTTTCTTCTTCATAACTTCGTGGGCTGTTGTCCACTCTTGCTCCTTCAACGCATGGTCCTTTTTCAACTCTTCCATGTGCGCTTTTTGTGTCTCCAGTTCCTTCGTCAAACTACTGTTACCACCTTCATCCCCGGTCATGGAAATATCCGCATCGTCGTCGTCTGTGTCCGTCGTATTGGTGGAGTTAGACCCTTCGCCGCCAGTACCAGCACCTTCGAAAACACCTACAACACTGTCAAGGTGATGACGTGCCATTTCCAGCCCGTCCATGTCCTTAACTGTACGCACCAATTCCTGGATGGCCATCAACTTGTTATGAGCGTCTGGGTCAGCCACCTCGGTGTCACGATACTTTTCGGCCAACGCAACCGCCTCTTGCTGAAGTTCAGTTTTCTTGATTTTAAACTGGGAATATTCCAGACGCCGAGTCGCGGCCTCCACTTCGGCGTGTGATCCTGTTGGGCCCGATGCGTCGCTAGTCCCTGTGGCGTCGCCGTCTGTGGCAGCACCTGTGGCAGCACCTGTGGCAGCACCTGTGGCAGCACCTGTGGCCCCCGTTGCATCCAGAGCCGAGGTTATATTAACCTGGGAAAGAACTTGCGAGGCCCTCTTCTCCGTTGCCAGGCGCTTCGACGCAACTTCCTTTATGATGGCCGTTGCGTTGATAGCAGGAAGACCCTCGATGTGCTTCGCTTGTCTTTGAAGCACCGACTTGGAATGCTCCGAATCGTATGCATACCGAGAGTCTGACGATTCCTTCGTGAGATTGTGTAGGACAGTCGCCGTCTTGTTGTAGGATGCCTCATTGCGAGCTTGGCGTTTCGAGATTTCGCCCGTCCACTCCAATACACGCTCATCGACTACTTTGCGAGCATTGTGTAACTCATTCGGATACAAGAACTTTTTGTCCATCGTATGCATCTTTTTGATTTCTTCAGGGGTTTTGCACCATGGGCACTCCGGCACTATCACTTCGTTGACCAGGGCTACTTCTGAGAGCGCGCTCGGGCATACATCAGGCTCGCTGACACTAAAGCATTTCGAGGTGGCATGGCAGAAAGCCTCCCCGGCTGCCGTTACGCAACCGTGGGCGTCAGACAACGCATCAGAACCCAGCCAATGTGCCAGCGGGCTCTTTTTTCGAGAAATACCGGCCTTCTCGCCTTGCACAACTTCCTCTTGAATATCTTGCTCCACAGACATTTCTTTTTCTCGCTGACTCTTTTCTTTGACTAAGTCATCGGCTTCAGCTTTCATATCACTTTCCACAGCTGCTTCAGCCGGACTCGCCGACGCCGTCAAAGCGGGGCCGGTGGCCCCAGTGGCCCCAGTGGCCCCAGTGGCCCCGGTGGCCCCGGTGACCCCAGTGGCCCCGGTGGTTCCTGTACTGCCGGTTTCAGATGGCACTTCAGCCTGAAAATTGGTGGCAAGGTCCTTGGCGTTGTTCAGCATTTGCATCATCATACTTTCCGCCTTCTTGGCCGATTCCTCCTCGGCTTTTCGGACTGCACGACGCATCTTCAAGGCTTGGTTTTCACGACCAACCGCCTTCTCTTTGAGGCCATGCGCTTCGTCTCCTAGAGAAACTTGACCTTGGCTATGCGAATGCAACTCATCGATCAGCTTCTCTGCGCGTTGACGTTGCATATCCAAAGCTTTGTCTAAATGTTCACGGACACGAATCGGGACCTTTCGCAAAATGTCCATCTCCCTTCGGCGGGCCATAAACAACTCGTCTTTCCGGTTCACCATCTCCTTCACCTTGATTCGCCATGTTTTATACACTTGAATCGCATGCGTATACGCTGCCGCTACTTCCTTTTTCAAAATGGAAACTTCATCGTGTTTAGCGCGTGCATCCGAAAGTTTGGCTTCGGCAGCTTTGCGGGATTCCTTCGCTTTAGCTTGGAGTACAGACGCGCTTTTCTCCAAATTAGCGATGGTTGCTCGGGTATCTTCAACATGCGTAATCAAAGATGCCGATTTATTGCAAGCTGCATCTCTGGCATGCAGGTATGCCTGTGTCTCTTGATGTGTGCGCAGATGGCTGTATTCACTCTTTTTCATCGCATCCATCGCCGCAGCCTTGCTTTCAGCTTGTTTTGAAGCCGCGGTTGCATGCAACGCAACCGACTCTTCGACCAGCCTTTTGTGTTTGGCTGTCGCCTTACCCAAACGCGTGGCGATGTCGTGCTGTTCGGCACGGCTTTGTTTGCACAGTTTCCGCTGTCGCTTCGACTCTAATTCTGCAGCTAACCTTGAGGCTTCCAAACCCGCTAAAAAGCTATCGGCTTCGCTAACTTGTTTTTGTTGTGCAAGGGCTTGGTCGTCTTCGTTAGCTTTCTTGCAGTCGGCGTCAGCTTTCCGTGTAACATCAGCTAACATTTTTTCTAACTCACTGACTTCCATGTCACTACGTTCTTTGTCAGAGGAAGCCTTGTGCGCTTTGACGGTCGCCTCGTTCGAAGCATCAGTTAATTCGCGCGCTAGTTTAACCGCAGCATTTGCAGCTGTGTTAGCTTCTTCGTCTACATGCTCTCCGGAGGACAGCCAAGTTTCAAACCCTGACAATTTCGAGCTATTCAATTTGCTGCACATTTTGATAGCAATTTCGCTTCGGACCTTGGTTTCCTTCAAATGATGCTTCGCGTGCGCTACAGCCTTGGTTGCTTCGTTGGCAAAATGGGCAGCGCGGTCGGCTGCAAACAGGGCACTTTTGGCGTCATGGGCAAGCTGTTCATCATTTTCAGCAGCATCGCCATACTTCAACACTAGTTTGTCTGAAGAAGCCTTGACGTCATTCAGATACTTTCCATAATGAGTTTTATTCGTCCACGCCTCCTTGAACACCTCACCAGCTTCGATTCTATCCGTCACAGCCTTCTTGATTTGCTCGATTGTATCTAGCTTCATTAAGTCAACATGCGCCTCTTGGCCAAGTTTAACGGCAACATGTTCAACCTTTGCAGTTTGTGCCGCTATGACATCGATTTTATCGGTCAGTGGAGTAATCGTTCCAGCCAGTTTCTTCACAACAGCGGAAGCATTGCGGCGGTTCAAGACAGACATTGCAGCGTTTGCAACAACACTCTCGTGTTTAATTGTCTTCATCAAATGGCCAGCTCGAGCAACATTGTCTTGCTTGTCCAAATACTGCTTGCGTGCATCGCTTTCGATTTGTGCTAGAGCGCGGATTTTCGATGCATCCTCGACCGACATAACAAGGGGTCCTGGGGCGCCAGTTTCACGAACTTCACTTCGGATTCCAGATGATGCCTTCACCTTTAAATCTTCGGCTTTAGACTCGAGCCTCGTGCGCTCCGCAGTCAAATCGCTCAATTCAGTGTTGGCATCATCGACCATCTCTTTCGCGGCAGCAACTTCAGATTTGACCTCGCTGACAGCAATTTCGGCTTCTTCGGCTTCGCTAGTCACGATGTCACGTTGGATATTAAGCTTTGTCGCTGCAGACTTGGCTTTACGCGCAGCTCGTGCAGCTTCCGTGGCGTCCTCCTCGAGCCTCAAATGTTCTTCAGTGCCAGACTTCGCAGACACAAGTTTCCCCTTCGCTTCCAACTCTGTTTCGTGCGCAGCAGCGCTTTCTTTCACAGCACTATCGTAAGCAACCACAATTTCACCCACTTTGTCGTTCAACTCGCGGGCATGCTTCTCAGCATTTACGAGCTTCGTTTCCAGTTCTTTGAAGGAGGCAGTAAGCTTTTCGACTTTCTCTTCAGCTTTACTGATATCAGCATCTTTCTTAGAAATGCGCTCGGCGAAAACATTCGTAATTCCTTTCACGACTTGTGCGATTTTCTGCAGCATTTCTCCTTGGCTCGCTTTGGCGGAAGCCTGCAATTTGAGTACAGTTTGAAAGTCGTCTTCAACATCTTTCGTCATTTTTACTGCATCAATAGGCTCGCCTGCTTTCAGTTTTTTCAGATCATCCAAGAGTTCTTTCGCAAATTTCCCTGTTCGTTGAACTTTGTTCATGACCTCGTCAATGTCATTCTCTGCGCGAAGGCGTTTCGCTTCAGCTTGGGCGGCCTTGATTTCTGCATGCTTCATTTTTAGTTTCTTCTCTTTCTTCGCCAATTTTGCACTTTTCAAGTTCAGATCCAGGGCAGTTGGCTTGCCATCAGCTCCCGGAACATTCTTCCGCTGCTCTTCGATCTCACCCCGCAATGTATTCAAATTTGCGAGAGCATCCTTAAATTGCCCGGCTTTCATTTTCATCACTTGGAGTGCTAATGCAGCTTCCCCACTTGCCGAGTTCAATTTTTCACGAAGTGGGGCCTTCTCTTCCCAGCGCTGTTGTCGCAAGGAATCAAGGCGCAAATATTCAGCATGCGCCTTTTTGTATTCCTCCATGGCTGATTTCAGTTGGAAGTTTAGTTCGTTAATCTTCGATTCTAGGTTGCTCATACGCTTGGAAATGTCGTAGTCACGCACAGATGCATCGCGATCCATGAAGTAAGCATGTTTCTTTTTCATCAGCTCTGCCATTGCCTTGTCCTTGGCATTATTGACGCCCGCTTCCAGCGAATCTTTTTCGGCACGGTATGATGCAATCGCCTCTTCGTATTTGGTCTTCTGCGCTTTGTACTCCAGAAGTTTCGCTTCCCCTTGAAACAAGGCGTGCTCGATTTCCGCTAGAGACGATGAATGTTCCTTATACATTGCTTCCTTTTCGAGGTAAATCCTATTGGTTTCTTCTGCCATCTCCTCGACACTGCCAGTCATTCCAGTCACGCCAGTGGCCATGCTGGCGATATCCAGAGGCCCTAATTCCGGGTTTTCTTGTGCAGCAGTTACGGCTTGCTCCGACCACCGTTCGGCTTGATTTTCAGCTTCACTGGTCTTCTGGACAGACTCCACATCGGCCATCTTCTCATCGTTGGCTATCTCCAGCTTGGATTCTATGCGCGACAATTCGGTCGTCTCATCAGCAACTTTTGCATTCGCACCAGATAGGCTTTCCCTGAGATCTTCCAATTTAGATATTTCCTCACTGTGTCGCTCTTCTGCCTCACCAGCCTCGGATTTCTTTTCACTCATCGTGTTCTTTGCCTCGTCAATGCGGTCTTGAGCTGCGTCAACTGCTTTGCGCATTTCCCGAGCTTTCTTGTCAGCGACGAGCTTCGCTTTCAATAAGTCGATTTTATATGCATTTGTTTGGCGCATAATTCTCAGTTGCTGGGTTTTTTCGGTCGCCTCGCGCAACGCCGCTGCCAAGGCTGCTTCCTTCTCCTTCAAATCATCACGCAATGTTTCGAGGGCTTCGGCATCGGCCGCCTCAGACTTTTTGGCAGTTTTGGCATCGTCGAATAGGTGCTGAGATTCTGCGTACGCAGCATCTTCGGCCGCATGTTGCATGTCCACTGAGGTCATCTCTACTCGCTTTTTCTCAACATCGACTGCGGCTTGTTTCTCTTCCATAGAATGCACAGCAAGTCCTGCCTCTTTTTCGACAGTTTCAGTGTTGGTGTATATCTCCTTAATTTCATCTTCAAGTCCCGTCGCCTCCGATAAAATTTCCTCGACACCAGTCTCAGTGTTCAAGACTATGCCTGCAAGGCCAGTGGCCCCGGTGGTGCCAGTAGCAGTAGCAGCAATAGCGCCAGTAGCTCCAGTGATGCCAGTGCCCCCAGTGGATTCGTCGTCGTCTTCATCGACTCCCGTTGCTCCAGAAATGCCGGTAGCTCCAGAAATGCCGGTAGCTCCAGTACCTCCAGACGCATATTCTTCGAACATTTCTTCAACACCTGACGCGCCACCTGGTATTGCTTCATCAGATCCAGCACGCTGTTCATCCAGTGCCTTTTCTTCGCTTTCAAGCTTCTCCAGCTCATTAGAATATTTCGTGTACCTCTGTCTGGACGTATCGTACAATTTATTCGCAATGGCCATCTCGGACTCGGCATTTGCATACTCTTCCTTGGCAAGCTCAAGCATGTCGGTCAATTTTTGCAATTCCGCATTGATTTTCGACAGGTTCGCTTCTGCACTTGCCTTGTCTTCTTTCGCAGCTGCCAAGGCTTCCGTCGCTTTTATTTTTTGTTCTTCCTGCGACGAAATGGTTTGTTCCACATTAGCCAAGATTTTCTTGCTCTCCGCCGCTTCAGTGCGCTTCGCTTCTCTCAAAACCTTGCTTGCTCGCATAAAATTACGGATGGCAGTGAAAAGACCGGTGCGAGCAGTCGCAAGAGATGCTTCCACGTGGCTCTTCTCAACTGTCTTATTCGCAACCCACTTATCAATTTGATCGAGTGCTAATTTAATGGTCTTCCCGGCGGTTACCGCTTCAATTTGAGCATTTCTTGCGGTTATGAGCTTGTGCCTTGCCTCGTTGAACTTGAGCAACGCGTTGAGGCCGACCAAATTATTATGGGACGTATCCTTTTC
>NYWD01000117.1 GCA_002684855.1 Planctomycetaceae bacterium | reverse complement strand
TCTTCCAGTGACTTGAAATGCAACTCAGGTGAGTCATAAGGCTCCAAAACCATTTTCGAAGAGCAAAGTCTCTTGCTTTCCCATGTCGGGTAGAACCATGGTGTCTTATCATCCCTCAGTGACCGCACACCAATTTCCGAGCATCCTCCTGTACCATTTTCACAGCACTGCTCAACAGCCCAATGCCGGTGGGCTTGGCAACAGTCATACAAACTTGGATAGTTGGGTGTATTTGGCCGCACACCCATGGCTGGAATATCGATGCACGTGTCTCCGCCATCCTCACCAGGTAGATACGGTACATATGCCATTTCAACATTGCCAGCTATTGTGGCAGGAAGTAGCAGGTTCTGAGATGTGAAGGTAAATGGGAGGGCAAACGTAGACTGCAACTCGGGAACAGGTGGAAGACGTTCTGATGCCAGACGCTTGATTGCAACAGTGAGATCTCCAGAATTAGTAAACTCTGTCATCTCTTGATGTATCCCGTTGTAGTTATCATCCAGACATTGAGCTGAAGTGCACCCCTCACCAGCCTCGACAGTGAATACACCACAGACACTTGACACTGTATCCGCTGCGGCTATAATATCAGGAGCAGTGCCTGTCAGGGTGTTGATAAATCCTTGGCCACCTAGTGAACCGCCACAGACAGTACTTCCATCAACCTTAGAGAGTGAAACATCACCGATCTTGGTAATGTTGGCATCGGTCTCGTGGTGACCAAGCCTGCGGGTATCCGTCTCGTTCATATGATGGTAAGGACCCTCATTAATGGCAGCTTCGAGAACGTTGGCGTAGATATCTGCCGACTGACAATCCGCAGGATCCACAAGGCCCTGGACTTCAACACAAAACTCAAATTTGAACGTGACGGGGGAGGCGGCAACACATTCGTCATACTTGTACCAAACAGTATTGGCACAGCACTCCTCGACAGTGTCAAATAGAGTGGTGGCAGTCCAGTCAGTAGTGAGCTCTCCAGAGTTGCTCTCCCAATCTTCAAAGTAGATCTTAGAGTCGCACTTGTCACCCTCAGCCTTGAAGAACTTGAACTCTTCGTTTGCCATGCATTGGGTCATTCGCCACCAGAAGTGAGCTTTGCAGCAATCCTCTTTATTTTTGTAGAGGTAGTTCACCTCTTGGATCTCAAGCCAGGCAGGATCAAACCCATCATTTGTGCACACCTGCACATCGTTTGTCCAATCTGGGTAGTATGGCCCTGCATCCATAACACCAGCGTCAACATCCAATTTTTCTTGTGCCGACACAACAGTGACAGTGGTGGAACCTGTTAAAGGGCTGACATCACTGTCTACAGCAGTATCATTTCCTGCATGTTGGAGTGTAAAGACGTTCTCCTCATCAGGCAAGATGAAAGTGAGGCTATAAGTTCCAGGTTTGACCCCAGTGAAGGAGTACTTTCCAGCGTTGTCTGTTTCAGTTGAGTCAACAAAGTAGCCGAGCTCATCTCTAAGCTCAATGATGATGGGCTTAGAATTGTCAAATTCAAGCTCGTCAGAATCTTGGATACCGTTGGGGGTTTCATCAATCCAGACACGGTCACCAATAGTTGCTGGCAAATATAGTCCAGCATCGAAGTGACCTTCGCCTGATTCGCCCGACACAAGAGACACAGGAGCAGTCTGGAATGTTTCGGGGTCGAAGTCTGTACCGTTGACAGCCAAAGGACTCAACTCGTAGTCTGGAAGGGGAGGAGTCAGCGCGGCATAGTAAGTTCCGGGCGGCTGGTCGTCAAAAATCCAGTATCCATTGGCATCAGTGACAGTAATGGCGACCAAATCCCCATCGCTGAACAGCTCCACAGTCGATCCCAAAAGACCCTCCTCGCCGTCCTCGCGTAAGCCGTCGGCATCACGATCGTGCCATGTAGTGCCATTGATGATAACAGGGATAAAAGCTCCGGCATCGGCTGACTGGTAATAAGTTCCGGAAAAGATTTGGACAGTGCTTGTGATACCTGTCTCGCGGTCTGCATCACTTGTGACATCCGAGTAAAGCGAACTAGGAGGATCGTCAACGGTGCTGCTGATCGGAGTGCTACTCTTGGCCACAATAGTGAAGACATAATCAGGATAGTTGACAAGGTCGAAACGGACTGCATACTTGGCTGGGGACAGGCCTTCAAATGAGTAATTGCCATCAACATCTGTGGAGGTACTGTCAATCTCATTTCCGCTCTCGTCTCTTAGGTAGACGATAACATCCGGCATTCCTGGCTCGCCCTCATCTTGGATACCATTTCCATTGAGATCATTCCAGGCCCGGTTGCCCATGGCCACAGGCTGATACATCCCAATCAAGAAAGATTCCTCCTTGTCTCCAATATTGAGCTCAACTGTCGGCGATGAGTTGCCATAACCCGCGCTGGGATTGACCGAAATTTGGTTGCCACCCTCAACTACTGGGCTAAACTCAAAGCCCGGCGCCTTGTTGACTGTAATGAAGTAGCATCCAACCTCCACATTCGGGAACTCGTAAAATCCATCACTGTCAGTTGTAGTGACATCATTGTAATTGCCGTCACAGTCATACAGTGCAACCGCTACATAGGCGAGACCAGTCTCGCTGCGATCAAGCAACCCATCTCCGTTCAAATCCTCAAAGACTTGGCTGGGCCCAATGGATGGGTTGGCAGTCACGCCAACTCCCAAGTCAGTGATCTCGTCGCCCGACTGGATAGTGAGAAGTGCCTTGCCAGTGACGGGGTCAACATCACTGTCCAACGATTCGTCGACGCCAGCATTGGGCGTGGTGAAAGTGATTCCATCCATTCCAGGTACAAATTCAACCTCATAATCGCCAGGGGGCACATTCTCGATCGTGTAGGATCCATCAACCGGATTGGTCACAGTCGATGCAACGGGGGTGTCCTCCCCGACCGGGTATACATTGACAGTCATGGGGCCGGTGTATGGACCCTCGAGTGGCTCGCGGATTCCGTTGGCGTTGTCATCGTTCCATACGCTCGAGCTGATGACTCCGGTAGTGTAGAATCCAGCATCGAATGACCCAGCACCTGTACCTCCACTCTCAAGGGTCAGTGCGTCAGTCTCCCATGTGTTGGGATCAAAGTCATTGGCCTCGGCACCCTCCGGGACAGACGCAGGAAGCGGACTCAGTGTGTAGGAGGCGCCATTGCTAAGAGGAGGTGCTATCGTGGCTTTGTAGACACCTGGAGGTAGTGTGACAGAGTAGCTTCCGTTGTCAGTCGTCGTGTCGGATCCAACAATTGAAGAAGAGTTTGGGTCAGACGCATCCATGACGTAGATAGTCGCGCCGGCAAGTCCTGGCTCGCCGTCATCCTGAATGCCGTTGGCATCGAGGTCATCCCACACGACACCGTTGACCACAACCGGGATGTAAATGCCACTGTCGAACGAGTTGTTGATCTCGCCCGAAGTGAGAGTCTGAGTTGGAGTTTGATCGGTGTTGGGAAGAATGTCGGACGAGATTTCAAATTCAGGGATGACCCCGTTCTCATCAGGCAGTGCGTCAAGCAGCAAGTCGGAATCGCCAGGGGGACTGTAGGTGTAAGAACTCGGCAAGTCGAACTCGACGGCGTAGTCTCCAGGGGGCAGGTCCTCAAACTTGTAGAATCCATCTGCGCCAGTGCTTGTCATATCCACGACGTTTCCCGATCCATCTACCAGGGTAATGGGGACGCCTTGAACGCCAGGCTCGCCGTCCTCTTGCACACCATCACCGTTGAGATCGTCCCAAACCTTGTTGCCAACAGTTACGGGCGAATATAAACCGACATTCCAGTCATCGATATTGTCCTTGTAGTCAACTTCTATCACTGGCGTTGTGCCGTTGGGATGGACCTGATTGCCGCCATCTACGACGGGCGAGAAGACATATTCTTGATCGGGGTCAACCTCAACGTAGCACAAACCTGGCTGGACGTCGTCAAACTGGTACTGCCCAGCCTCGTCCGTCATGATGGTCTCGACGAGGACAAACTCGCTGGCGGCAGCCTCGATGGGTTGCTTGCAGAATAGGTTGATAGTGACATTGGCTAGCGGCGGTTCGCCGTCCTCGTGAACGCCGTCGCCGTTGAGGTCATCAAAGACTTCGTTGGGCCCAATAGTTGCGGGAGGAAGGTACATGCCAACATCAATCGTATCGACATTCTGGTCATAACCCAACGAGAAGTGGTTTGAATTGCCATCCGCAAAGATCTGGTTGCCGCCATCCACAACAGGTGAGAAAATGTAGGACTCGTCGATGTCGTCGCCGGCAATGTCGGGGTTTACCGAGACCATGCAAGCGCTTGCGGGGTGGAGACCAGTAAACTCGTACGTGCCCGAATCGTTCGTCATCATTGTTCCAACAACGCTGCCGTCGCACTCGAGGCTGACTTGGACCCCTGGAAGGGCCTCCTCTCCGGAGTCCTGCATTCCGTTCTCGTTCACGTCGTTGAAGACCGTGTTCGGGCCGACACTCGCCAGTGGGAGGTGCATACCGACGTTCCAGTCTGTGATGGTGTCGTTGTACTCCACAGTCACCGTGGGGGAGTTGCCGCTGCCTCCTATCGAGTTCGTGGGAGTATCGACTGGAAATTCCTCTGGAACTGGAGAGAAGACGTAGCCGTCGTTTCCGTCGACCTCGGGACTGACAGAGACGTAGCAGTCTCCAGGCTGGACGTCGTCAAAGTAGTACGTTCCCTCTTCGCTCGTGACGGCCGTGCTGACCACCTGGTTATCGCAATTGAGCGTGATCTCGACGCCAGACAAAGGAACCTCGCCATCGTCCATGACGCCGTCGTTGTCAAGGTCATCGAAGACAGTGTTGGGACCGACTTCGGCCAGGGGCTGGTACATACCGACATCAACGTCGTCCACGACATCATTGTAATTCACGTCAATGATAGGCGTAGTACCATTGGGGTGGATCTGGTTTCCCCCATCGACAACGGGGGAATACACGTAGTTGCTGTTCTCGTCAACTTGGGGGTCAACCTGGACGTAGCACGGTGCGGGGCTGATGCCAGTAAACTCGTAGGACCCAGTCTCGTCAGTGACTACGGTGTTGACAAGGACAAAACTACCATCAGCGTCTTCGCAGTATAGATTAACAGTCACGCCGCTGAGAGGATCCTCTCCGTTATCCTGAACTCCATCCTCATCTGTGTCGTTAAAAACAGTGTTGGGGCCGATCGCGCCAAGGGCGGTGGGACTTGATGAGGGAGCCTTGGACGTGGTCGGCGAGTCGCTCGGAGCTCCAGTGGGCTTAGCGCTGACAGTTGGGTTCAACGATGGGGACTCGGAAGGCATGGTGCTGACCGTTGGGCTGTCGCTCGGTGCCGCTGTAGGCTGGCTGCTGACGGTTGGGCTGGCAGACGGACTGGCCGAGGGCATCGTGCTGATGGTTGGGCTGTCGCTTGGCGCGGCGGTGGGTTGGGTGCTGACAGTCGGGCCGCTCGAGATCGAAGGTGCCAGGCTTCCCGCAATGCTGGGCATGCTGGAGACGGACGGCGATTGAGACGGACGATCAGTTGGCGACGCAGAAGGTACGTCTGTGGGGCTTGCACTGGGCATCTTCGACGTAGAAGGCGAGTCCGTCGGAAGGTAGGTGGGCTCGGACGAGATCGTCGGCGAGTCGGACGGCGAGGTGGTTGGCATAGTCGACAAGGTGGGACCCTCGGACGGACTCTCGCTGGGACTCTTGCTCTCGGTGGGGCCCATACTGGGACTCTCGCTCGGGCTCGTGCTGATCGAGGGAACGCCCGTGGGGCTGGCGGTGGGCATGGTCGACACCGTGGGCGAGTAGCTCGGGCTCTCCGAGGGCATCATCGACGTGCTCGGCGCCAACGTGGGCATGGTGCTCGGCGCAAGCGACGTCGTGGGCGAGTAGGACGGGCTCGCGCTCGGCGACGACGACTCGGTTGGGAGGAGGGATGGGCTGAATGACGGAGCCCTCGAGTTTGAGGGCGAGATGGACGGCGACTGGGACGGGGAACTGGACGTGCTCGGCCGGATGCTCGGGGACTCGCTCGGCATCGTCGATGTGCTGGGGGCCTGCGTAATATCCTGGCACGTGAAACTCTCCTTCCCGAGGAGCACCCACGAGTCAAGGATGTGATCACCGACGTCTCCGACGGCAAGCTTCATCTCGTTCCACATCTCGGCCCCGGTGTTCGGTACCGCTCGGGCCTGGAGAACGTCCGTGAACCCGTCCGCCTCGATCCCGGGGTAGGGCACGCCGGTGCAGATGCGCTTGATGAGTTTGCCGTCCGCGTCGGTGGCGAGATCATTCACGGTGTTGTCCGAGTGGTACCCGTCTGCGTTCTCCTGGCAGGCGATGCCGTCGACCGGGTGCCATTGCTCCCCGTCCGGCCCGTACGCGAAACCGCTAGCCTCCGGATCGTTCCCATTGAAGTAGTCCCTCCAGTTCCTGTTGTAATTGACGTTGTTGATGCTGACGATGTCGAACTGCTCACACTGCACGACGACGGTCCCGACTGAGCTGGTCTCCGTCCTTGTCTCGCCCTCGAGGCACTCGGTGCCGTCCCTGAAGTACCACCCAGGGTTCGGGATGCGCGCGATGTTCTCGGCCTCGCTGCTGAACGTCCTGCTCTGGAGGGGCACCTCGGGCACCTCGGTGTAGATGTAGAACCCGAACGCGTCGTTGAAGTCAGAGTAGACGTACTCGTAGTACTCCTCCGATCCGAAGATGTAGTCGAAGCTGATCTCGGGAATGTACGCCGTGGAGTTGCACTTGAACTCGAACGAGATCCAGCACGCGTCGAACGTGTCCCAGACGTAGGAGCTCGTGTATCCCACCACGTGGCTGTTCTCCCTGACGGTCGTCTGCAGGTGCGGGTCGCCCTGCTTCCCGAAGTCCTTCGTCCACCCGTCGCCGTGCTGCCAGTTGAGCTGATCGGGTATGCCGCTCGAGAGGATGATCCCCTCGTCCATGAGCAGGTGCTCGTCCGTGAGTACCCACTCGCTCTCCGGGCCCTGCGTCTTGATGGTGTAGCTTTCCTGGCTCTTGTCCTTGGCGTACTTCCGCCCCAGCTTGTGTCCGCCGGAGAAGCGGGCCGCGCACTGCTCAATGTGGTCGGCCGCCTTGATGTTCCGGATCAGGACGTCGCCTTCGGGCGAGATCAGCTCCTTGACGAGGTCCTCCTTCGAGACGTACGAGAAGGACATGCGGTCGCGGTTCTCGAAGGACCAGCCGTTCCCGCCCGGCGGGGGCTGGTAGGCGGACGTCGTGCTGAGCGTCGAAGCCAGGAGGTAGGCCGAGAGCGCCCCGAAGGACGATATTGGGAACCTCATGGGGCTCATAGTTTGCTGTCCGTCTGTTCGATTCGATCAGGTTGTGTCGACTCCGCTCGTTTCGTCCTCCACTGTCGAATCTTCGTTTGCTTTATTGGCCTAGCTATTTCTGCCCTTCGAATGTCGAGCTCGACAAATGTAACACCGTAACACTCTTTTGCTCAAGTGGGCGGTCTTCGATAGCGCTCGTCGATGCAAAAGTCTCTTCGATGCTACACAGGATCGAATAGCAACGATTGATATTGGACCTGGAACGCGGTTTGGGGCCGTGCTTCAGCGGCGCTGGTGAAATGATTGAAATTGAAATGCCGCCAGCCAGCCCTCTTGTTTGATCTTGTCCGTCGAGCTATCACCTTCTTCTACTCGAGGGGGCGCGCTTTGACGATTGATCCGGCACTCCGGCAAGGGGGTCTCTCCGGGTCTGTCGATCGTGTCGGATTTGTCGGCCGCGATCTGGCAGGTTTGAGCGAGTGCGGGCTGATTCACTAAGAGGCGGGTATTCGCACAGGGCAGTCTTCTGAATGGTCTTCTCGCTTG
>NYWD01000116.1 GCA_002684855.1 Planctomycetaceae bacterium | reverse complement strand
GCATTTTCCTGGCAAATCGAATTCCAAAGAATCTAATGCGATTCTATGTACACGATCATGCAGCGATTCTATACACAAGCTCTTGCCGTATATAGGTTCTCAAGTGCTCATAAAAACCCAAAACCTTGGCTGCATGCAGCCCCTCCGACTTTTTCGCAAAACCATCATCGAACACGGTCATCGAATACGATCATCAGCACTCATCCAACTTAATGGCGGGGGGCAGAATCACACAGATGGTCGAACCGTTTCGCCTAGCCCACTTTAGGTTAGCTCGAATAAGCCTCAATGGCAAGAACAATCGCTGTGGTGCAGTTGTGTCCCAATGAGTCCACACCCCATGTCGGACCACCTCGTAGCTGGTGAGCTGCACAATGATTTCTCCATCTCCCTGGAAGAATTTGTCGACGGCACCTACAATTACTTCGTCTTCATGAAGAACAAGAACAACATCGTCTCGGTACATCTCTCCCACAGGAGTGTGTGCATGCAACGAGACATGCAAACAATCTTCGACAGAAACAGGACGATCATCGGGAGAAGCAAGACGATTATAAGTAAGTGCTTCGCACCCATCCCTGCTTACAAGCGGTTTCGGGTTTTCCAACCAATATTCTTTGAATTGGAATCGATTTTCGCTGAATTGCTGAATCATGTGATTCACAAAATCCTTGGTAGTTGTCATCTCGACATTCCGAAAGATATACACGATCTTCGACTTTATAGTCCTGTGCTTCCTTTCCAGTGGGAAGCAACTCAATGCATGCCCGATCTTCCAAAGGTCTTGTGGTATGTGGCTTGCATGGTGGAACTTGATCTTTATGAAATCAGTCCCATAGAGACTTCTAAACAGTGACCTGTGTCTGTCCACCAAACCTTGGAGCTCATCTCGCTTCTCTGCGGTCACTGGACCAGCATGCAAAAAACCAGACAAAACTTTGTTGAGAGCATCCAAGGCTTTGATATCTTTCAATAATACTTTCTTGGGCTTAATCACATCAACCATGAAAGCCAACAAGCATGGAACCATGTGTAGCACATCAGAGGCGAAGTGTCTGACTTTATCGTTTGCCAGATACTTGACATCAAACCAATACTTGTTAATCTTGCCGTGAGCTCTAGGGACAACGAAGTGACTGCAGTATTCGGTGACCGTGTCGAGGTTGATTTCTGCCCGTTTCAGAATCGGACACTTGCAAATAGCATGCAATGCAGCTGCCAAATGCGAGCTGGCAATGCCATTGGAGCAATATGTATGTTGCCAATCACGAATATAATGGTCGACTGGCTTTATCACAGTCCTCAGCGATGGGTCGCCCAACAATCCGAATGGGTTGTAATTGACTCCAGTCTCGATTTGCAGCTTCTTGAACTCCCCCTTTCTACGGTATAGGCCCTCCTCTACCATCGTCGATAATCGATTGTGACATTCGAAAATCGATTCGTTGGAATGAGGGATCCAAGCTCGACGATCGATACTATCAACACCCAATCGATAGATCGATCGATGCACAGCCACATCACCTTCCTTGTGGTCGAAATTGAATACATTCTGGCAACTGGGGCAAACCTTTAACCCTGATGCCCCTTTTATTGAAAATGCCTCCTTGAGACCCTTCTCATCAGCTATTATCCCCTTGAACGATGATCGATAGATGACCTCTGCACCCTTGAAGTTGTAAAAGATACCAGTCCTGAAATTGAAAGGAATCTTCGTGAACATCACTTTTATAATCTCCGAAAATATAGCAGAGGTGCCGCCGCGTAAATCTCCGATAATCGATGTTCGCAATGCACCAAAAAATAACCATGCATCACTTTTGTGCAGGATCCAATCAGGCCATTCCAGAAAAGCATAATAAAAGGCAAACACCTTTCGGCCTTCATCATGTCGTAACACATTGCCTGGAGTCATTTCGTCCCCATAGAGCAACAAAGAGAGTTCACCGCCACATCGAGATAGAGCAGCTTCCATCATGTCTCCGAATTGAACACACTTAAGAGACAGATACCAGATAAAGGCCAATGGGTGAACAAACTCCCAATAATAGTATGTGCCATCATTCCTTTGCAAAGGCATCTGTTGGACGACCCGTCCATAAGGTGTGTCAAAATCTGCATGGGCATGTGCTGCCTGTGTCAGCTTTTTCCTCTCATTATAAGAACCCAAGTCGTCATCCAACAACATGCCTGACAATTGTAATTTCTGAAGAACTCGTGCAATGGAGGTCTTTGAACCTCCTGCTAAAGCCACAAGTTCAGACCTTAGCGGGCGTCGCTCGATGAGCGATGACGGTGAATGCCACATTCTCTTTATCGGTGGCTCGATTGATGATGGACATGACGACGATCGCTTTAACGATGATGGAACCATTGATAAGCGCAGCTATGAATGAAATGCTTCCCTGGCGTCAGAAGACAGCGACGATTCCTGCATGACAATGCCAAATGCGCACGGAACATGCAAATGGTCTTGGGCAAGACTGCGGATAGATTCATGCATGTGCACAGATGCATGGAGCAAACATGACATAAACCGATTCTGTCACCGCACACATTTTTGTTCAATTGTCTTCTATATATATACCCACCATATATAGAATTGCTATAGTTAAATGATTGGACACACCCATCATACCGCCATTAAGCAACATATCTCAACAATTGCCGAATTTGACATACACCGAAAGCCCAAAATAAGAAAGTCTGTTTTTTCTTCATGGTCAAGAAATGTCTTATTTTTCTGCCGCCGTGTCTCCATGTGCACCCCTCTTCCTCACCCAAATCATCATATTAGAATCCAATATAAGAAGCAAAAATGATATGCAGTACACCTTTTCAGCTGTGACCAAATACATGTATCATTTTTATTCTTGCCCGCTATATATAATTATATATAGCAAGACCTCATCATACACATAATTCGTGCCGAACAGATTCTATATATGCATCTTAGATATATAGGCTCAATGCACTACCTCTCTCCGGCCCGTCGTGCTATTTGCTACCTATTGCTAGCCGGCTACGCCGGCAAGTCCCATGCCGCTTACTACCTGTGCTTAGCCGCTGGCAACCTCGGGTCCTTTCTGTGCTGGTGGAGTGTTGAACTAGACCACAGATGGGACGGGGAGTATGAAATCGTCTGGGGAACACTAGGTGATGTCGGCGATTATCTCCGTACCTTCCCGCCTTGGTTCGGCCTTCCTGTTCCTGATATCGCGGATTTCTAGGCGGGTCATGCATGCATGTATCCGAGTATCCTCTCCTTTGTGGGACCCTTGCCCTCCATGGACCTTCTTTTTGCCGTGGGACCCTTTATTTTCTTGAGAATGTGCATGCATGCGAATACATTTTCGCTATAGATATATAGAAGCGGTTCACATGCACTCGATGTCTCCACCTGAGCTGTACAATCAGTTCTCCATCTCCATGCATCGAAGAATTGTTCAGAGCAAGAACTATATATACCGTTTCGATTCAGCATATTCCCATGAGGTTGCCCAGTAAACAGTGACATGCCTCGGTCCACATGGTCATCGATCATCTCATGCGTCAACCACATGCAGTCATCATGCCATCAATCGAAGTGCTCGGAAAGGTGCCGTATTCGAGTGCATGCAACTATAATAATTGGTTCAAGTGTTATACTTCTATACCAGCGCATATATAGTAATGCATCACCTGTGTGTAGATAAGAAGTCCAATCAAGCAACTCCAAGAATCATGTGTATATAGGAGGGATAGGTGGGTGGGGTGGTGGGTTTGGTGGGCAGGATGGAGTGGATGGGGCATGGGTTTGCGAGGGGGGGTATATATAGGAGGTTGAAGGTGAGAGTGCTGAGTGTGGTGGGTTATAAAGGTGGGTGGGGGGGGAGGGGGTGAGGTGCGGCGAGCCATATAGAAGGGTGTTTTGTTTAGACTATATATAGTTAACAAAGTTGAAACCTTTTTGGAATGTTCTGATTTTTGGAGAATGTTATGACATGTATATTCAGAATAATGCTCGGACTTAAAGCCGACCTGTTACACCTAAAAAGTCGAAGATAATACAACTGAATACAAAAATCAAATTCAAAAACTTGAAAGTAAAAGAAACCTCAAAACATAATGGAACATGAAAAAATACATGTTTCTTATATATACCAATTGTCAGGGCCCTGATGGCCTTAGCTACAATCTGCAAAGCTGACCTTGCTGTTGCATCTATAATGCCACATGCAATGCCTGCATGCCAAGATTGTCAATCTGCACATGCCTGCAATTGTGGTCGATCATCGAATGGCTGTCGATCATCGACGGTGTCTCTCGATCATCGAAAATGGTATCGGTTTTCCGAAAAGGGTGTCAGCCATGGTGTCGCGAGAGGAAAGCTGCTCCGCTTTTCTGAAAACGCAATAACACCAGTGAGGTCTCCCAGGTGTGGGAGATAACCCACCGGTGTTTTGTTTATTGTGACACCGGGGCAGAGTCCACATTGTATCTATTAATCTCTTCTCCAACCTACCGCTGGACTCTGGCGCCTCTTTTTTGGAGGTCGTTGCAGCATATAACAGAATCATGAACTCCCAGTCGTAGCAATATGGCCCCCCAGGTAAGCTCCATCGCTGGATTGGGTCATAGGTGATGCCTATCTTGAAATCATAATCATCTGCTGCCATATTCTGGATTAATTCTGTCTTCTCCTGCACAATCTCTTCAAAGCTTCGTTGCCCTTGCACTGTCACCTGATCTGTGTGCAGCCACCGATATTGCCCAGCATGATATTGGCACAAAGTGTATTTGACTTCTGCTGCAAACAAGCGGTCGATGTCTCCGGTGGGGCTCCTTGATCGAGATCTGCCATGATCTATAGCTTCGGCTCTTTCAAACCAATGTTTTTCGGGTGTGGGAGACCGAACGGTTATCGATTGTCGATCATCGATCGTCGCAGCGGTGCTATCTTCCTCGTTTCCCGTGCACGCAGCTTCAAGGAGACTATCAACAGACTCGAGATCATCATCATCGGCAACAGTGCGCGCGATGCTCTGATTGTCATCAACTATAGTGTCGGCGATAGTATCGGCGATGCTCTCATCGCTGTCATCACGATTATCGTTTGAACAACGATTATCGTTTGAGCCATGATTATCGTGTGAGCCACGATCCGTCATTGCAAGATAGCACGATTATATCGTTTGAGCAACGATTATCGTACAACTGACCTCAAAAACCAAACTCTGCGTGGAAATCGGCCCGAGCTTCCTTTTCAACCTCTGCCGTATATCTAGTCTTCAAGATAGATAGGAGTATATTAATTTCGGAGACACCAACCTCAGTCTCCCGGCAAGTAAGGCAATATCGAGCCAAGTCCCTGCCGTTCAAGTAGGTGCACACGCGATCGGTCACTTCTAATTCGAATGGCAATCTGGTTGTCGATGTTAGAACTGCTTCTCCAGCTTCGTTTCGATACTTTATCCTGGCAGTGGCGGGATTGTATCCTATGATCTCGACTGAAGAAGACATGTCAGCAAAATATCTTGAGAATTGCAAATATTTATAATGGTTGCACATGCAAGCATTCACATCATGATCATGCATTGAACTATATATATATATATATATATTAACCCGATGTGATATACACTGAAAACCAAAAAATAATAAATTTTCATAATAAGAAATGTTGACTATGAAATTGTCATTCCTTAAGCCTTTTTTTTTAAGACTTTTTTGACCCTGACTTCCAACATTCCGTTTTTCCAAAGTATAGTCGCATTCTTTTCGTCCGATTTTGGAGTAGTCGCAATTATTTTCGTCCCGGCGTGCGTCCCTAACACCCAAAAACATTAAGAAATAAGAAATAGACCCTGACACGGCGGCCGAAAAATAAGAAACTTCTTGACCCTGAAGAAAAAACCGACTTTCTTATTTTGGGTTTTCGGTGTATCAAAAAATCTGGATCAGATCTCCCTGTTATCCCTTTGTGGGAGCCTCCTATTGTGTAGAATGCACAAATTATGTGGATAAAGATACGATTTTGTTCAGAAAATCATTAATAGAAAATTATG
>NYWD01000115.1 GCA_002684855.1 Planctomycetaceae bacterium | reverse complement strand
TCCCTTTCTGCTACCAGAACCAGATCTTGGATCATCTCCATAAGGATCATATTGGCTTCCCTTTCTGCTACCAGAACCAGATCTTGGATCATCTCCATAAGGATCATATTGGCTTCCCTTTCTGCCATCTGAAACTCTTGATGGATCAGAATCAGAACCATAGAGATAGCTATCATCAGGCACACCATCAAGATTCTGTTTCAATGACAGTGATCCACCTTGAGAAGAGGATTTTCTAGAAGCTGATAACGGCCCATCTTCTGGTTCATAGTCAGCAGAGACTTGAATTTTTCCAGATTTTACTCCATCTAGAGGTACCCATTGTCTGTCCAAGTTTTCTCCATTTGCAATACTGGGGATATCAAAATCAGCATTCCCAAGAGACTTGTCTTTACCAAATCTGTCTTTGTCAAACACTTCAATGTTGAATTTATCAGGACTATTCTCATCAACTGGTAATTGAGCTTGGAACTCCCATTGAGGATCTTGAGAATTCTTTACAGGTTGGGACTGTAATTGATCATTACCATATGTTAGAACTGCATAAGGATCAGACTTTCCAATCAAATCTTTCTTGATAAGATCCTTTGCTCCATGGACATTAAGATTAATATGACCGTCTATGGGCATGTCACCAATTCCACCATCTAAACCTCCAACACCAGACATTTCAGACTGTCTTCTACTTCCAACAACTGAAACTTCTGATTGTTTTCTGCTTCCACTAACAGACATTTCAGATGTTCTTCTGCTACCAGCAATGGACATTTCAGATTGCTTCCTACTACCAGCTACAGACATTTCTGATTGTTTTCTACTGAAAACTTCTGATGACTTTCTGCTATACACCTCAGACATAGTGGATGTTTTTCTGCTATAGGATTCTTCCAGCATTGAAGATTTTCTACTGGACATATTGTAAGAGTCATCTGGAGAAAAGTCTGCTGAAACTTTAAGCTTTCCAGTTTTAGAGCCATCAAGAGGTAGCCATTCTTCATTTAGAGGATTATCAAGTAAGTCATTGATGTCTAAAGATGTAGATCCAAGATGTTTGTCTTTGCCAAACCTATCTTTGTCATAGACATCAATATCTATGTTTCTGCTACCATCTTCATTTACAGGAATATCAGCATCAAAATTCCACTTGGGATTCTGACTGTTTTTAACAGTAGGAGTTTGAAGCTTGTCATCTTGATATGAAATTACTGCATAAGGATCTCCCTTTCCAATCAAATCACCCTTTCCAAGCCCTTCTGCTTCATGAAGAGCAAGATGAACATTTCCTGCTGGAATGCCATCATCTTTACCATCCTTTCTATTTCCAACTCTGGCATCATCTCCACTTGGATCATATTGACTTCCCTTTCTGCTTCCAGATCCAGATCTTGGATCAACTCCATCAGGATCATATTGACTTCCTTTTCTACTCCCTGATCTAGGATCAACTCCATCTGGATCATATTGACTTCCTTTTCTGCTTCCAGATCTTGGATCAACTCCATCAGGATCATATTGACTTCCTTTTCTGCTTCCAGATCTTGGATCAACTCCATCAGGATCATACTGACTTCCCTTTCTGCTTCCTGACCTTGGATCAACTCCATCAGGATCATATTGACTTCCCTTCCTACTGCCAGATCTTGGATCAACTCCTTCAGGATCATATTGACTTCCCTTTCTGCTTCCAGATTTTCCATTTGAATCCAAAGGATCATATTCATTGCCAGGTCTACCTGAGCTGTTCTTTTTCCCTTGCAAATGTGAAGGCAGTCCACCATCAGAACCTGAACTAAGTCCATCAGGTGAAAAGTCTGTGGAAACTTGAATCTTCCCAGATTTTCCATCCAAAGGCATCCATTCTTTGTCAAGATCATTACCATTTTGTAAATCAGCAACATTCAGATTGGTGCTTCCTAGAAGTTTATCCTTGCCAATTCTGTCTTTGTCAAAAACATCTATGTTAATGTTCTTTGGCCCATGTTCATCAATAGGCACATCAAGCTCAAAGTTCCACTCTGGATTCTGGTTGTTCTTTACTGTTTTAGTTTTATGTTTCTCATCATCAAAGCTGATGACAGCATAAGGATCTGATTTTCCAATAAGATCACTTTTGGGAAGATTTTCTGCTTTCAGTAGTTCCAAGTGAAGATTTCCTGGTATGAGGTCTTCCTCAAGTGAATCCCCAGGCTTTCTTCTTGAATTTGGATCTTTCAGTTTGTCTTTGAGACCTCTTCCACCACCACCATTGGTGCCATCATCTTCCTCATCACCAAGAAGACTGCCAGAGCTGCCTTGCTGGCTTAGATTTCTAGATTTTGGATCTTTCAACTTGTCTTTAAGTCCCTTTCCTCCTCCATATGTGCCATCTCCTTCATCTCCAAGCAGACTTGCAGAACTGTCTTGCTTAGATGGATTCCTAAATTTTCCTGTGCCATGTCCAGACATTCTTCTGGAACTATCATCAAGTGGGGTAAAATTAGTGTCAACAAGAACTTCTCCAGATTTGACTCCAGCAAGAGGAACCCAGGTTGGACCAGAATTAGGATCTAAAGATCTCTCCAATAGATCAGCAACAGGGAGAAGGGCACTGCCCAATGGTTTATCTTTTCCAAGTTTGTCCTGGTCAAATACATTTAGTTCAACATCTGTTGGCTGATTGCCATCTAAATCAAAATCTGCACCAAAGTTCCATTCTGGATTCTGAGAATTCTTCACTGTTGGAGTTTTGTACACTTGGTCACCCAAAGCAATTTCTGCATATGGATCTGACTTTCCAATTAAATCTGTTTTGGGTAGATTTTTAGCACCAAGAACATCAACATGAAGAGTTCCTTCAGGTAGATCTTCAGGCAAAATATCATCAGGATTGCTGTCCAACAGTTTGTTCTTCAAAGCAGAAGCTCCACCAGCACCACCACTAGGTTTTCTAGCATTTTGAAGTTGACTTGATCTTCTTGAATCATTATCCTTGCTGGATTTTCTGTCTCCCAAGTCACTGCTGGATTTCCTTCCATCAACACCCTGTAATCCACTATCAGGACTTCCATACCTGCTTGAAGATGGGTCAAAGTTGGCAGAAACCAAAACCTGGCCAGACTTTGCTCCTTTCAGTGGATACCAGGTTGGAGGTATTGTACCCTGGGTCATAACATCATCAATGTCAATATTGGCAGAACCAAGCAACTTATCCTTTCCAAATCTGTCAGCATCTAACAGATCAATTTTGATTTTTGAGTCTCCATTATCTGGTACATTGAACACAGCATCATAATTGAACTCTGGGTTCTGAGTGTTCTTCATGGTGTCAGTTTTGAATTTTTGGTTTCCATGTGACAAGATTGCATATGGGTCTGATTTGCCAACCAAGTCTGTTTTGGGCAAATCTTTAGCAGCAATGAGTCCTATGTTGATCTTTCCAAGATTATTTGCATCATCTGGGTTAACTGAAATACCAATTTTGCTCTCTTTTCTGTCTGGAGCAGCTGAATTTTTTCTGCTTGAGCCATCTCCAATAACATCACTGGTATCAGCATTGGAAGTCATCTCAAAAGGACTGCCAGGAATATCTTCACCACCATACTTGACACCAATCTGGTATGGGTGCCCAATAGGGGGAGGCACATAGGTGACATCATGTTTTCCAGGACCTGTCTCAGACAGACTTGGTTTCCTACTGCTCACTCTGCCATCAGTTTCAATGTCGACCTCAATAGGAGCAGGTCCAGTCTTGGAACTGTCAACAGTGAAGACTGCAGGTTTGCCAGGCATCACTTGACCTGGTTCCAGACCTGGTCCATAGGCTTGGACCTTGGATGGGTCTGCAGGTCCAGAACCCTTGCCACCCATAGCTTGTCCTGATTTGTCTGGTGAGGTTCTTGCACTGCTGTCACCAGCTAGAAAATCTGATGCAATGAACACTTGACCTGCCTTTGATCCAGATAATGGATACCACTTTCCATCAGATAGATCACTTCTGAAGAGGTCGTCAACATCCAGGTCAAGTTTTCCAAGAGATTTGTCACGTCCAAATCTGTCATTGTCAAATATTTCAATATTGATTGTGTTTTCTTTGCCATCAGGAACTTTGAAGTCAGTTGAGAAGTTCCACTGTGGGTTTTGAGTGTTCTTGATTGTGTTAGTTTTGGCTTTTTGTTTTCCATACTTGAGAACTGCATAAGGATCTGACTTGCTTTTCTTGTCTTCATTGTCCAAGTCCTTGGCTTTCACAAGGTCCAAATGCACAACACCTTCTGGAATGTCATCTCCAAGTCCAGATCCCAACTGACTGGATTTCTTCTTGCCATTTTTGTTTTCATTACTTGCATCTGCTCCTTGACCACCACGAACACCGTCACCTCCAAGTGCATCTAAAGGCAAGAAGTCAGAAGACAGAAGAATCTGCCCAGACTTTACTCCTTGAAGAGGATACCAATTTCCTTCTCCATCATTGGATAATAAGTCTTGAATGTCCAAATCCAATTTTCCAAGTGATTTGTCTTTACCAATTTTGTCAGAATCAAATACTTCAAGGGTCATGGTCTGGTCTGGTCCATCTGGAACTTCAAAACTAGATTCATGGTTCCATTCAGGATTCTGTGTGTTTTTAGCCACTGGCGTTTTATCCTTTTGACCACCAAATTTCAAAACTGCATATGGGTCAGACTTTCCAAAAACATCTGATTTTATAAGATCCTTTGCCTTAATGACCTTTACATTGACCTGACCTTCTGGTAGTTGGTCAGCAAAATCTGATGGAACACCTGCTGTGTAGGGATCATCTGCACCAGACAATGATTTACCTCTGACTTTATTAACATTATCATCATCATCATAGTCACCAAATGACTCAGCAATATCTCCACTGAGCAAAATCTCACCCGACTTGACCCCAGATAAAGGAAACCAATATCCAGACTCAGGATCCATTGCTGCCAAGTCCTCAACAGGAAGATCCAGTGTTCCAAGTGACTTATCCTTGCCTAATTTATCTTCATCGAAAACTTCAATTTTGATGGTATTCTCATCTCCCTCTGGGTAATCAAACTCCACCTCACAATCCCATTCTGGTTCCAGGGAGTTTTTCACAGTAGGTGTCTTGAATTTTTGAGAACCATACTTAATAAGCGCGTATGGGTCAGACTTGCCCTTCAAATCAGTATTGATCAAATCTTTTGCTTTGATCAGGTTGACACGAGCTTTTCCATCATTTGGTCCTTGATCTGACAAGCTCTTGTTTCGATCCTTGTTAGACAGACTGTCTAATGGGGCACTTTGTCCATCTAGATTGGCTTGCTCTAAAATGTCAGCAGATAAAAGGATTTGACCAGATTTAACTCCTGTCAATGGAAACCATCTTCCCTGGTCTCCCTCAACACTAGCAATATCTTCAAGATCAGCAAGATCTAGATCAACTTTTCCAAGTGATTTGTCTTTACCAATTTTGTCATGGTCAAAAACTTCAATACTTATTGTTCTTGGCCCATTGACAGGTATGATCAATTCTGTTGTGTGGTTCCACTCTGGGTTTTGGGTATTTTTTACAACAGGTGTTTTGTCTTGCTGCTTTCCGCACTTGATCATAGCATAAGGATCAGATTTTCCAATGAGGTCTGATTTGATGAGGTCCTTGGCCTTAATAATGTTCACTCTGACAACATTATCATTATCAGCTCCACCTGTAGGATGGCCATATTTGTTCAAAGGATCACTTGCAGATCCCTTTCTGTTGTTTGGATTTTGGAGTAAATCTTTCAGAACATCTTCAGGTCTTCTGCCAAGCTCATCAAGGAAATCTGCAGATAAAAGAACTTCCCCAGAATCAGCTCCACTTAATGGAAACCATTGTGCTTGTCTATTTATGTCCATCTTCAGAACCTCTGTGATGTCAAGACAAAGTGTTCCCAAAGATTGATCTTTATCATACTTTTCACTGTCAAAAACCTCAATGAAGAATTCCCTTGCATTGCCATCTGGAGTTTGGAACTCAGCTTTGTGATCCCATTGTGGCTCAGTTGTGTTCTTGATTGTTTTTGTTTTCTCCATCTGTTTTCCATGAACCAAAAGAGCATATGGATGTGTTTTCTCATTTGGATCAATTTTCATCAAGTTCTTGGCTTTAATGAGATTAATTGTAGCAACTCCTTTTGGAAGTTGTTGATCATTGGCTAAATCATCACTGGCTAATGGACCCCTTGATGATTTTCTTGCTGGATTACCATCAGGATCTAATCCTT
>NYWD01000114.1 GCA_002684855.1 Planctomycetaceae bacterium | reverse complement strand
TCGGAAGCTCCTACGACTCTTGCGCCGTCATCTCTGCCCTTGGCGGCCTCTATGCCTCGCTCGCCGCCCTTGTTGGCCAATGCGCATCCCGCAGCCTTCTCGCTGCCTCCTGCTGCTACAGCGCTCCCTGCACTTGCCTCGCCGCTTTGTGCGTCTACAATGACTCAGACGCGACCTCTCTCGTGTGCGGCTGGCTGTGCGCCTCGGGCGCCGCCATACTTGACGTTCCCGGCTACCTCGGTGCCTCAGACGCTCACTCTGCCGATCTCGGCCACTCCTGCGCCTCGGGCGCTTGCTCAACGTTCATTCGTGAGCCGCTGGGCGCTTGCTCGCTCCTTACCGTCGTATTCGACGGCTGCAGCGCTGCTGCCTTCGTCGATGTCACCCTCGTGGTCATCACTGCTAACTCTTACGTACATGACAACGGATGCATCGCCTTCGCTACCGCCGTATCGGACTTCGACTGCTTTCTGGCTCGTGCCGCGCTCGCCGTTGGCAGCATCGTCCCCGCAGTCGCCGCCTGTGGGCTTAGCTGTGCTCTCGCATGCGCCGTGCTTGCTGCTGGCAGTGCAGCCCTCACAGTTCCCGCCTAGGCCGTGGCCAGCTTTCCTGTACATTCTGCGCTCTTCACCGACAATGGAGCCCTCGCCTCCGTCGCCTCGGCCTCGGCTGTCGCTCTTGCTGGCTCAGCCGTCGCAGCCCTCGCAGCCGCCGCCGTCGCCTTCCCTGTCGCTGATGCGGGCCTCGTGCATGCCATCGTGCTCGCTCCCTTGGCAGTTACGCTCGTTTTGGTTGGTGATGCCGTGCTCGCTCCCGACACCTCTGTCGCAGCCTGCAACAGCCGTCTCGCGGCTGCCGACGGTGCACTCGCTCGCGCCACTGCTGCCGCTCTCGCGGCTGCTGCATCCTTCGCTGCCGCTCTTACGGCCGCTCTCGCGGCTGTTGCATCCTTCGCTGCCGCTCTTACGGTGGCCGATGGCTCGCTCGTTTGCTCTGCCACTGCACTTAGCATTGCGGCCTACGCTGCCGCCCTCTTCGGCTCTGGCCGTGCGCTCTCTCTCGTCGCTGTTGCTACCGGCACAGTTTCTGCCGCTGCCCCTCTCAGCTCATGTGGCGTGCTCAATCGTGTCTTGTTCCGTACTATTGACGTCGGTGCCACTGTCCGCTCGACGGCTGCGCTCAATCTCAATGCCATGCCCTTACGCATGGCTGCCGGCTGTGTCGCCTTGCCAGCCTCCGGGGCACTCATTACGCACGCCGCGCCTTCCGCCATCGTCGCGGCTGTACTTTGCCCGCCGAGGTTGTCGGGCAAGGAGGGGCGGTCTTCGGCCTCTGACGCCAGGCCAACCTCTAACGATGCCTGCGAACTCTCTGTGTGCCCGTTGCACTGCGTGCTCGGCCAGGAGGGGCGCGGTCGAGGACATCGTTACCAGAAGGGGCTACCAACTCAGTGCGCCTTCGCTCCTTGATCCAACTCGCTCGGCCCTGACAATACTACTGGCTCTGGCCGCGCTACTCTCGTTGGTGTGCGTGGCCCGCCAAGCTTGTCGGGCCAGGAGGGGCGACTCTCGGGCCCGGAGGGGCAACTATCGAGCAACCGAGAACATCGAGGTGCTCGCCGTGCTCTCGCTGCTCGTCGCCTCGCGGCTCATCGCCCTCGGCGTGCTCGTGCGAGGCCAGGAGGGGCTCCTTCGAGCCACCTTTACTGATCCCTCCTTTGAGCCCATGTCTCGATCCATGTCTCGATCCTATGGTGTACTTGCAGTCCTATTGGCCAATCCCACTGGATCGCTCTCGCTCTCTTCTCGATCGATTTCCATTCCGTCGCCCGCTTCGGGGCAGATCTTGGTCTTCACTGCTCTGTCGCTTGCGGGCTTCACACTCGCCTTCTCCCTCGGTCGCCGCTTTGGCCAACGCTGCTCCATGGTCAGCCGGTCTAGCGTACTATTCTGCTTGGTTATTGTACTCGCGTCGCAGAGTCTCTCGTGCTTGCTCTCTTCTCAGTCGGTCTTCATGCCTAACAGTTGCAGTCTGTTGACCTCTCTGATCGCCGCTCGCTGCCCTGCAACGCTTGCACTCCGAGCCTCTCGCTTAGTTAGCCCTCGCCTTATCGCCGCGCTCCTACTACTTGGCGTGTGCGTTCGACCTGCCGTAGCCATCGCGGTAGCTGACGCTGAGCCTCATCTAGTGGTCTGCAGCTCTAACGGCACTGCCTGCTCTGGTGCTCCTGACCTCCTTCCACTCGCCTCTGGCGCTGATCTAGAGTGCTCCGATCAGACATCCACTGTAGAGGGGGTCCCTCTCTTCGTCGCTCGCTGGCTTGCGTTTCTAGCAACTGCATTCCCCTCGCCGCAGAGGTGCGCATTCGTTGCTCGTGTGATACAGGTTGCTCCGCAGCCGACTGCCATCATCGCACCGGCTCCGCCCTCGCCGTTGACCATTGTCACTTCCGTGGAGGGCTTCGATCTTCACCTCTCGTCCCGTTCACCTACCGGCTACGAAGGCGTCTCCTTCTGTCCGGCACAGCGTGGTCGCAAACAATATCATGCCCGCCTTCGAGGCAAGCTGATTGGCTACTATCCTACGGCCGTCGTTGCGGCTGTTCACTACGCTCGGCGCATTGCCGCTACTAATCTTCGCTCATCGTCTGTCACTCGGTCAGACCTATCCACTGAGGCCATACTGCCATCGGGCGAGACACTCCAACTTCAGCTCGCCACTGACTCGTCAACAGGATATCGAGGCGTGGACCACCTGCCTTCTCGTAGCGTCACCAAGCCCTTCCGTGCTCGCCTTGGCCCATCCACGGCCGATTTCGTCGGATACTACGACTCGGCCCTCGGGGCTGCTACTGTGTATGCGCTCGCTCTTCGAGAACGCGATGCCCTCGCTCAGTCCTGGGTTCGCTCTGACTGTCTAGCTCTCCATTCCCTTTCTGATCTCGCTACGTGATCTCGCTCGTGCGTCGATGGGCGTTGTGCATGTGTGTAGTCCTCGAGCCCGCTCTCGGGCTAGGAGGGGCTGTCACCGCCCTGACGCCTCCACGCTGTGAGAGCCTGCTGCGCTCGGCGGATAGGACTCCCGGACCGGACTGTCGTGTGTGACTGTGTGCGGTGTGTCCGTTGCGTTGTCGTGAGCGCCGTGACACGTGTTGTGCTGTCCTTGTGTGTACATTGAGATTCGTCCGCTGGATTCTCCTCACCCGGCCTCTGCCGGCTGAGATGGCTTCCCCTGTCGCGAACGTTGGCCTCGGGCTTCTCTCCGTCGTCGTCTCTGTCGCCAGTGCGACCGTCAACGACACGAACCAGCTCCTCGACATCTCAACACCTCCACATTTTTTCCATGCTGCTGCTGCATGTGTGGCGGCAGCTTGCACAACTTGCTCGCTGCTCTCATCTCATGCCCTCTGGCACGCCGACACTGCTCATTTGGCACTCGGCTCCCGTCTTCACGATGAAAATCTCGCAAACGCTGAGCTGGTGCCAACCTGCACGGCCTGCCATCTGTGCAGAAGTCTGACCTGGGAGACTACGCCGCTTTTGGCCGCGCACCTCGCCATCGCCGTCGCGCTGCACAGCGTCTGCTCTTGCGCCGTGGCCGCTGCCCGCGCTGATCCTCTCCTCGCTCTCGCTGCGTGGCATGCGCCGCGTATCCGCGCTCGCTGGCGCTGTCACTGGCTCGACGCCTCATTCACTGGCGCCTCCACCCGCGCTCCGACCACTGTCGGCGCGGCCACTCGCGCTTCGACTGCTGTCGGCGCGCCTTCCTCTTCCCGCGCTCCGGCCACTGTCGGCGCGGCCGCTCGCGCGCCGACTGCTGTCGGCGTGGCTTCCTTTTCCCGCGCTCCGGCCACTGTCGGCGCGACCGCTCGCGATCCGACTGGCGTCGGCGTGGCTTCCTCTGCTCGCGCCGAGTGCGCGGCTGCCCGCGATCCGCTGTACTGGTGTGCCGGCGTGGCTATCTCTGCTCGCGCCGAGTGCGCGGCTGCCCGCGATCCGCTGCACTGGTGTGCCGGCGCGGCTATCTCTGCTCGCGCCGAGTGCGCGGCTGTCCGCGATCCGCATTGGGTGTCGGCGCGGCTTATCTCTGCTCGCGCCGAGTGCGCGACTGTCCGCGATCCGCATTGGGTGTCTGCGCGGCTTATCTCTGCTCGCGCCGAGTGCGCGGCTGCCCGCGCTCCGGTCATGGTCGGCGCGGCTACCTCTGCTCTTTCCTCGCGCGCTTCGGCTGCTGCCGGCGTCGCCACTTCGTGCGCCTTCTCGTGCGTCCTCTCCGCCCTCGCTACGCCGCCCCCGTGCTGCGAGGAGCTCTCTCGCGCGCCCTCGGGCGACTTCTCGTGCGCCGTGGACGATGCGAGCGCCGCCCTCGCCGTCGCCCTACCGCGCGGCGACTTCTCGCGCGCCGTGGCCCGTGCCGGCGCCGCCCTCGGTGCCACCCTCGCCGGGCGCGGAAATCTCTCGTGCGCTGTGGTTCGTGCCAGCGCCGCCTTCGCCGTCGCTCCGCCGCGCGGCGATCTCTCGTGCGCTGTGGCTCGGGCCAGCGCCGCCCTCGCCGTCGCTCTTCCGCTTGGCGACTCACCTTTGTGTGCCGTGGCCGTCGCTGCCACGCTCGCTGCCCTCACTTTTGGCGGTGCCTCGCTCGCCCTCCCTGGCGGCGACTTGATCTCAAGCGCCCTGGCCCTCGATCGCGCCGCTCTCGCTGCCCTTTCGTTGCGTGGCGCCCCGCTCGACCATTCTGGCTGCGACCTGATCTCGAGCGGCTCGGACTTTGACGGCGTCGCCCTCGCCGCCAGTTTGACTGGCGGTTTGCCCTTCTGCGCTGTGGCTCGTGCCAGCGCCCTCGCCGCCGCCCTGTCATGCGACGGCCTCTCGAGCGCCGTGCCTCTCGCCAGCGCCGCCATCGCCTTCGCATTGACGCCCGGCGACCTCTCGTGCGTCGTGACCGCTCTCGCCGTCGCCCTTGCCGTCGTGCAGCACGACGCCTCTCTCGCTTGCACTAGCGACGCAGGTAGCCTCGTCGTTGCTCTGGGCGGCACGCTCTATCACGTGGAATGTGTAGCCCTCGAGCCCACTCTTGGGCTAGGAGGGGCCGTCACCGCCGCAGGTGCCGCCGTCAACGCAGATCTCGGCATTGCTCGACATGCTGAACTCCTCTGCTCTGTTGCCGCTGCTGCGGGTGCTGCCGTATGCAACGATGCCGGCGCTATCCATGGCAACCTGTGCTCCCACCCGCCGATACGGCACCTGCGTGCACCGCTCGCGCTACGGTTGCTGGCACTCATCTCGCCACCCTCGATGGCCTTCGCGCCTCTAGCGCACTTCTCGCCGCCCTTGGCGGCTACTGCGCCGCGCGCCGCCTTCTCGGAAGCATCGGCGACTGCTCTGCCTCGTGCGCTCTTATCGGCGTCCTCGATGGCTACTATGCCTCGTGCGCCCTTATCGTCGGCGACTGCTGCACTGCGTGTGCCCTCTTTGCCGCTCTCGACAAGTGCGCTGACGCACGCGCCTTCCTCACCGTTTGCGGTGCCTGCTGCACCTCGTGTGCTCACCTCGTCGGCCCCCGCGGCTACTGCGATTCTCGCACCCTCTTCGCCGCCCTCGCCGGTCGCTGCTCCTCGTGCGCCTGCTGAGCCGCGTGCGGTCTATTTACCGCCCTTGGCGGCTTCTACGCCTCGTGCGACCTCCTCGCCGCTCTCAGCAGGTGCTGCGTCTTCACCGCCGCCCTCGATAGCTGTTGCACGCTCTTCGACACCAGTGGTGTTTGCTGCGCTTGCCTCACCGCCCTCGGCGGCTGCTGTGCTCCGCGCGCCCTCGTTGCCGCCCTCCGCGGCTGTCGCTACGCCTGTGGCCTTCTCGTTGCAGCCGACGGCTGCTGCACCGCGTCCGTCCTCCTTGTCAGTCTCGGTGGCCACCTCGCCGCTCTTGGCGGCTGCTGCGCCACGTGCATCTCGATCGTCGCCTCTGGCGCCGCGTGTGTCGCCTTCGCCGTCCTCGGAAGCTCCTACGACTCTTGCGCCGTCATCTCTGCCCTTGGCGGCCTCTATGCCTCGCTCGCCGCCCTTGTTGGCCAATGCGCATCCCGCAGCCTTC
>NYWD01000113.1 GCA_002684855.1 Planctomycetaceae bacterium | reverse complement strand
GGGATGCGGATGGAAAGCGGGCCCTGGAGCGAGGTCGCGGAGGACCGCGGGTCTGGTACGCCGCGTGATCGGATCGCAGCCGCGGCGTCGGGCTCCGATCGGGGTTCAACCGAGCACGTCGGGATCGATCTGTCGATGGTCACGGGCGGACATTCCAGTCGCCTTGCGGTCCAGTCCCAGTGCGAGCATCAGCAGCACCGCCATCGATCTCGGATCGCGGCGTTTCGTGAAGTCATCGAGAAGAAGCCTTGATGCCGCAGGTCGATCGCCGGTGTCTGCGCGGATCCAGAGATGACGCGCCGCCCTTCGCAGCGCCGACCCGGCGTGCCGGTCCATGATCGCGACCAGTTCCGGTCGTCCCGATCGGCGGAAGTGACGACCGAGCGATTCGTTCGCGAGCAGTCTCGACGACCAGGCAGCCACGCCGGATGCGGAGTGGCTGGTCGACGCGATGCGGTAGGCGGCGCCGCGCCATGCGGTCGCCACGCCGGGTGCTTCTGCGAGCATTCGGACGGTCAGGTCGTAGTCCTGGTTGCGGCGAAGTTCGGGATCGAACGGCAGTCCGCCGTCGCGTACCGCCGTGCAGGCCCCGCTCCGGACCACGGAAAACGACAGGAGATGTTCGCCGGAGCGTTCGAGATACTCATCCAGCGTCCAGGAGTGGGCGCGTTCCGTGGGATCCTTCGGACTCGGTGGATCCTCGGGGGGATGCCAGAAGTCGAATCCCGTGTAGGCGATCGGCGCTTCGGGATGACGCATCAGCAGGTCGGTCGCGACCTCGAGAAACCGTGGATACGGAATGTCGTCGGCGTCGAGGAAGCAGTAGGCATCGACGTCGCCGGTGGATCGGAGGTGCGTCACCGCCGCATTCCTCGGGCCGCCGGGACCACCCGTGTTGCCGGGCAGGACCAGGCACTCGACCTCCGGTCCGAACGCCTGGACGACGGCTTCGGTCTCCGGGTCCGGCCCGTCGATCACGACCACCGTCCTCGTTGGGGGGCGCGACTGGGCGAGGATCGCCCGAAGGCTGTCACCGATCGTTCCGGACGCCCGGTACGCGGCCATCGCGATTCCGACGGTCGGGGCATTTCGAGTGGCGTGGGTCATCTTCGGATCTCGGCCGCGAGGAGTCGGTGTCTCGGTTCGGGTGTTCCGGCGCCGATTGACGGAGTTCGACGAAATCCCCGGAGGATCGCCCGTATTTCAATCGATTTCGGCCGCCCCCGGCCACGGGGAGCCGCCTGAAGGGGATGGACGCTGCGAAGTGGTCGATGCATGATTTCGACGAGGGGAGATCACCTTCGTCCCTGCCGCCGACGAAACGGTGGATCAGGGCGTTCATCGGGGCGAGGATTCTCCCGGCGTACGGTCGGTGATCGTACGAGTTCCTCTCTCCGGCGAACCACGCGTCATGGCGGGACGTCCATGTCTCCTTCACGGCCGGCGTCGCCCGACGCCGGCTCAGAACACGATCGGCGGTAGATGCCCATCCCCCGCGAGCAGGCTCTCCCGTCGCAGATCCGGTCCGGCCGCGTGGATCTCGCCGATGCTGCCGACGCCGACCAGTCGCATCGCCCGCTCCAGCTCCGACTTCACGATCTCGAACGCCCTCGTGAGTCCGGCATGGCCGCCGGCACCGAGGCCGGCGGCGGTGACTCGTCCCAGGCCGACGGCCTTCAATCCGTGGCTGAGCGCGATCAGCACGTCGGTGCCGTTGCGGATGCCACCATCCATCATGAAGTCGAGTCTGGAATCGGTCAGCCGGGGCATTTCGCGAGCCACGATGTGCAGCGCCGGGGGCACCCGGTCCTGTTGCCGTCCTCCGTGGTTCGACCAGACGACGCCCGTGGCCCCCAGGTCCTCGGCCCGCCGTGCGTCCTCCGCATCGTGAACGCCCTTGACGATGAGCGGTCCTTCGCCCCACGCCTCCCTGATCCACTTCAGGTCCTCCCAGGTGACCACAGACGCCTCGAGTTGCGCGCCGATGTCGGCGTAGGGCATCGGGGCCCCATCGATGTCCAGCACGTTCTCGAAATCGAACAGGCCGCCGTCCCTCAGGTGCGATGCCAGCCACGTCGGTCGGCACAGCATCTGCGGGGCGAGCTTCGACTTCGCGAGGGCGAGTCGGAGCCGCTCGGTCGGTCCGAGGCCACGGAAGGGTCTCGCGACCTCCATCGGCTTCATCCTCGCATGCATCGCGCGCATGCCCGCCACGCCGGTGTCGATGGTCAGCATCAGTGCGGTGAAACCGGCACGCCGAGCCCGTTCGATGCCGCGAGCGGCCGTTTCGCGACCCCCGCAGAGGTAGAGCTGGAACCAGCAGTCGCCTCGCGACGCCGCGACGACATCCTCCAACGGCGTTCCCGAGAGCGTCGAGAGCGTCATCACGGTGTTGAACTCGCCGGCGACGCGGGACGCGACCGCATCGGCCATGGGACCGAGTGCCCGCAGGCTGCCGACGGGTGAGATGAAGAACGGGATATCCATCCGGTGGCCGATGCAGGTCGTGCTCAGGTCGAGCGACGGAAACGACCTCGCGCCGCGAGCGGTGGTCACCGCCTGCTGGAATGCGCGGACGTTGCCTCGAAGCGTGATCTCGGCGTCGGCGCCGCCGCGGAAGTACTCGGTCACGATGGGGGGCACTCGGCGGCGTGCGAGTTTCCAGAGGTCGGCCGTGTCCACTGCATCGGCGATTCTTCGGTCGATTCGACCCATGCGGTCATGCCTTTCCGGGCTGGAGCTCGAAGTCGACGATCCGGAGAGACGGTTCCGGTTGAATCGTCCGCGGAGCGGATCCGGCGGGTGGCACCGGTCAGTCGGCGACGCGGGTCCCTGCCGCTCGATGCGGTTGTCTGCGGATCCGCGGCCATGGTAATGGGCGGGGGGGCGCCATCCAAGAGCCGCGGCCGGTACCGAGGAAATCAGGCCCCGGGGATCGGAACCTCGCGGCCGTGGGCCGGCGAACGGGATCGTCGGGCGAATGGTTACGATGACGGCATGCATGCACGCGCCGAACCACGTCCGTTCGCCGGATTGACGATGCTCGCGGCCTTCGTGTTCCTTTCGCAGGCGTGCCAGGGGCCGCCGACCGGGACCCTCGAGGTGCTCAACTGGAACACCTACCACTTCTTCGATCACCGGGCGAAACTGGACGAGGCGAAGACCTGGATCGTCGAGGAAGGGCCGGATCTCGTGGCCTTGCAGGAGGTCCTTCACTGCGACGAGCCGGGCCTGGCGGATCTCGCGCTCGAGTGGGGGCACGAGCATGCCGTGATGCACAAGGAGAAGGGTTACCCCGTGGCGTTGACGAGCTCCGCGCCGATCGAGGTGCTCGAGCGTCGGGTGGAGGGTCTTCACCATGGTTTCCTCCATGCGCGGACGCACGGGATCGACGTGTTCGTGGTGCACTTCTGGCCGACGAAGCCCGCGGAGGCCGTGGCCGTCGCCGAACTCGCGAAAGCCGTCGTGGAGGCGGGGCGCCCGGTGCTCGTGCTCGGTGACTTCAACGGGAAGATCCGCTTCGACGAGCCTTACCTGCGCGAGCACGGTTTCGGCGAGGAGGAGGACGGGGAGCTGGTCTTCGACTACCGGATCACGGATGCCTTCCTGGATCGGGGGTTCGTCGAACTCGTCAGCGAACACCGCCCGGACGATCTCTACACCTTCGGTTCCCCGGCCCTGATTCCACGCTGGGCCGAGACGATGGCGGACGTCGAGGCGCGGCGTCGACGCATCGACTTCGTGTTCGCCAGCCCGGACCTGGCGAAGGGGTGCCGGTCGGCACGGGTGGATGTCGACGACGCCCGGGTGGGCCTCTACTCGGATCACTATCCGATCCTCTGCACGCTGGAACGTGAGGCGTCACGCTAGGTGTCGCCGGCAATCCGCTCGGACCGATCCGATGGAAGCGCGATGCCGTCGAACACCGAGCGTTCCGAATCGTCACGAGAGGCACGTCAGCATGGGATGCTGCCGACAAGCATCCACCTGGTTGCCTGTCTCCCGGCGGCCGAATGCGAATCCGAGTGGAAAAACGGAACCGAATCGTGCTCGATCGTCAAGGTGGAGCCGAGTCCGTTCTCCGGGCTCGGCCGGCCATCGGCCGGCATGGCGACATGATTCGAACCCTGCCGGCCGACTTCGCGCTCCATCGCCGGCGGCGAGGCCGCCGTCTCGTCCCCGGAGGGCGAACCGGCCGATGGGATCTCCCCCTCGATCGGCAGCGTCCTTCGGACGACCGGAAGTCCTTCGATGAACGACCCGTGCCGAACGTCACCGTCCGCCGTGGCCCCGGCCTGCGTCCTCGTCCGGGATCGGTGCGATCCGGCTTCGCGGCCCCTCAGTCGGATTCCCGGTCCGGGGGGCTGCCGTTCTCGGTCGTCTCCGTCGGGCCTGCGGCGTCCGATGCATGTTCCCGGAAGAACCGGGTGACGAGCTCGCCGGTGTCCTCGAACAGGCGATGGCCATCGTCGTGGATGCAGGTGACGAGGAAGGCGTCGGTGCCCGAGGGATGAATCCGACAGTCGGGGTGGTCGCCCCAGCGGCGCGGCGGTGCGCACCGGAACTGGCGGCGGATCTCGTCGATCGTCCGCTGCTGCCAGCTCATCTTCACCAGGCCGTCGTTTCGTCCGGCGAAATGCATGATCGGCATCCGGGGGATCGGCCGTCCACGGTGTCGGGAGGATGCCGACGCCGACGGCGCGATCGCCGTGAGCCGTTCCCCCCGTTCCATGAGCAGGGTGTAGGTGAATCCGCCGCCGTTGGAGTGACCGGTCGAGAAGACGCGTTTCGGATCGGCGATGCCGCGGTCGACGAGATCCGCGAGCATGGTGTCGAAGAATCGGAGGTCGCGGTTCGGTCCCTCGCCGACGTCAGATGCCCAACCCGATCGGCGTCCCTCGGGGTCGGTCAGCTTCCCCGGGGTCGGCAGGCCGCGGGGGTACGCCACGATCGCGCCGGGCCAGTGCTCCTGGATGCCAAGCCTGCCGGAGAACCCCCTCGCGGTTCCGCCGTGCCCGTGCCAGGCGAAGACCAGCGGGGCCTGCTCGCCCGCCGCCAGCGATGGGAAATGGATCAGGGCGGTCCGCTCGACGCCATCGACATCCCATGTTTCGACCTTGGTCTCCGCCTTCCGGTGCCTGCGAGGGGGGTCGGATTCGGCTGCACTCGTCGCCCGGGTTCGCAGGTCGACCATCGCCCGTCCCATCGCCTCGCCGACGTTCATGTAGGTCTCGGCGTGGCCGTCGTAGTGGCTGTTGGACGCGCCGCCCCTGGAGAGCGGATGGGTGTAGACGGTCGCAACGGTGTCCTTGAACGCCGGATGTCGGCCGCGATCGCCACCGACCGCCAGCATGGCGTCGAGGATCAGGCCTTCGTTGCCGGCGGCGCCCTTCTCGGTCTGGCCGAGGGTCGCCAGGACGAACGGGGCGTCCGGGGCGTCGAACTCCCGTCTGAGTTCCCCGATCAGTCGAACCAGATTCTCCTCGTACTTCCTCGCGTGGGCCTCCTGGTAGCGGTCCTTGTCGCCCTGCCACCAGAAGAACCCCGCGACCTCGTATCCGCTGGTGCCGGGGTAGTGTCGCTCGAGTGAATCCAGGACCTTCCTCGCCCGCGCGATGTCGCCGTCGTACTGCATGCCGGCGTACCAGGTGATCGGTTCCGGCGCGGTTCCGGTCCGCCACGAGCCCGGCGAGTCCTTGTAACCGGCGTAGGTCATGCCGTCGAAGTCGTACCGTTCGGAACCCGGGGGCAGGAGATCCCAGCCGAGGCTCCGGTTTCCGATGCAGCTCTTGAGGAGGAGGACGGGCGCGTCGATGGCGTGGCCGAGCTGGTGGCCGATCCCGACCTCCGGACCGATCCTCGCTCCCTTCACCGTGAGGAACTCGTCGTGCGGCATCCGCGCCCTTCCGAGGCCGCTGCCCTGCACGTGCACGAGGCGCACGTCGTTCCGGGTCGTCCACGCGCCGTCGGTGTCGACGAGATGGGGATAGAGACGCTTCACCTTCGTGGCATGTTCAAGCGTGCCCTCCTCGTCCCCGGTGACCTTGCCGAAGCCGAGCATGTTCGACTGGCCGAGCATCAGGTAGACCTGGACGGGCTTGCTCAGGTCGGCGGGTCGACCATCGGGATCGGGCAGCGGACCGTCGTCGGCGGCGGCGATGCCGAGGCCGACCGCGAGGGATGCGAGCATGCCGATGACTGGGTTGATTGACATGGGACTCCTGTGGTCGGCGCACGGGTGTGGATCGGGTGAGGAGAGTCGGCGTCCGGCCGTCGTGGTGCGGAACCCGGGTGGTCCGGTTCGAGCCCGGGACCATGGACGACCTGGGGCGCGAGACCCGCGAACGCTGCCGCCGCGGTCGCGAGGGCGATTCGAATGACGATCATGTCCGACTCTCCTGTGGCCGGGGCGATCGGGTCACGACAGCGGGACCGGGATGACTCTAGCAATGTTCGCGGTCGTCGCCTCGCCGGCTCCTGCGTGATCCGGACGTCCGAGGCAGCGTTCGCCACGACGTGGATTCGAGATGGGTGATGGGGTTCCCGGCGGGCTGCAGGGTTCAGGGACAGAAGCCCCAGGCGCCGATCAGCAGCCCGAGGTCGGCCGCATCGACCCGTCCATCACCATTGAGGTCGGATGGGCATCCGGAGGGTGGGGGATGACGCGAGATGTGGTTGTCCCCGGCGTGAACGACGGCCCCGACCAGCTGGCGGAACGTCTCGCCGTCCCCGTTGCCGTGGATCGAGCAGTCCTCGATCCGGAGAAGGCCCTCGAATCCCTGGTGGAATCCGTTCGTGACCTGGCCCGAGATTCCATCGGGACTGTTGTCGTTGATCGTGCAACCGGTCAGGGTCGCGCCGCTGGTGTCCGCAAGCAAGCCTCCTCCCTCGTCCTGGGCGGTGTTCCCCTCGATGGATCCGTCGGTCACGATCAGTCTGGTGCCGCCGTGGAAGATGCCTCCGCCGCAGAGCGCGGTGCCGTCGGTCACCGTGCAGTCGTCGAGCGTCAGATCGGCCAGATTGAGAATGTTCCCGCCGTCGCCGTACTCGAAATCGCCGGAATAGGAGGTCGACGAGACGTTGCCGTCGAATCCGCATCCCGTCGCGACGACCGCTCCTCCGGCGACGAAGAGACCGCCACCGGCAGCCGCGATGTTCCCGTCGAAGTCGCATTGCTGGAGGGTGACCGTGCCACCCGTCACGGCCAGGCCTCCCCCGTAGGTCGGTGGACTCGTCCGGTCGATTCGATTCGCACCGAAGATGCAATCCGTGAGAACGGGAGCACCGGCCGTCACGACCATGCCCGCGCCGACGCCGCTGAGGATCGAGTTGAACTGGAACGTGCAGTTTCGGATCGTCGGGCTCGCCCCAGAAACGAGCATGCCGCCACCACCCTGCTTCGAGTCGCGGCCGTTCTGGACGATCAGGTTCTCCAGCACGGTCGAATTCGTCTCGCCGTCGCGGCACGCGAGCACGCGATGCGTGTTTCCGCCGTCCAGCACGCTGGCAGGGATGCCGTCCGCGTCGAGGACACCGAGCAGCGTCACCGCCTTCTGCATCGTGTCGATCTCGACGCCTTCGGCGTACGTCTCGGCCGAGAGCTGGATCACGTCTCCATCGATGGCGGAAGCGATGGCGGCGTTGATCGACGTGTAGTCGCATCCGGACGCACACACGGTGATGGTGTCGGCCGTGGTTGTGGCGGAGATGACGCAGGGAATGGCGATGGCGGGAACGAGCAGGATTCGAGGCATCTCTCTCTCTCTCTCTCACTCGGGGGGTCGGGTTCGAGATCCACGCCTCATGCTAGTGACGGAGCGTTCCTGCTCCAAGGACGATCTCGGGAGGACCCCCGGGACCGGTCCTCGGGCATCCGGGGCTCGTCCGGAAACGATGGACGTGTGGAAATCCGACCTCGGTCCGGCACGCGTCATGGGGCATCCGTCACCCGCGTCAGCCTCCGCAGCGTGCGTCGTCCGGCAGGCGATGGCGTGGCGGACCGTTTCACCTCCGCCTTCTCGCTCCGCCGCCGGTCACGACGCCGGTGCCACGCCGACGAGGGAGACGTTCGCCACACGAGGCCTCGAGCATCAGCACGTCGATCTGGCCCTCGACCTGCTCATCGATCGCGCCGAACAATCGAGCGCCAGGCTCTCGCCATGCCGCGATCCCGAGCGAGGACGACTTTTCAGGGGCGATCATCGCATCGATTCTCGCCCGCGCGATCTTCGGCTCGGTCAGCATGCGTTCCTGAATGGCCAGTGTCCGCAGCGCAGCAAGCTGATCGGAAACCTCCACCTGCATCTCCTGAAGGAATTCCCGCTGTCCGTCGGTCAGTTCGCTGCATGCCAACGCGGACCGAAGCGCTCGCTCGCTCCAGCGCGGACGCATCTGCGGCTTGAATCCCTGTTCCCTGACGGCGTCTTCAAACCGATCCGCCGCCCCTTGATCGGAGGCCGCCAGGGCGGACGTCATTTCCGCCTGTTTCGCGATCAGATGAGCCCGAATGGCGATCGCGGCGCTCAATTCCGCCCTCGCGCGGTGGGCGTGCTTCTGCGCCAGTCGCTCACGGGCCGTTGAAGCATCCTCCCGGTCCGCAATGAAGAGCTCGAGGCCGGAAAGTTCCCGATCGATTCGAGCCGCGGTCCACCGTCTCACCAGATCGAGCAGTTCGACCCGGCTGCCCGCAATCGATTCCTGCATCGACCCTTTCAAGGCGTTGTCCTGGACCGACGTCTCCAAGGCGGCCTCCAGGTCGATCTTGGAACCTCCCAGCCTTCCGTCGAGGCGCGCCTCCGCGATCAGGGACCGATCGATGCTGCTCGTGAAGAGGTCGAGCCGTCTTTCATCCAGTACCGTCTTCATCCCGTCCAGAAACGACTCACGCATCCGCTCCCGATCGACCCGCAACTGATTCGCGAACTGCAACAGCCTCGAATCGTCGAAGTCGTCTTCGGGCGACTCATCCAGCGCCAAGGACCGTGCCCACAGCGCTTCCTGGACTTCCTCCACCGATCCTTCGAATCGACCGATGCCGCTCCGGGCCCGGTCGTCCATGTCCATCCGGCCGCGAAGCTCCGCCAGGTCCACCGTCCGCACGATCTCATTCAGGCCGGCCTGCGCTCGTGCCAGTCGCTCGCGATTCTCCTTCCGTTCACGACTGCCGCGAACCGAACGAATGAGCTTCCGTAATCGGACGCTCTGCCGTTCGTACTCCGTCACATAGTCGTCCAAGAGGCCCTCCACCCTGGACTGACGCGCCTCGTCCAGGTCCAGGTCACGTGTCAGGAACTGAAGGTCGCGGCGAAGAAACTCCGGTCTCGTCAGGATCCGAACATCGCCTGCATCGGGAATTCGCAATGTCACCGCGGCGAGATTTCCGGTGCCTGCCGCATCGATGAACCGCCGGGACCATTCGGTGTTGGGTTCGCTGCCGAAATCATGGAAGAACCGGACGTCCATCACCTCGAGCCAGACCTGCAGGACCTCGTCACGCGACATCGATCCGTTGATGACGGCATCTCTCAGTTCGTCACGGAACGACAGGACATCCTCCTGCTGTCGGTCCGCCTCGTATGAGGCCTGATAGAACTCGATCGCCTCTTCACTGCCGTCGTTCATCATCGCTTCTTCCGCAGCGGCCCAGATCTCCTTCAGGTCGATGTCGGGATTCTCCTCCGCGAGGGCCACGCCGACCGCACGCAAGCCACTGCCGAAGTCCTGGAGCAGTATCTCCTGGGCCTGACTGACGAGTTCTTCGTTCGGCGTTTCAACGCCGCTCTGCGTCTGCTGGCCTTCGTCTTCCGGCCGCGCCTCCTCCTGTGCGGCGACTGGATGATTCAACAGGACGGCTGCTGCGATGAACATGAGATGGGACGAACCCCGGGATCCGTTTCGGTGATGATCGTTGCCGAACGGTCGATTTCGCGGTGTCATTGCTTCGTCTCGCCTTCCCTGGGAGTGGCGCCCTCTCGCTCGGTGCCGTGAGGAGCGGATGCGGATCGGGGGGTCGTACGTGCCGTGGTCCTGCGATTCGATGGTATCGGAACGGGGTCGGCCCGCGCCGGCTGCTCCGCTGCGAGATGATCCGATCGGCATCCATCCGGACGGAGCCGGGCGTGCCGTACCGGGCATCTCGGTGCGCCTGGATGCGAGACACCGGGCGGGCATCCCGAAGGCGTCCGCGGTCGGTGGGGATGCATCGTGAACGCCGAGGGCGATGCGTGCCGATTCCGACAGCGAGATCGGGGAACGGAAGCCCGCCCCGACGCGAGGTCGAGGCGGGCTGGTGGGTTTCGTGCGGCCGAGTCGGGGTCGGTCGCATCCCGGGCGGCGTAATCAGGCGACGGTCCGCTGTCGTCGGGATCGGACGCCCGCGGCGCCGATGGCGAGGGCGGCGAGGCCGCCGAGTCCCGGGACGGCGCTGCTGCCGGCCGCGACGTTCTGTCCGGCGATGATGCCTTCGCCCGCGACGTCGTTGTAGGCCCAGCGGTCGATGGTGTAGGTGAATTCGCCTTCGTTCGCGGAAATCGAATATTCGATCCACGCGTGATAGGCGTCGCCATCGACGGGCATGTCCGAAGGATAGATCTCGAGGCCGACGAGAATCGATGATCCAAGAATCAGGCCGAAGGTGCGGATCTCGGACGTCTTGCCATAACTGAAGGATATTTCGATGGATGCATATGTAACGGAATTGGAGAGGCTGAACCCGGGGCCGATGGCTTGTCCGTCGTTCACCGTTCCCAGGGCGGCACTGCCTTGCCTCGGGCCGAGGTAGCACGTGCCGTACCCGGTGTACAGCCACGTGCCGGACATGATGTTCTTTGCATCGATGGAGACCCCGCCCACCGTGAACAGGGTGGTTTGACCCGTATTGGTGTCGATCGAAACGGGTCCACCGCTGCTGGAGACGATGTCGGCGCTGGTTGCGCCCGCCGCGGCCAGCGCGGCGACGCCGCCGGCGGTGAGGGCGTAGTTCCTGACGCGTGAATCGATCATTGTCTTCATCTCTCTGGTACGGGTTGTGGGGGGCGCGAACCGGTGCGGAGACCGGATGGGAGGGTACCGTACCCTGCGAACGCGCGTCGTTCTCGCGGGTTCCGCCTCCGGTGAGCACGATGTTTCTCCGCGGCGCGTTCCCGTGGGCGACGACAGGCGATCTCTAACCCGAGCCGGCAGCGAACCTTGTGGAACCGGGACCGGTGACCTGGTGGTCCGTGGTCACGTTGGATTCGGTCAGGGGCTGCAGACGCCCCACCAGCCGAGGATCCACGCCAGGTCCGCGTCGTTCACCACGCCGTCGCCGTTGATGTCGGCGTCGCAGACGCCGAGAAAGATGTTCATCGCCCTTCGGTCCGCGTGGTTGGCGACGCCATCGCAATTGATGTCGCCGTAGACGCACTCGGCGTCGAGGATCCCGTTTCCACTGCTCGAGTCGTCGATCTCATCGCCGTAGAAGCTGCTGAAACCCTCGCCGCCGGTGTTCCCACAGAAATTGCAATTGGTCAGGATCGGACTGCTGTCCTTGAAGTTGTACATCCCGCCGCCGTGTTCGCCCGCCGAGTTGCCTGTGAACGTGCAGTTGGCCAGGGTCGGGCTGCTGCCGGAGAGGTTGTACATCCCGCCGCCTCGGTCATTGGCCGAGTTGTCCGTGAACCTGCAGTCGGTCAGGGTCGGGCTGCTGCGCCCGCCGTCGTACATGCCACCGCCGTATTCATCCGCCGAGTTGCATGTGAACGTGCAGTTGGTGAGCGTCGGGCTGCTGCCGGAGAGATTGAACATGCCGCCGCCGCCGAAATCGGCCGAATTGCTCGTGAACGTGCAGCTGGACAGGTTCGGACTGCTGACGTCCCGATTGAACATCCCGCCACCCGCGCGGTCGGCGCGATTGTCCGTGAACGAGCAATCGATCAGGTCCGGGTCGCTTTCGCTGTCGTACATTCCGCCGCCGTAATCGGCCGAGTTGCCGATGAACCTGCAGTAAGCCAGCGTCGGGCCGCTGGACTTGCAGTTGTACAGCCCGCCGCCGCGGTATCTGGCTTCGTTGTCCGTGAAAGTGCAGTCGCCCAGGGTCGGGCTGCTGGATTCGTTGGCCATCGCACCGCCGAAGTAGTCGGACGAGTTGCCCGTGAACGAGCAGTCGGAAAGGACCGGGCGGCTGGATTCGCTGTGCATCCCGCCGCCGTTGTGGGTGGCCGAGTTGTTCGTGAACGCGCAGTCGGCCACGGTCGGGCTGCTGACGCGGTTGCCCATGCCCCCACCGGCCTCGCCGGCCGAGTTGATCGAAAACCCGCAGTCGATCAGGTTCGGGCTGGACTCATCGTTGTGCATTCCGCCGCCACGGAAGGCCGAGTTGCCCGCGAACGTGCAGCCGGTCAGGGTCGGGTCGCTCTCTTCGTTGGACATCCCGCCTCCGTGAGCGCGGGCCGAGTTTTCCGCGAACGTGCAGTCGACCAGGGCCGGGCGGCTGAATTCGTTGTGCATCCCGCCGCCGTCTTCATTGCCGGCCGAGTTGCCTGCGAACGTGCAGCGGGTCAGGATCGGGTGGCTGAATTCGTTGTGCATCCCACCGCCGCTGAAGATGGCGGAGTTGTTCATGAACGTGCAGTCGGTCAGCATCGGGCTGCCGACGTGGTTGGACATCCCACCGCCATCGTCGCCGGCCGCGTTGCCCGCGAAGGTGCAGTTCGTCAGGGTCGGGCTGCTGAAATCGTTGTACATTCCGCCGCCGACGTCGTTCGCCCCGTTCCGGATCACCAGGTTCTCGAAGACGGTCGCCGAATCCTCGCCGTTCTCGCAGATCAGCACCCGGTGCGAACCCGCTCCATCCAGGACGCTCGCCGGCTCTCCACGTTCGTTCTGGACGCCCCGCAGCGTGATCGCCTTGCCGTCGCTGCTGATCACCGAACCCTCGGCGTAGGTCTCGGCCGAGAGCTGGATGACGTCGCCATCGCGCGCGGCCGCGATCGCCGTGTTGATGGACGTGTGGTCGCACCCCTCGGCGCACACGGTGATCGTCTCGGCCGGCGCGGTCGGGCTCGAGATCGCCGGGAGGGTCGAGGTCAGCAACAGGGCCAGTCGTGGACTCGTTCGTCTCATCGGATCGTCCGGAGAAAGGTCTCGAACTTCCAGCTGTCGACACGGTTCGGATGAAGCGGGGGAAGGGGTTCACGCGGTCGACGCCCGGCGAGGGAGGCATTTCGGGAAATCACCTCGAACCGTCGCACTGGTCCAGGAAACGAGTTCCGATCGTAGCGGATGTCGCGTCCTGGGCGATCACCAGTTCACTCGATCGGCTTCGGTGAACGAGAGGGTGGTCGGCGCACGAAAACCCGCCCCGACGCGAGGTCGAGGCGGGTTGGGGTCGTTGCGTGGAGTGTCTCGCGACCGGCCGCGGTAAGGCGGCAGTCTCAGGCCACCCGCTGTCGTCGGGATCGGACGCCTGCGGCGCCGATCGCGAGGGCGGCGAGGCCGCCGAGTCCCGGGACGGCATTGCTGGCGGCCGCTTGGTTCTGACCCGCGATGATGCCCTCGCCCAACACGTCGTTGTAGGCCCAGCTGTTGATGGTGAGGGTGAAGCCACCCTCGAGATAGGTGAGCGTGTAGTTGATCCAGCCGTAGAGCGAACCGGAAACGCCGTCCTGTATGTTCAGGGCCAGAAGTCTTTCGGAACCGGTCTCAAAGCCACCAATATTACCGCTCTTGGTCGTATTTTGCGTGTTGCCCGTGACCATGTTGAGCGCAGCCGCCTGCGCATCGGTTGCGGAGGCGAGGTCGGCGTCGATGGTCATGCCGGCGTTGACGTCTGTGAACGCGACGTTACTGACGATCGTACTGGCAGTCCGGGCTTTCACCAGCACGGCCGCGGAGAAATTACTTTGCTCCCAGGATCCAGCGGCGAAGTTGTTCGCGACGACCTGGATGCCGGCCGTGGAAAACAGGGTGACTCCCGACGAAGCTCCCTGGGCGCTGACGGGGATCGAGACGGATTCGTCGCTCGTGATGATGTCGGCTTGGGCGACGCCGAGCGTGACCAATGCGACGCCGCTGCCCGCGGTGAGTGCGTAGGCCTTGTAGGCCTTGATGCGTGACTCGTTCATGGAATCGATCTTCCTTCCCGATACTGATTGTCTTCGAGGCGCACGGACTGAAGTGCTTCCGGAAGAGCGTACCGCGGTGCCCCTCGCACGGGAACGTCTTTTTCACGAGTTTCGATCCCGAAGATGCGATGCCGGTTTTGGAACCTGTTCCAACGGCCGGTGCTCCGAATCGCAAGGCAATCCGTGACAGTCACTTACGGAACCGGTCGCGTCGGTGGGCGATCGGCGGATCCGGTCCCGTGGCGCACCGCGCGAGGCCGCGACCAAGCCTTGAGGAGCGAAAGCCCGCCCCGACGCGAGGTCGAGGCGGGCTGGTCGTTTTTGCTTCCGGTTGGGTCGAAGTCGACCGCGTTCGGTCGGCGTCATCAGGCGACGGTGCGCTGTCGTCGGGAGCGGACGCCCGCGGCGCCCATCGCGAGGGCGGCGAGTCCACCGAGTCCCGGGACGGCGTTGCTGCCGGCCGCGACGTTCTGCCCGGCGATGATGCCCTGGCCCGCCACGTCGTTGTAGGCCCAGCTGTTGATGGTGAAGGTGTACTCGCTTCCGTTCCAGCTGAGCGAGTAGTTGACCCATGCGTAGTGGTTGGAGCCGTCTTCTGCGATGACCATTCCGACGATCATCGAATCTCCGAGGGACAGATCCGAGTTGCTGAAGTTAGTCGTGCCGTTGGTGAAATTGCGGGTGTTTCTGATGGCACCGACTGCCGCCCCTTCGATACCGTACGAACCGATGCTGGATCCGTACGCCACGTTCCCCAGGGCGCCGGCATACGGATCAAAGTTGTTCGCATCGATCTTCATACGCGCGGTGGCGCCGCCATAATTGTTTTGTGAATACGTTTTGTTGGATACCTCGATGTCCCGGTTCCCAATACTGAACAAGATCACAGGGTTCTCGTTCAATATGATCGACATCGATGCATCGCTCGAGATGATCTCGGCGTTGGCGGCGCCAGCCGTGGCGAGGGTGACCGCGCCCCCTGCGGTGAGGGCATAGTTCTTGAGGCGTGATTCCATCGTGGTGAAACTCCTTCTCGCTCGCGGATCGTGGGTGTTGTCGGCGACCTCTCCGTGCCGAAGGCCTGCGGATGTACGAGTTCAGTGTCGTGATACGCGCTGGCGAATTCAAGCCGTTCCTCGACCTTCGCCTGATTAGGCCTGATTCCCGTCATCACGGGGTTGATTTCAAGGTCATCGCGTCATGACGCCTCGCGGAATCGGTCCCAGCGGGCAGTCGCTCGGCGGCATCGGGTTCTGCGGTGCTTCGCCCCAGGCCGAGCCGTGGGGTCGGTGAGCGAAAGCCCGCCCCGACGCGAGGTCGAGGCGGGCTGGTGGTTTTTGATCGCCTACGGTGTCGAAGTCGGTCGCGGCGAAGCGGCAGCCTCAGGCGACGGTGCGCTGTCGTCGGGATCGAACCCCGGCGGCGCCGATCGCGAGGGCGGCGAGGCCACCGAGTCCCGGAACGGCGCTGCTGCCGGACGCCGTGGTCTGGCCGGCGATGATGCCCTCGCCTGCGACGTCGTTGTAGGCCCAGCTGTGGACGGTGAAGTCGTAGCCGTCGGGCGCTGAATACGCAATCGAGTAACTGATCCACCCGTAATGGGTTTCAGTACCGACCGCGGAAAAGGCGACCAGGTTGTTTGTTCCGAGGGGAAGATCGCCCCCGGAGTAGGTGCCAGAAACCGAACTGTAACTGTACTGCCTGAAGAGTTCCTCGCTACCGGTGAATCCAAGGGCATTGTCGACGGTGACCCCACTGCCCACGATTTTCCAGTTGAAATCGAACCCATTCCCGTAGAAACCCGCGGTGGCGTAGAAGTAGGATCCGCCGCCTGAGCTATCCACACCATTGATTGCGTGCAGTCGCTTTCCGTCGATCGAGAACAGGATGGTCGCTGCAGCGTTGAGACCAATTTCGATGTCTCCGGGTTCGCTCGAGGCGATGTCGGCAGCGGCGCCGTTCAACACGGCCAGGGTGGTGGCGGCACCGGCCGAAAGGGTGTAGGTCTTGAGGCGTGATTGAATCATCGTTTCATCTCTCCGTTTCACGAGTTGTTGACCGCACTGGCTTCTCATGAATTTATAACAAATGCAATCGCTGGATCGGGTTTCCGCTGAAAATCGATCTCGGCGATCGGAGCGCTCCTCGCCGTCGGGTTCCGACGGTCGCCTCGGAAGATCGCTAACCGTCGCAGAGAACGAACCTTGCGGATCCCTCGCGGCTGGTCAGCGACAAGGGACCCGGGGTCATGCGGTGCTTCGCCCCAGGCCTGGCCGGGCGTCGGTGAGCGAAAGCCCGCCCCGACGCGAGGTCGAGGCGGGCTGGTGGTTGCCTTCGATCTCGAATCGGTGGAGATTCCACCACACGCGAGATCGGCGAGATCCGATCGTCGGTTCGGTGGTACGAAGCATCGAAACGCCGATTCGCGGATGTCGGTATCTTCCAGATGATCGATCTCGACCGGTGTCGTTCATCGGTTCGATTTTCGATGTCGATGAACACGGGTCGACGCACCGCGGAAGCGGGTACGCGCCCCGATCGTGAGTCGACCGAGTTCGCCAAGAAGGAGAAAGAAACCGATGACGTTTCAGATTTGCAACGAGGACGCCGGCAAGCAGCGGATGGGGAAGTACCTGTCGGTGGCCGCGGTCGCCGCGTGCGGCATGGTCGGCGAGGCGAGTGCCGAGATCATTGGATCGACCACCCCGGACCAGTTGGACGGTAGCACCTTCGAGGAGGTCAGCCTCTTCGACGGCAAGGCGATCGTACAGGCGCTGTCCGGTGGATCCGACGGTGCGTGGATACGAGCGAATGGGGCGCGCTTCGCTGTGAACAGGACGCTGGGTTCCGGCGAGGCGCTGAGTGGATATTCGTTCGTATTCACCGGCACCAACAGGGTCGCAGCCTTCTATGCCGTGACCGACTACGTCAAATCCATCTCGAACTTCAGTTCCGCGTCGACCGATCCGAGTCTTGCGGCGGGGCGCAACCTCATCGGGCTCGCCTTGTCGGGGGATCTGGGGGAGACCTTCAACTACGCATGGCTCGACTACGAGCTGACATTCGACGGATCGGGTGGTCTGCAGGCGTTCACCATTCACGCCTGGGCCTACAACACGAACTCGGATGAGGGCATCGTGATGGGCCAGCAGCAGGCCGCGGGTTCGCAGGCGGTTCCGGGGCTGGGTGGCCTCGCGGCCCTTGCAATCGGCGCTGCCGGTGTCCGGTCGCGTCGTCAGCGGGTGTCGGCCTGACCGTACTCGGGCTCGCCGTCACGATCGTCAAGGAAGTGCGACCGCCGCACCCGTCTCGGGTGCGGCGGTCCGCGTCGCAGGCAGGCCCGTCCCCGTTCCGCGTCGTCGGCTCGCCGCCGTGACCGGGGGTCGTGGTGGGGCGGCGGACCCCGGTCCCGGTCCCGGGATCTCTTCGCCTCGGTCGAGCGTCCGCCTCGGCGGTTTTCGGGCGGGCGATCGAGGAACTGGCGGAGCCTCGAGCCGGGCGGCTACCTTGCAATCATGAATGTCGAATCGGCTCGTCCAGAACCTGAAGAGGAGAAGCGTGTTCCCGGTGGATCCGATTGGTTCACCCGAGGGCGTTGGTGGTCGCAGATGCCCGTGGAACCACCGGGCTTGAGACGTCGGATGGTGGGACGCGCACTGCAGATGGCCGCCTGTCTTCGTGGCCCGGTTCGGGGGCGAATCTGCATGATTCACTCTGGTCGTTGCGGAAGCACCGTCCTCGCGCGGATGCTCGAGGAACATCCCGGCATCTACTGGGACGGCGAGACGCTCGGCAGGCGGCTGCGTTGGTGGCTGAACGAATACCCCGATGCCTATCTGGGACCGCGTCCGGGAGCGTGTCCATTCGGAGAGATAAAGCGTCGATTCTGGCGAAGTCCCGGCACTCGATTCGGCTTCGAGCTGACGCCGCGGGACCTCATGGCATTCGGTCTGGACGACATCGTGGCGTGTGAGCGTCTTCTGAAGGGCGTGGGGGTCGATCGGCGAATCATCCTCCTGCGTCGAAATAATCTCCGTCGTCTCGTCTCGGCGGAGCGCGGGGCCATTCATGGAGTCATGCACGAGCGGGTTCGGGATGGTCGTGCGGCCAGCGGGAGGCGTCCATTCGAAATGCCGCTCGACCGGCTTCATTCCTTCGCGGGGAAGCCGATGTCCATCGAGGAGGGGCTGGCCGAATTCGCGTCGAGTGACGGGATGATCCCGGTCCTCGGCGGAAGCGATGCGCTGCGCCTCGTGTACGAGGACGACGTCCTCGCCGATCCGGGGATCGCTTACGAGAAGGTGGTCGCCTTCCTCGGGCTCGAGTCCACCCACCCGAAGGTGCCGCTCCGTCGCACCAATCCTGGGCGGCTGGAGGACGTCGTCTCCAATGCGGCCGCGATCCGGGATCGGCTCCGGAACACCTGCTGGGCGTGGATGTGTCATGAGTGAGTCGAGGCGATCTTCTTCAATGGACGCAGGCCGGATGGAGGGTCGCCCCGCGGAATTCGACGACGACGGGGTTGTCGCCGGCGTCGGCCTCGGCATCCTGTTCAGCATCGGGGGCCCGTGCCGGAGCGCGATCGACGCGACCGTTCGAATGCAATCCACGGACGCCGCATCCATCACGGGTGCGGCGGTCCGCGTCGCAGGCAGGCCCGTCCCCGTTCCGCGTCAGCGGCTCACCGCCGTGGCCGGGGTTCCGCCGTTCCACCGTCGAGGTCGAACATCGACATCGCGAGGCGTGCATCGTCCTCGTCGAAATCGCCGTCGAGGTCGAGGTCGCCCGGTACGGCGGGGCGGTTGGTGATCTGGAGCTCGCTTTCCGCGTCCATGGTGATGGCGGTGGGGGCGTTTTCCTCGAAGCCGCAGTCGACCAGAAGCGAGCTACCTTTCTTGATGGTCATCGCCGCCCCGGATTCCGCGGCCGAATTCCTCCGGAAGAAGCACCGTGTCGCGGTGACCGCGGCGTATTCGTTGCAGATCCCCCCGGCGATGCCGGCGACGTTCATCTGAAAGAGGCAATCGTTCAGGATCAGTGCCCCGCCCACGACGTAGATCCCGGCTCCGTTCGTCGAGGTGTTTCCCACGAACGAGCATGAGTCCAGACGAGGCGATCCCGATCCGTAGTTGTACATTCCGCCTCCGCCCCCGCCCGAGGAATCGTCGGACGTGTTGTCGATGAAGGCGCACCGGGTCAGGATCGGACTGCAGGCTTTCCAGTTGGTCATTCCGCCTCCGACCGTCGGGGCCGAGTTGCCTTCCAGGCGGCAATCGACGAGGGTGGGGCTGCTTCCGTCGAAGTTGTAGATGCCACCGCCGCTCGACGCCCTGTTTCGAATGAATCGGGTGCGAACGAGCGTGGGACTGCTCTCCTTGTTGTACATGCCTCCGCCGCGTCCGACGCACTGATTGTCGACGAACACGCAGTCGGTGATGGTCGGTCGGCTCGCCTTGTTGTACATGCCCGCGCCGTTGGTGTCCCGCCCGTTCCTGATCAGGAGATTGCTGAAGGCGGTGCGTCCGGATTCCCCGCGCTGGCATTGAACGACTCGATGCGATTCGCCACCATCGAGGATGGTCAGTGGCGCGCCGGCATCGTCGATGACGCCACGAATCACGATCGCTTTTCCAAGGGTGTCGATGGTCGAATCCTCGGCGTACGTCTCCGCCGAGAGCTGGATCACATCCCCGTCACTCGCGACTTCGATCGCGGCATTGATGCTGGTGTGGTCGCATCCGTCGGCGCAGACCGTGATCGTCTCCGCATGAGCGGGGCCGATCAGACCGGCGCACACCAGGATCGATGAAAGAACCCTGTGAATCATCTCTCGGTTTCCAGTCTCGGGCTCCGGGAATCAGCCCGGGGGCGGTCACTCGGCGGGTGGTCGTTCTTCGTCTTCGAAAATCGCTTCCTGTTCACAGGAATCGGGGCGACTGTAGCAGTGTTCGCAGTCGTTGAATCAACGACGTCGACGGAATCGAGGAGCGTGGACGAAAGCCCGCCTCGACGCGGGGTCGAGGCGGGCTGGTGCATTGCGTTCGTCGGTGTCGGACCCGCCCGCGGGCGGGTCGGTGACGTCAGGCGATGGTGCGCTGTCGTCTGGACCGGACGCCTGCGGCGCCGATCGCGAGCGCGGCGAGGCCACCGAGTCCCGGGACGGCGCTGCTGCCGGCCGCGCGGTTCTCCCCGGCGATGATGCCCTCGCCCTCGACGTCGTTGTAGGCCCAGCTGTTGATGAGGAAGGTGTACTCGCCTTCATCGATGCTCAGGGTGTAGTTGATCCATCCGTAGTAGTTGCCGCCGTCCCCTCCTGGTCCGAATCCCACGAGCAAGGACTCGCCGAGGGGCAGGCCCATCCAGGAACTAGACGTGGCGGAGGACTTGAAAGTCACGGAATTGTAGATGGCGCCAGAAACAGCGGCGAACCCGGAGTCGATGGTGGCTCCGGCGGAAACCGACGTCACACGGAACCCTCCGACGTCGATCCTTGCAGAGGCGCTGCCGTAGGTGGTGCCGGACCACGATCCGCTCATCCTGTTTTTTGCGCTGACCGTGTTTCCGCCCAATGTGAACAGGGTGGTCGGTGACGCGTTGGTCGCGATCGAAACCGGTGCACCGCTGCTGGAGACGATGCCGGCGCCGGCCGCACCCGCCGCGGCCAACGCGGCGGTTCCGCCTGTGGTGATCGCGTAGTTCTTGAGGCGTGAATCAGTCATTGGTTCAATCTTTCTTCTCTTGTTCTGGTTGTCGAGGAGGTCCGCGAATTGAAGGGTACCGGGCGAAGTCATCGAAGTGGCGCTTTCAGAGAGCGTATCCTCTGCGAGTTCCGATCCGCCGGTCGCGATGCCGGTTCCGGAACCTGTTCCAACGGCGACGACCTGGTTCGCAACTCGCCGTGAACGAACGCTTTACGGAATCAGTCCCAGCGGGCAGTCGCTCGGCGGCATCGGGTTCCGCGGTGCGTGATCCGCTCCAGTCGGCGTTTTCGTCATGGCGGGGTGACCGGGTCGTCATCCAGGGAGACGCCGTCAAGGCCCAGGACCATCCTCGCGAATTGTCGCCGGATCCTCCCGTCCGTTCGTCGACTGGCCCACCAGGCCACATGCTCGTCCTGGTCGTCCAAGCTCAGCTCGATGCCCCACATGGGATCCACTTCGTTCGGCAGGAAGCTGTACCGCAGGTCGCCGATCCGCGGCGCGTGTTCCTCGGCCGTCAGGTACCCGTTGGAAAACCAGCGAAACCGTTCGACGTCCCCGGCTTGAACCGACTGCGGCTGCAACCCCGGAAAGTCCCTTGCCAGATCAAGCTTGGCGACTCGTGCACCGGGATACCAGAGTCGCTGGGTGCCAACCCGGACCGCATCGACGTAATAGTGCCCGTCGTGTTCGTAGATCGCCTTCCACAACATCAGGTTGCCGATGGACGGTTTGGCCGTCAGACGCGTTGGTTCGTGCCCCCGGTTCCTGGCGAGCTGTTCCGCAGCGTCCATGGCCCGATGGTGCTGCCACCAACCGGCCATGAGGAAACACAGCATCCAGGCGCAGGCACACCAGTTGAGCCACTTGCGTTTGCAACGGCCGGCGGCGATCACGAGCACCAGTACCGGCACGGTGAAGAGGGGATCCACGATGGGCATGCTGTCCCAGGCGATTCGCGCATCGGAAAAGGGCCAGAAGAGCTGGGTGCCGTAGGAGGTGCAGGCGTCGAGCAGCCCGTGCGTGGCATAGCCCATGAGGCAGGCCAGATAGCCTTGCAACGCCGTCAGCCCCTGGAGCGGTTCGAGGCGGCTGGCAATGACGCGGACCGCAAGGAACACCAGGAAGGCACCCGCGGGAATGAACACCAGCGAATGGGTGAACTGCCGGTGGTATTCGAGGAATACCAGGGGGTCGGTGGGTGATTGGAAGAGGACATCGAGGTCGGGGGCCAGCCCCCCGAGCGTGCCGTACCACGCCACGGTTGCCAGCTGCGTGCGACGGGCTGCGGTCTGGGCGAAGGCTGCGCCCACGACGCCTTGACTGATCGGATCCATATCGGCCCCCGACGGTAGTGACCTGATCGGTGGTGATCAAGCGTTGCCGGGCCGAGGCCGGGGATGCCGATGTCGGCACTGCAGGTGGCGAAGGCGGCATCGCGGATCAGTCAGGTTCTTCAATGGCCGGTGTCGGAGGTCACCTCGATCACGCCTGCGTCGGATCCCCGATTTCGTACCGCCGGCCGACGCGCACTCGAAATCTCCGTGCATCGCATCCGGGCTTCTTCTTGGTTCGGTGTTCTGGTGCGACGTTTGCGATCGAACGCCTCGTGACGCGACGTACGCTCCCCGGCACCCCGCACCTGATCACGACGTGACCAACCCGCCTCGATGTGGAACCGCCCTCGGCTTCGAGCCGAGGGCGGTCGCCTGGTCGTCGCCAGGATGAAAGCGGGTGAAGGGGCTCGAGTCGCCGAGATTCAGCCGAAATCCGCATCCCGGCATCAGGAAGGCGTCGTGAGCGTGGCGTCTGTCGCGCGTTGGAAGCCGACGCGTCCGACTCGGGGTGTGGTCGATTCGGTGATCGTCGAATGAAAGCCCGCCCCG
>NYWD01000112.1 GCA_002684855.1 Planctomycetaceae bacterium | reverse complement strand
TTTTTTTTAGATAGAAACATAAATCTTTATTTCAATTCATACACATTCATACAACTTTATACAAATCATACATACTCCTTTCACAGTTCCAATATATTTAAATAAAATTCGTTTTCCAGTGAAAAGTTGCCCTCAAAATGATCTTTGTTCTAGGAGATTTGCTTTAAGTTGTAATCTCGCAGAATAACTTCATTTAGTGAACAAAACTATTCTGGGAACCAAAAATCTTTTTCCCAAAAATAAAATAATTACAAAACAAAAATAGATTACATTTTACACATTTGATTGCTCGAGATTGAAATGTCTAGTGACAAAAAACCCTTCCACAGTTGTGGGGTGCATAAAGACCTTTCATGACCAGACATTGGCGCATATTCTGTTACTGTAGAGATATAAAGAAATCTTTTTTACAAAAATAAAATATTTCAAGTGTCACAGCGTTGGGTGAGAAATCCAGATGCCTCAATATTATTTATGCTCATATTGCAGTGGAGGAGGTTTGAAATGGAGGAGAGTTATTACCAGAAAATTAGGAATCGTTTCGAATTGAGAGAGAGAAAGCCATCATTTTAAAGCAAAGCCCATGCCATGTTTGTTACTCTTTCCAAGAGTAATTCTTTCCAACCTTGGGATGTAGGCAGTAGGTAATAAGTTTTTGTAAAGTTTTTCCGTTATGCAACATCAAGTTCCTTTTCACAGCTCTGGAAATGTAGATTTAACATTAGCAGCGCTGAGTTCGTGTATAATTTCATTAAACCTAAAATCGGGAAGCTCACTTTTAAGAGCAGAAAAGAAAAAGATAAAATTTGTGTAAGAAATTTTAAAGTAATCTACAACAAAGGTTCATAGTGTAAAGGGCGTGGGGTTAAATAAATAGATAAAATAGAGATAGAATGCTTGAACCGTCAAAGTTACAGAAAAGTTTAACAATAATGTTTGTTTAACAAATAGGATTACATTTTAAACATTTAAACTAAACGCAGCCTTGGAGTCGCCCTTCTTGTTAGCGACTATCAGGGCATACTGGCCGGCGTCCGCGGCGCTGGCCTCGAGGATGTCCAGCCCGACCTTGTTGCCGCTCTGCGTCACGCGGAACTTCATGGGCTGCTCCTTGACCTCGCGGCCGTCCTTCATCCAGCTCACGGAGCCGGGGGCGGCGCTCAGGCTGGCCTCGAAACTGGCGGCGGCTCCCCGCTCCACGGTGAGCGAGGCGGGGAACTTGACAAACTCGGGGGCGAGCCTCTGCTCTCCGGGCACCTCCACCACCAGGCTGGCCGTGGAGAAGCACTCGCCGAGGTCGTTGAAGGCCTCGCAGGTGAAAGTGCCGCCGTCCTCGGGGAAGATCTCGGCAATATTGAGGCTGTACACGTTGCCCACGGTCTTGTACTCAAAGTCCTTGCTAGGCTTGATCTCCTTCTCGTTGTGGAGCCAGACCACGTCGAACCTCTCGGCCCCGCCGATGGTGCAGCTCAGAGTGACGGGGTCTCCGTCCTTGACTGTGGCGGACTGGATGTGTTTGATGACCTTGGGAGGACTGGGTCCGGCGGTGCCGTTAGTGCCATTGACGCCCTTCTTGTCCATAGGCAGGATGGTCACCTTGGACGAGGTCTCCACGCTGCCCTTGGTGTTGGTGGCCTTACAGGTGTACTTGCCGCCATCCTCAGGGAACACCTCGTTGATGATCACGGAGGCGGTCCCGTTTTTGTACTTGACCTCCATGATCTCGTTGGAGGTGATGGGCTTACCATCCTTCATCCAGGAGACCTGGGGATCAGGGTCCCCCTTGACCTGGACCTTGAGCTCGAGTCTCGACCCGTCCTTGATGGAGAGGTCCGGCTTGAGTCCAGTCAGGAATGATGGAGGACACATCAGGGAGTCATCAGGCAGCAAGGCCAGCTCCTTGGTGTGGCCTCGGGATCTCGCACCGCCCACAGAATTGGTCGAGTCAGATCTTCTGTAAGCTTTTTTCTTGCTTTTGCCGTTTGTAAGGGCCTCTGACACCTCGGCTGCGTTGACGCCGTTTGTCTTGGCGGGTTCCTGAATCCTGACGGAGGGAGCATTCACCACTCGGTTGGTTCCCGTGTCAGTGAACCGACGGTTCGTAAATAAGAAAAAATCTTGTGAGCTTCCCGGGTATAGAGTATTTTTTTCGGAAATTAGGAATGGTGTAAAGTTTTAAGAGGAAGGGGGGAGATAGAGAAAGGTTGGGTTTAATTTTCATCTCATAGTTTGGTTGATGATTCCGTTTTTCTGAGGTATCGGGAATCTGAGTAGAGAATTGAGTCAGACATTGCCTTCTGCTCATCGCTCATGTGGTTCCCCTCGACAATGACGACGCAGTCGGTGCTGTCTGAGCCCAGCCTGTTGGTAGCCACGCACTTGTACTTGCCGCTGTCGCTGGGCTGGCAGTTGATGATCTCGATGGTGATGACGCCGTCAGTGTGGGTGATCGGGTACACAGACGAGTCAAGCGGCTTGCCGGACTTAGTCCATTGGATGGCGGGGTGGGGGTTACCCGTCAGACAGGCGAGCAGTTTGCAGGTGGATCCCTCCTGCATCACCCTGGGTCTCAGGTGGAAGGTGAACATGGGCGCGGCCTCCTTCTCCTCCTTGTAAAGCTTGTAGGTGTTGATCTCGCGCTTCCTCACCGGCAGAGGCTCGGGCTCGTAGCGGGGCAGATCCTTGGGCACGGGCTGCACGTTGAGGAAGACTGGCTCCTCAGTCACGCCGTAATGGTTCTCGGCGTGGATGATGAACTCTCCACGGTCGTCGACCTTGCATCTATTGATGATGAAGGTGTAGTCGTCACCGATGTACCTCTTCATGTATTTGACACTCTGCCTGAGCTCGACATTGTTGTGATACCAGGTGACGCTGCAGTTGGTCAGGGAGATGATCCTGCAGGTGAACCGCGCACTCTGTCCCTCCAGCGTGAAGGTGGACTGGGGCTTGATGACAAACCTTGGCGCAGCGCACTTCCTGTCAATGAGGACCTCCTGCATCCTGTACTTCTCCATCTGGAGCTTCCTGAGGGAGCTGAACTCTGACATGCGGCCCATCGGCAGCACATAGTCGTTCCAGTTGGCGTACTTCTGGCGGATCTTCTCGCGGATAGCAAAGAACCGGTTCCTGGCGATCTCCAGAGTCTTGTGTGAGTGATCCCCAGTCAGCCAGGAGTGGAGCAGACACTCGTGGGCGGTCATTCTCGCCTCCTTCTTCTTGACGAGAAGCTTGCGGATGAAGTCCTTACCCTCCTCGCTCACATTCTTGAATGCCTCCTCGTCAAATGACCAGTCGCAGCTCTTGACATTCTTGAGGGTGTCAATGTCAGAGTTGCCCGCGAAGGGAGACAATCCTGAGAGCAGGACGTAGGCCAGCACACCGATGGCCCACATGTCGGTGAAGAAGCCCACAGCCTCTCTCTCGACAATCTCGGGGGCGGCGAACTCGGCGGTTCCGGTGGAGATCTTCACCAACTCATTGGGGTCGAGCTTGGTGGCGAGCCCGAAGTCGATGATCTTGACCTGGGTGCTCTTGCTGGTGGTGCACATGACGTTCTCTGGCTTAATATCCAGATGAATGATGTTTCTCTCGTGCATGTGCTTGACCCCCTCGCAAATCTGCCTCATGTAGTTGATTACCTCGGCCTCGCTCATGGTGTAGCCCTCAGCGGTGATCCTCTCGAACAGCTCCCCGCCAGACAGGAATTCAAAGATGAGGACCATCTCATCTTCATCCTCGAATGCGTCATGGAGATTGATCAGCTTGCAGTGATGCAGATGATTCATAATGTCAATCTCCTTCCTGATCAAGGCCTTCTCCATGGCATGGCCGATGGGGATGAACTTGGCGGCAAACACGTGCTGTGTCTTAAGCTCACGGCATCTGTGGACAACACCGAATGCTCCAGTGCCAATCTCCTCCAGGATTTCGTAGTGATCATACACGCTGTCCTGGGTCTTGATCTCCACAGGCTGAGGGATGTACTTGGCGTAGATGTCAAATACGAACTGGTCATAGTCCCTCACTTCACACTTCTGGCCTCTAATCTTCTTGCCTGTCTCCGGGTCAATCTTGTACTGGGTCCTGGCCGTCTTCTTCTTGAGCACCCCCTTGGTGGTGATCAGGGAGCTCTCATCAGAGGCGACAGACCTGCCGTACACATTCTCAGCGAACACTCTGAACCTGTACTCATTGCCGGGGATGAGGCCGGTGACAGGGATGAGAGTGAACCTGGTGTGGCCCACCCTGCACCAGCTGGTCATGGGCAGCTCCTGCTTCTCCACCACATAGTTGGTGATGGAGGAGCCGCCGTCCCAGGCGGGCACCTGCCACTCCAACACGAGACTGTCGGTGCCGATCTGTGAGGCCTGGGGCCACCTGGGCGGGTCGGGGCAATCAGACACCTGGACATTGATCAGGGCATAGTCAGTGCCAAGCTCATTGGTCGCGGTGATGGAGTAGGGGCCGCTGTCGTCCTTGCAGCAGTCAGTGATGGACAGGAGGGAGTGCCTCTCCTCAGTCTTCACCTGGAACCTGGCTCCACTCTCAACAGTCTCGCCATCCTTCTTCCAGACAATATTGGGCTTGGGGTTGCCAGTGAATGGAATCTTCATGCAGGCATTCTCACCCTTGTCAAAGAAGGCAGAGTCTCTGAACCTTGGAGGAATATTAAGTCTAGGAGGCTGCTTGATCTTCAGCTCAGCCTTAGTAGACTTGGTGCCTCCGTTGTTGCTGGCTCTGCAAGTGTAGGAATCCTCATCCTCACCAAACACGCTCTTGACTGTCAGGAAGTAGCTTGTGCCGATCTGAGTGATCTCATGCTTGCCACTGTTAAACAATTCTCTAGCTCCCTTGTACCAGGTGACACTTGGCTTGGGAGTTCCCACAATCTGGCATTCAAATTTGCCATCCTTTTCCTCAATAGCAGCAATGTTCTTGAGTGGAGAAACAATCTCTGGGGGCTGAGGCTCATTGGGATCCTTGGCAACCACCTGCTGAGAGTTGGTGGATGGCTGACTCACACCAATGTCATTCTCAGCAAAGATTCTGAACTCATAGGATCTGCCCTCAATAAGGTTGGTGATGTTGAACTGGGTGGCAGAATGCAAGTACTGATTGGCTCTCTGCCAGATCTCCAGACCAAGCTCTCTCTTTTCAATCCAGTAGCCCTTGATTCTTGATCCTCCATCATTCTCAGGTCTATCCCAGGACAGGTTGACAAAGTCTCCACCAATGGCAGTGATGGAAGGTTTGCCAGGAGCACTTGGAGGATCATGAGGAGGCTTGGCCCTGATAGGATTGACACCATCAAGTGGAGGACCAGTGCCATTGACATTTGCAGCCAGGATCCTGAAGAGATACTCCTGACCCTCAGTGAGACCTTGTACAGCAAAGTTGGTGCTCTTGCAGAAGCTGGCAATGACAATCCATTCATTGTGTCTGATGTCTCTTCTTTCCACAACATAGTGAGTAATTTTGGATCCACCATCAAACTCCGGAGGACTCCAGGCGAGCTTACATGTGTGGCTGGTGATCTCAGACACCTCAAGAGGTCCAATGGGTGGACCAGGCAGTCCAGAGATGTAAATCATGAATGACTCTTCTGTTGATCCACTTGGGTTGCTGACCTTGACAGTGTACTTGCCAGCATCATCAGCGCAGATATCACGCATGAAGAGGATCAGGAACTCATCAAACAAGGTCATCTTGAACCTGGCGTTCTCAGTGACCTCAGTACCGTTCTTGTAGATGTTGACAGTGAAGGGCATGTCTCCTGACCACTTGACCTTGATCTTGGTATTGTCGCCCTCAGGAAGATGGAGTTCACTGGGAATGTACTCAATCCTTGGAGGAGCACCAACCTTGACTCTGCAGCTTGTGCTAGTGTATCCCATTGAGTTGAAGGCCTGGCAAGTGTACTCACCATCATCAATCTCCCAGATCTCTTCGATGATCATTATGAATAAGGAGCTCTTGTCTTTCTTTTTCTCCTCAAACTTGAC
>NYWD01000111.1 GCA_002684855.1 Planctomycetaceae bacterium | reverse complement strand
TCTTCCTCTTCCTCTTCCTCTTCCTCTTCCTCTACTTCCTCGTCCTCCTCCTCCTCCTCCTCGGCGACTCTCGAACCATCACCGAGGACGAAGAGCCAGACGGACCAGAGGCCGATCAGTCCCGTGACGGCGGTCAGCCCGACGAGTGCCCAACCGGGCCAGCCGTCCTGGACCCAGGTGGTGACGGCGCCGCCGGTGAAGGCCAGCATCACCAGCATGCTCGTGATGATCGCGAAGCCTCGAGCTCGGCGGTTGCCCGCACCGATCAGCAGTCCGACCGCGAGTCCGCCGGCGAGGAAGCCGAGGCTGCGAAGCAGGAATCGATCGGGTCCGACCACGGAGGCGGCCTCGTCCGCGACGGGGGGCGGGTTCGTCGTGACGGCATCGGCGGCGAGCCACGGCAGGCGTTCGTCCGGTGCCAGGCCGCACGCCACGACCAGCAGGATGAGCACCGTCGCCGAACTGGTCAGGCACAGGAATCGGGATCGAAGCATGTGGTGAATACCCTTTCCGTCGGTATCGACCGGGACGTCCCTCGGGCTTTGCGATCCGCGGGTTTCCGACCGATGGAAGATGCTTCCGAAGGCGACCGGGCGGATTTCATTCCCACCGCGTCCGCTGGTTTTCTAGGATGCATCCGGAAGGGCGGGCGATGGACGGCATTCTCGACATCCCACGACGCATCGGCCGCCGGATTCGCGGGCCGCGAAGAAACTACATCCGGGCGTTTCGGCGGATTCACGGTCGGCCACCGGACCTCGATGATCCCGTCGAGGGATGCGACAAGATGGCCTGGCTCGTCCTGCGGGCGGATCTCTCGTCGATCCGCCATCTCGCGGACAAGTACGAGGTCCGGGACTTCATCCGACCACGCATCGGCGAATCGTATCTCGTGCCGTTGCTGGGGATCCACCGACGGTTCGCGGACATCGATCGCTCGTCGCTTCCGAAGTCCTTCGTGATCAAGTGCACGCACGGTTGCCGTTGGAACGAACGCGTCCCGGACCGAGACGCCGCGGACTGGAAGGCGATCGGTCGTCGCATGGAGTCGTGGCGGCGAAAGGACTATTCACGAATCTGGGGCGAGTCCCTCTACCGTGGGCTCGAGGGACGCCTGATCATCGAGCCCTGGCTGGGCGGCCCCGGCGGCGGCGTCGAGGACGTCAAGATCTTCGTCGATCGAGGGAAGCCGCTCGGTGGGATCGTCCACACCGCGGACGAGCCCGCGTTCTTCACCGGCTACGACACCGAGGGTGCCGTGGTCCTGCCCCGGCGTGAGGGTCGGGTGAATCCTGATCCACCGGAATGCTTCGACGAATGCCTCGAACTCGCGGCCGTGCTCGGACGCGGGCTCCCGGCGGTCCGGGTGGACTTCCTCGTGAGCCACGGACGCATCCACGCCGGCGAGATGACGTTCCTCACGGGCGCCGGACTCCACCTGCTTCTTCCCGGCCCGGCGTTCACGGGTGCCTTCGACCCCCGGGAGTTCGATCGCCGACCGATTCTCCAGGAGCACTGAGCGAAGGGACGAGGGGGCGCGGGGCCCCGGTCAGTCGACCAGTCCCGGGGCGAAGCCGCGCCGCATCGCGTTCTCGGTGATGCACCGGGGTTCGACGAAGTGCATCAGGTAGTCACGTCCGCCGGCCTTGGTGCCCACGCCCGACATGCCGAATCCGCCGAAGGGCTGGCGGCCGACGAGGGCGCCGGTGATGCCGCGATTGAGGTACAGGTTCCCGACGCGATAGTCGCGGCGGGCTTGCTCGAGGTGGCTCGGTTTGCGGCTGAAGACGCCACCGGTGAGCTTGTAGCGGGTGGAATTCGCGAGTTCGAGGGCGGCGTCGTAGTCCCTGACCTTCATGACCGCGAGGACCGGTCCGAAGACCTCCTCGTTGGCGAGGCGATGATGCGGCTCGATTCCGCTGATCACGGTGGGGCTCGCGTAGGGGAGGCCGACCTGCTCCTCGAGTCCCGATGGAATCGGAAGCGAGATCTCGAGCCGCCCTTCCTCGGCGCCGATCGCGATGTACCGCTCGACCTTTCGTTTCGCATCGAGGTCGATCACCGGGCCGACGTCGGTACCGGGCAGGAGCGGATTTCCGACCACCAGGGTCCTCGTCGACTCGACGAGGCGTTCGAGGAAGGTGTCGTAGGCCGTCTCCACGACGATCGCCCGGCTGCAGGCCGAACACTTCTGGCCGCTGAATCCGAATGCGGAATGCCGGACGCCGAGGACCGCTTCGTCGAGATCCGCGCTCGCATCGATGATGGTGGCGTTCTTCCCGCCCATCTCGCAGACCACCTTCTTGACGTGGGCCTGATCGTCGGCGGTGACGCCCGCGGCCTGCAGGATGTCGAGACCCACCGCCATCGAGCCCGTGAACGCGATGATCGCGGTCCGCACGTCCCGGACCAGCGCCGCCCCGACCGTTTCCCCGGGACCGGGGAGGAACACGCAGGCCTCGGCGGGACAGCCGGCCTCGAGCAGGATCCCGTGCAGGAGCTTCGCGATGCCCGGGGTCTGCTCCGCCGGCTTGATGACGCAGGTGTTTCCGCAGACCAGTGCGGCGGCGGTCATGCCGGCGCAGATCGCGAGCGGGAAGTTCCAGGGACTGATCACCACCGCCACGCCGCGGGGCTGGTGCACGATCTCGTCGATCTCGCCGATGAACCGACCCAGCCGACGAGGATCGAAGAGTCCGATCGCCTGACGCGCATAGAACTCGCAGAAATCGATGGCCTCGCAGACGTCGGCGTCCGCCTCGCTCCAGGGCTTGCCGCTCTCCCGGATGATCACGCCGCTCAGTTCGTCGCGGCGTCGTCGCATGATGCCCGCGGCTCTGACCAGCACCGCCGCCCGTTCGCGGACGGGCGCATCGCGCCAGGCGGGGAAGGCGGCGTGGGCCCGGTCGATCGCCCGGGTGGCGTCGGCTTCGGTGCCGTCGTTCGGGACCTCCGGGACCACGGCGTCGCCGATGGCGCGGGCGAAGGTCTCGCGCTGGTCCCGGGATGCGAAGTCCCGCATCGGTTCGGTGAAGAAGGGTCGTCCGTCACCGACGTCCGGATCGTGATCGGACAGGGCGTGACGTTCGGGGGCGCCTTCGATCCGTCTCAAGCCCGGATCGGTGGCGAAGTCGAGGTGCGGCGAGGCCAGGAGCGTGGAGGCGTCGGCGTTGTCCATGAATCCCGCACGAAGCCAGGACTCGTTCGACGTGTTCTCGAGCAGGCGCCGGACGAGATACGCCATGCCGGGGATCATCTCGCCGACCGGGACGTACTCCCGGACCCGGAATCCCATCTCGCTCGCGGCCTGCTTCAGTTCGGGGGCCATGCCGTAGAGCATCTGCAGCTCGAGGGCCGATTTCGGAAGGTCCGCCTTCTCGAGCTCTGCGATCGCGGCCGCGATGGAACGGGCGTTGTGACTCCCGAGCGCGAGTTTCACGCCGCCCTCCTCGGCGGTGCGAGGCGTGGCGTTGATGAACGCGCGGGTCATCCGCTCGAAGCAGGCGTCGGAGTCGCACTTCCGGCTCCAAACCGGGACGGGCCATCCCATCTCCTCGGCGTGGATGGTCTCGTAGTCCCAGTACGCGCCCTTGACCAGTCGGACCGTGACCTGGCGCCCCGTACGCCTCGACCACTCGATGATCCGGGCGGCGTCCTCGTCGCCGGATCGCAGGTAGGCCTGCATCGCCAGGCCCGCGGTGAAGTCGATCTCCTCGCAGCATCGCATGAAGAGTTCGAGGGTCAGGTCCTTGAGGGCGAACTGCTCCATGTCGAAGTTGACGAGGACGCCCTTCTCCTTCGCCTTCAGCAGCAGGGGGCGCAGGGCCTCGACGAGTCCGTCGATCGAGCCTTCGGTGTCGATGGGATCCGTCTTGGCGTAGAGGGAGCTGATCTTGATCGAGACGTTGGTGCGAGGGACCACGCCGAGGTGATCGCGTTCCAGCCGTTCGTTCGCCGGCCAGGCGTCCACCGCGTCCGGCAGGTTCTCGATGAGGTCCATGTACTTGGCACGGTACGCCTCGGCCTCCTTGTCGGAGACGCAGGCCTCGCCGAGGAGGTCGACGCTGAACGCGAGGCCCCGCTTCCAGAGCTTTCGCAGCATCGGGAGCGCGTCCGCGGCGTCGGTGCCGGCGATGAACTTCTCCGCCATGCCGGTGATCTGCTTCGCCATCGTCTTCGCGAACATGGTCTTCGCGACGCCGCCGGCCTTGACCGCCAGGTCCATGCCGGGCGGGGGGGTCACGCCCGGCTGGGAGAGATAGTCGACCAGGTGATCGTGGATCTGTTCGGGGGTCCGGAGCATCGGAAAGGCGTCGACGAACCGGAACAGCTGGACCTTGAAGGCCTCGTCCTGCATCGCCCAGTCCATGAGCTTGTCGGACCAGAACGCGGCGTTCAGCAGGCCGGCCTTGCCGCCGCGTGCGAGTTCGAGATACTCCGCGCCGACCTCGAGGATGCGGCGCTCGACCGCGGGATCCGGCGGGGCGATCTCGCGGCCGGCATCCTCGGGCGGACGGGATTCGACCGGGACCGCGGGCGACGGATCCTGGGGGGGGCGGCGGAAGTCTTGCTTCGAGAGAAAAAGGCCATTCGACGACGTCTCCATCCCGTCCGCGCCCGGCGGCGCGAGGGTCGTCGATTGTAGCGGAGGGCCGACTCCGGGTAGCGCTCGCGGGGAACTTCGGACGATGGCCGCCCGCGATCAGCTCGTCGCGGCGAACTGTCGGAGGACCTTGTCGTAGACCTGCCCGCACCGGATCGCCGCACCGTCCCAGGTCAGGGCCCGGATCTCGAACTGGCCGTTGTCCTTGAGGGCCTTTCTCAAGGGCGGGTGGCGGAGGACCGCCACGATCTTGTTGGCCATCTCCTCGACGTCCCAGAAGTCGACCTTGAGCGCGTGGGTGAGGACCTCGCTCACGCCGCTGGACTTCGAGATCAGGGCGGGCACGTCGTGACTCATCGCTTCCAGCGGGGCGATTCCGAACGGTTCGCTGACGCTGGGCATCACGTAGAGGTCGGCGAGCGAGAAGACCCGCTTGATGTCCCCGCCCCGCAGGAACCCGGTGAAGAGGACCTTGTGGCCGATTCCCATGTCCGCGGCCATCTCGATCATCATCGAGGCGAGATCGCCGCTCCCCGCGACCACGAACTTCACGTCCTCCATCACGTCGAGCACCCGCTTCGCGGCCTGCACGAAGTATTCGGGGCCCTTCTGCATCGTGATGCGACCGAAGAACAGGACGATCTTGTCCTTGGAGGTGATGGGCTTCACGCCCTTCGCCACCGGATCGAGTTCCACGCCGTTGTAGACCACGTCGACCTTCGCGGGCGGTATCCCGTACCGGGCGACGCACAGGTCCTTGGTCAGCTGGCTCACCGCGACGACCTGCATGGCCCCGTGCATGCCGCGTCGTTCGATGTTGTAGACCGACTGGTTCACGTGTTCGCCGGAGCGGTCGAATTCCGTGGAGTGGACGTGGACGACCAGCGGCTTTCCGGTGAGCCGCGCGACCGCGAGTCCGGCGGGATAGGTGAGCCAGTCGTGTGCGTGGATGACGTCGAATTCGGTGCGCTTCGCGACTTCGAGGCAGAATCGTGCGTAGGCGTGCGCCTGGCCGATCAGATCGCCGCCGTAGTCGGCCGCGTTGGTCTGCCGCGCCGACATGGCCGCCTCCTCCGGATCGCGATCGGGAATCGCGGTCCGCAGCGCCATCGACTCCGTGACCACTTCGGGATCGCCGAGGCCACCGGCCTGGATGATCGTCTCGATCCTCCGGTCGTCGATCTCGTGTTCCTCGAGGATCCGTCGCCAGGTCCGCTCCTGTTCGCGATAGACGGACTTCACCTCGAGGGGCAGGTCGACGAAAGCGGTGTTGCGGAACCGTCGCCGGATCTCGCGAACGATCTCGACCAGTCGTGCCTCCGGTGAATCGCCGGCTTTGGAATCGCCGACCGGGGCGGGGGCGGGGGCGGGTCGGTCTCGTTCGAACGCGGGCAGCGGATCACCCATCTCGCTCGACGGACTCACGAGACTGAGGTGCGAGGAGTCGTCGGACTCCGAAGGAACGCTCTTCGGCAGGACGAACGTCGTCTGCATCCCGGCGCGGTCCATCGCCCGGGTGAGACCGTGACAGGCGGTGCCCAGCCCCCCGGTGATGAAGGGTGGGAACTCCCAGCCGAGCATGAGTACGCGGGTCCCGCTCATCCGATGTCCCGGCCCCTTCCAACCTCGCTCGAATCACGCATCCTCGGTCTCCCCGGCGACGTCGCCGAGTTCGCGGAACGTCGCCTCGTAGGCGAGCATCCAGGTGCCCGCGGTCGACTCCGGATCGCCCTCCCCGGCGGGAATGTCGTTCTCGAAGGTGTAGAGGAAGTCGTCGCTGCGGAAATGTCGGAACGGCGTCACCGGAACGCGATCGATCGGCCATTCGAGCTCGTCGAGCGACTCCTCGAGCAGTTCCTCGAGCGAGTCGCTCGAGTGGTAGAGGTCCGCTTCCACGGATTCGCTCAGCCATCGGTCGGGGGTCTCGAAACGCACGACGTGTCCGTCGCCGGTCGGCGCCAGGACGTAGTACGCATCGCTTTCGACGTCACGAGCCCGGCAACGGATGCTGGTCCCGTCGATCTCGACGGAGGCGAACGCCTTCGAATCGCGAAGGCGACTGACGATGTTCTCGAGGCGGTGTTCGGTGGTCACGTTCGGTCGGATCCCGAGTCTGGGGTCGCCGTGGTCCGAGGGTTCACGCTTTCCCGGTCAAGGCGATGAAGCCGGAGAATCATAACCGGCGGCCTGTCTTTCGGCCGGTTCCGCCACCGTGGTGGATTTCGGTCGTAGGATGTCCGCGTGACCGACACGGACGCCTGGACCACCCGCCGACTCCGCACCTGGATCAGGGATCACCTCGCCGCACGCGAGGTCGATTCACCGGCGGTCTGCGCCGATCTCCTGCTGGCCTCCGCCCTCCGCTCCGAGCGATTGCGCCTCTACATGGAACCCGATCGGGTGGCCACCGAAGCGGAGCGAGGCACGCTCCGTGACTGGGTCAAGCGAGCGTCTCTCCACGAGCCGGTCCAGTACCTCGTCGGGGAGAGCTGGTTCCGAGGGCTGCGGATCGAGGTGGATGGGAGCACCATGATTCCGAGACCCGCGACCGAAACGCTCGTGGAGGTCGGTCAGCAACGCATCGGGAGGACCGGCACCGCCGCGAGAATCCTCGATCTCTGTACCGGAACGGCCTGCATACCGATCGCGCTCCTGTCGTCGATCGATCGGCCGCATCGAGCCGCCGCGCGACTCGAGGAAGCGGACGCCGCGGCTCGCGCGGATTTCGCGCGACTCAAGGCGGTGGTCGGGATGCCGTCGGATGGCGAACCGGCGGATGCCGCGGCGGATTCACGGATGCCCGACGAAACGACACCGGAGACGGAGATCCCGCCGTCATCCGAAGCGGCGGGCCCGGCCGAACGCGGCGCGCTGGAGGCGGGCGCGGTCGTGGTCGCCGTCGAACTGGTTCCCGAGGCGGTAGAACTCGCGAATCGAAACATCGCCACGCACGCCTACGCGGACCGGATCGACGTCCGGCGAGGTTCGCTTTTTGAACCGCTCCGGCCCGAGGAACGGGGGACCTTCGACCTCCTCGTCTCCAATCCCCCCTACGTGAGTGACGCCGAATTCGAGAAATGTCCGCCGAACGTGAGGAATCACGAGCCGGAAACGGCCCTGCGGGGGGGGCGTGACGGCCTCGAAATCGTTCGTCGAATCGTCGTCGAGGCGCCCGACTGGCTCGCGCCGGGAGGGGGCCTCGCCATCGAGATCCAGTACGACCAGGCCGCGGCCGTTCACGCCCTCCTCGAAGCCGCCGGATTCACCGACATCCGGGTCGATCGCGACGGCGATGACCTCGATCGCGTGGTCTCGGGTCGCCGAGGGGATGCCTGAACCATCGTTCGCCGGATGTCCGGGGGGGTGAAAGCAGTGCCGCTTCCGGCGCTCAGCCTCGCTCGTCGGCGGTCGAGGAGAACGCCTTGTGGATCTCCTCGATCAACTGCGTCACCTGGAACGGCTTGAAGAGGAAGGCCTCGAGACCTTCCTGGCTCGACCGGACGATCGAGTGGTGGGGGTCGTAGCCGAAGCCGGTCATGAGGATCACGGGCAACGGTCGGTCGAGCCGCTTCGCCGCACGGAAGACCTCGTACCCGTTCCGATCGGGCATGCGGACGTCGGAGATCACGAGGTCGAACCGGGCTTCCATCGCTTCCATCGACTGGATCGCACCGGATCCGTCCTCGTGGGCCTCGACCGTCGCGCCACGAAGTTCGAGGATCCGCTTGATGGCTTCCCGGATGGTCGCTTCGTCATCGGCCACGAGGACGTTCCGGCCCTTCAGGATCGGGTCGTCGATGGTCTCCGCATCATCGCCCGCCCCGAGGATGGTCTGCGGTCCGGAGGTGCAGGCGAGCACGCGGGATCGAACCGACTCCACCGAGGCGATGATCGCGTCGAGCTTCTCGCCCATCGGTCCGTCGCCGACGTATCCCGCCCGGAGTTCGGCCGCGTTCCGGGTGATCGACTCCAGGGGTTGGTTCATCTCCCCGAGCACGGTGCTCGAGAAGTTGTGATTCGTCGTGTAGCGTTCCACCACCAGCATGTCGAGGATGTTGATCGCCATCGCGACGTACCGGCCGTAGAGCTCGACGATCATCTGGTCGCGTTCGTCGAATGCGTCGACGCGATTGCTCTCGACGTTGAGCACGCCGACCACGCGGTCACGAAGCTTGAGCGGGACGGTCAGGCTGCTCATTGCATCGGGAATGCCCGTGACGTAGAGCGGGTCCTCTCGAACGTCACGGCAGAGATAGGCTTCGCCGCTCGCGGCCACCATGCCGGAGATGCCGTTCTCGGTGTTCTTCGCGAAGATGCGCTCCCCGATCGAGAGCGGCTCCATGCCGGTGCCCATCACCAGTTCGAGCTGGCCGCTGCGCCGGTCGACGAGGCGGATCTCGAAGTGCTCGAATCCGATGGACCCCCGCATCGTCCTGATCACCTTGTCCTCGACCAGCCGGAGTCGGGCGGTGACGTCGAGGGGATTGATGGTGTCGGGATCGAGATCGAGCAGGTCACCACCCGCATGGTCGATCTCCTCGACCAGCAGCTCGGTCCGCTTCAGGTCCGTCACGTCGCTGATCAGGGCCGCGACGGTGCGCCGGGACCGGTCGTCCGGCATCGGCGAGCAGAGGACCGAGTAGTGCCGATCGCCGTGGGCGAAGTCGAGGCGGGTGCTCTCGCCATCGACGACGTCGGGGTGCTCCATGAAGCCCGCGATCGCCTCGGCCGCGGCATCCGAGAAATGCCGAAGCAGCTCGGGGGAGTGATCCGCGAGCTGGTTGTTCATCCAAACGATCTCACCCCGTTCCACCACCACCGCGACACCCTCGCCGAGGCCCTCGAGGGCGGCGGTGATCCTGGGATCGCCGGCCTCGAGGTCCTCCGGAACGAGATCGCAGGCGGTTCGGATGAAGTCGGCGACCACGTCGGGCATGCTCGCGAGGAACACCTCGGGGGCGATCCCCGGGGGGAGCACCAGGCGGGCACGTGATCTGGCGTCGGCGTCGTTCATCGGCCGAGGGTTCCGGGGCGGTCGGATCGGGAAGGGTTACGCACACCCGTCCGCAAGGGGACATCGGCAGTTGGGCGTCGGGGGCTGGAGCCCGACCGGCGATTCCTGCCGCACCAGTGTGATTCGGGTGGAGGTAGGATGCGGTTTCGAATCCGTTCGAACGGTCCGGCGTGGACCGTCGCAGGATGGAGGCCCCGGGTGGTTGCACCTTCCAGATGATCCAGGCGACCGGCATCACCAAGCGATACGGGCGGTTCACCGCGGTCCGAGACCTCGATCTCGAGGTCCCCGACGGCGTGGTCTGCGGGCTGCTGGGGCCGAATGGCGCCGGGAAGACCACCACGATCAGGATGGTCACGGGAATGCTTCCGCCCGACGACGGCGAGTTGCGGGTCGCCGGTCACGAGATGCCGGGGGGCCGGCGCCGGGCCCTCGCCCGACTCGGCTACCTCCCCGAGTCCGCACCTTCCTATCCGGAGATGCGGGTCCGCGAATACCTGCGATTCCGAGGTCGGCTCCTCGGGCTCGATCGTGGCACGATCCGACGAACCGCGGAAGAGGCCCTCGACGCCTGCGACCTCACCGGGGTCGCCCGGCGGCTGGTCGGCCAGCTGAGCAAGGGCTTCCGTCAACGCGTCGGGCTCGCGGCCGCACTGCTGGGCGATCCCGCGCTGCTCGTGCTCGACGAGCCCACGGTGGGACTGGACCCTCGACAACTCCGCGACTTTCGTCGGCTGGTCCGTCGACTCGCCGAGGATCGCACGATCCTCCTCTCCAGCCACATCATGCAGGAGATCGAAGCGGTCGCCGACCGGGTGGTGATCATGCACGGGGGAAGAAAGCTCGCGGACGGAACGATCGACGAATTCCGCCGGGCGGCGCCGGGTCGCAACATCGGGCGGATCTCGATCGATGGAGCGCGTCGGTCCACGCTCGAGACCTCGCTTCGCGGCATCGCGTCGAACGCGGGTGACGCGGGGATCGTCCTGGCCGACGGGGCCGCGGACGAACTCCGCTTCGAGTTCGTGGGTCCCGACCTCGGTCGCGAGTGCGGTCGAGCGATCCACGAAGCCGGCGGCATCGCGATCGAGCTCGGCTACCGGTCACCGGGGCTCGAATCACGCTTCCTCGAACTGCTCGATCGCGAAGGCGGCGCGACGGAAGGGGGGCCGTCATGAGCGGCGTGCTCGCCCTCGTCCGACGCGAATTCGCATCCACCTTCCTCGCTCCCACGGGGTGGATCATCCTCGCGGGCTGGGGCGCGCTCACGGCCGTGGTCTTCGCGTTCGCGACGCTGCGGGAGGGGGAACCCGCGACCCTGCGGGCGGTGGTGTCGATCGCGGGCTGGGCGATCGCGGTGGTGGGTCCCGCGATCTCGATGCGAAGCTTCGCCGAGGAGGCCCGTCTCGGCACCCTCGAGATCCTGCTCACCTCGCCGCTCTCCGCGTTCGAACTGGTGCTGGGGAAGTTCCTCGCCGCGGTCGGCGTGCTGCTGGCGCTCGCGATCCCGATGGTCGTGCTCTTCCTGGTGGCCGAGATCTACGGAGATCCGGACCCCGGTGAATTCGCCGCGGGCCTGCTCGGTCTGTTGCTGGCCGGATCGACCCTGATCGCGCTGGGACTGCTCGTCTCGACCCGGACCTCCAGCCAGGTCGTCGCCTATCTCCTCACCTTCTTCGGATTCTTCGCGGTGGTGCTCGTCGCGAAGGGCGTCCCCGCGATCGTGGACGTGCTGCCGCCCGACCTGCTGAGTCCGGAGGCGACGATCGCCTGGATCGAATGGTCCGCGGGGCTCGACCCGCTTCGTCGACTCGACGAGTTCGCGATCGGACTCTTCGATTCCTCCAACGTGGCCTGGTTCCTGGCCGCCACCGGTTTCTTCCTGGTGGTCGCCTCGATCTCGCTCGCGTCCCCGCGCTGGGTCCGGCCCGGGACGTCGCTTCGAAGACAGGCGGCGCATCTCCGGACGCTGGCGGTCGTCCTCGGTGTCGCGGTCGGCGCGGCCGCGGTCTCGGTCCTCTTCGAGGCGCCCGTGCTCCGGGTCCAGGCGGACCTCACCAAGACCCGCGCGTATTCGCTGCAACCCACCACCGTGGACCTGCTGGAGTCCCTCGAACCCGGATGGACGGTGCGTCTTCTCGTCGCGAAGGACGACGCGGACCCGGTGACCATGCGACAGGTCGACGAGGTCGTCGCCCGCATGGATGCGGTCACGCCGAACCTGCTCGCGGAACGGATCGATCCCGTGGACCCGAGGTCCATCGGTCGGTACGAGGCGGTGCTGGAGTCCCTGCTCCGATCCGATGCGGCGACGATCGAGGTCTGGGAGACCGGCATCGAACGCGCCATCGAGTCCTTCCAGCGCCTGCAGGAGGTCGGTCGCAAGGTCACGCCGGATGCGATGGCGCTGGTCGCGTCGCTGCCCGAATCCAGCGCCGTCCGCGGACTGGTCGAGCGGACCGGGCTCGTGTTCGGGACCCTCGCCGACCAGGGGGACGCCTTCACGGACTTCGTCCGCGAATCGCTTCGAAGCACGGCCCGGCAACCGCTCCCCAACTGGCGACTGGTCCGAGCCTCGCTCGAAGCCAACAACGCCCGGCAGGCCGCCGAGATCGAAAAGCTCGCCGACGTCCTTCGGCAGTGGGAGATCACGCCCTCGATTCCCCCGACGGCGCGGGACTGGGCCGCATCGGTGCTTCCCGACATCGAGTCGATCGCCATCGAGCTGCGTGCATCGAGCGATGCGCTTTCCACCCTCGAGACGACCCATCCCCTCGACGCGGCGATCGTCGCCGAATCGATCGCCGCCGGAGACGTCGCGATCGTCGATGGTCCTGCAGGCACCACCGTGATCCCCGGCTGGCAGCTCTTCCCGGCCAGCGCGGTTCGCGAGGGAGGGGAGGGCACGGTGGTCGGATTCGATCGCCGCTTCCAGGGCGAGGAGACGCTGGTCTCGGCGATTCGAGCGCTTCGGATCGGTGACATGCCGCAGGTCGTGTTCGTCCACGCCGAGGATCGATCGCTGCTCCGGGACCGCGACGACGGACTCGAGGTGGCCGGGGTCGCCAACGCCCTGCGCACCGCGCGCTTCGAGGTGAGCGAATGGATTCCCGGCCGCACGGACCGGCCCGCGGTCGACCCGAAGAGACGCACCGTCTGGTTCATCAGCCCTCCGCTGCAACGAAGCGGGCTGGAGTACGGCGAGAACGAGAAGGCCCTGCTCGATGCGACCAGGGCGCTGATCGCGGAGGGGGAGCCCGTCCTGCTCACGGTCGCACGGAGCATGCTGCCGCTGGTGGGCAAACCCGATCCGTGGTCGGCCGTGGCCGCCTCGCTCGGGGTCGAGGTCGACACCGGTCGCGTGGTCTTCGAATGGGTTCCGGATGCGGCCGAGGGAGGTTCGGTCCGGACCTGGCAGGCGATCGACCGGCATCCCGAGGGGATGGACGTCGCCGGCGGGGAGGTCCTTGAATCGCTGCGCGGGAAGCGGCTCTTCGTGTCGCACGCGACCCCGATCCTCATCGACGAATCGATGGAAGGTGCGGCCGTGGTGCTCTCCGCGATCCGGCCGAATCCGCTGCGTTGGATCGAGGACGACTGGCGAGGGGACGGGGTCCGCGTCGAACGGCTGCCGAGCGGCGGCCGTTTCGAGGAAGCCGTTCCGGTGGCGGTCGCCGTGGAACGTCCCGGCGTCGAAGGCCGGCAGAGGTTGATGGTGGTCGGGGCCGGCGGCTGGGCCCTGTCCGCACTGGTGAACGAGGCGGGGAGTCTCGGCGGGGACCGTCTGGTGCTGGCCAATCCCGGGAACCGCGAGCTCGCGATCAGCGGGGTGGCGTGGCTCGCCGGCCTCGACGAGCTGGTCGCGACGGCATCGAGCGGACGAGAGGTCGCACGCTTCGGTGGCGTCACGAACGCGGTTCGCACCGGATGGGGCCTCGCATTGTTCGCGGGTCTCTCGGTCGGGCCGCTGCTGCTCGGCACCATCGTCTGGTCGGTCCGGAGGGCGGGAACATGAGCCTTCGCGCAACGATCACGACCTGGATCGTCGCCGTCGCGATCTCGGCCCTGGCGGCGCTGGCCTGGCAGTACGGCGAGTCGGAGGAGGACGTCGTGCTCCGGACCGCGGTGCTGGATGCGGGGTTCGACGTCGAGGCGATCGACCGCGTCGTCATCGAGCGACCGATGGCGGACGACGGATCCGAACCCGGGGGCGGGTCGGGCCTGGTGTTCGAACTCGGCGACGAGGGCTGGCGTCAGACTTCGCCCTTCGAGATCGTCGCGGAGGGCTTCCCGATTCGGAGGGTCCTCGTCGCCGCCGCGGATCTTTCCGCGAGTCGACGCACGCCCCTGGCCGCGCTCGACGGGCGGGACGGACCCGACCTCGCGGGCGTCGGCCTCGATCCGCCCGTCGCGGTGGTCCGGTTCCGCGGACCCGACGGGGAGCATCGGGTCGAACTCGGTGCCCGCACCGTCGCCGGTCGCAGCTGGATCCGGGTCGGCGAGGAGGACGAGGCGCTGGTGGTCGGTGACGATCTCCACGAACGGGTGCTCGACGACGACCCGAGGAACTGGCGGAGCCGCCGCCTGTTCTCGAGCGATCGGGAGATCGACGCCATCTCGATCAGCAACGGCGAGGCGGTCATCGAACTTCAACGAAACGGTCGTCGATGGCGGCTCACCGAACCGGTCGCTTCGCGGGGTGACGCGACCACGATCGACGGTCTCGTGGGAATCCTCGGCCGAGTCGAGCACGATGGGTTCGTCCGCGACGGGGACTTCGATCGGGCGAGGTTCGGTCTCGATCCGGCGGCCGCGGTGATCGAGGTGGTTCGCGACGATGGACGGCGGGAGCGTCTGCTGATCGGTGGTCCTGCGGGGCTCGTGAGTCGGGATCGATTCGCGATGGTCGACGGAACGCCGATGGTCGTGCGGCTCGATGAAGCCACGCTCCGGGGGCTTCTTCCGTCGGTGGCCACGCTCATCGAACCGACCGGATCGGGAATCCGTCCCGCCGACGTGAAGTCCATCGAGATCACCGCCGAGGACGAGTTCGTCCGGCTCGAGCGGGATCTCGATCGCTGGAGGATCGAGGTGGTCGAGGACGGCGAGCGCGTCGTCGGCGAGACCTCGGCGGAGCTGGTCGACGCCCTGATGGCGACGCTCGCGGAGACCCGGGCCACCGAGGTCGCGATCCAGTCGTTCCCGCAGGCGCTGACGGTGGCGACGGTGGTTTTCAACGGCTTCGACGGCCGACCCCTCGACGCGGTCCGGATCGCCCGGGAGGGTCCGGGTGGTCGCTGGGCGTTCGAGAACGGGGACGGGGTGCTGCGGATCCTCCCGGCGAGCGCCGAGCTTCCGCTGTCGATCGCGTCCTGGCCGCGTCTCGAACCCTGAATCCCGGGCGCGTTGGTCGCGGGATCCGTGGACGGGTCTCGCCCGTCCTCGTCGGCATTCACCCGGTTCGCTGGCTCCAGCACGCCGAATCCGATCCCCGGCGTCCCGTCCAGATCGTCTCGAAGTCCGCATTCGCGAGAAGATCCCGCGGGCGGGGACGATGCGACGGATGTCGTCCGATCGCCCCGGATCCGGGGGCGGTGAAGACGAGTGCGGCATCGACGAGATCCGCCCCGAACAGGGCTTCGAGCAGGCCCGGTCCGCACTCCGTGAGGATCGTCGTCACGCCCTCCTCGCGCGCGAGGCGTCGAAGCAGTCCGTCCAGGCGGTCGCCCCCGAATCGACCGCGCATGGCGTCGTCGTCGATTCCCTCGACCGCGACGATCCGAGCCCCGGCCGCTTCGATCCCACGCGCCGATTCGGGCTTCGAGGTCACCGCATCGGGGCGGCAGGCGACGAGGACCTCGCCACCGGGCGCATCCAGCATGGCGGCGTCGGTCGGCATCTGGAGATCGGGATCCACCACCACCCGTCGGGCGGTTCGTCGCCGTCGCACGTCGCGAGCATCGAGTCGCGGATCGTCGGCGAGCACCGTTCCGATCCCCGTGAGGATCGCGTCGACGCGACCGCGTTCGCGGTGCACCATCCGGAGAGCGCGTCGCCCGGAGATCCAGGGCGAATCGCCGGGAGGCGTGGCCAGCGCTCCGTCGAAGGTCTCGGCCCATTTGGCGACGACCCACGGTCGGCCGGTCGAGACGCGTCGATGAAAGCCGACATGGAGTCGTCGGACCGCGTCGAGACCCTCGAGGATCTCGACCTCGACGCCCGCCTCGCGGAGTCGTGCGATGCCGCCGGACGCGATCGCGTTGGTCTCGACGCTTCCGACCACGAGGCGGGCGATGCCGGCCTCGATCAGCGCGTCGACGCAAGGCGGTGTCCTGCCGTGGTGATTGCAGGGTTCGAGGGTCACCCAGGCCTCGCCGCCCCGTGCCGCGACGCCCGCCCGCCGCAGGGCGACGATCTCGCCGTGCGGTCCGCCTGGCCGGCTGGTCCTGCCCTCGCCCACGATGCGACCGCCCGCATCGGCGATGACGCAGCCGACCGACGGGTTCGGTTCCGCCTCGCCGTGTCCGCGGAGCGCGATGCGGGCGGCGCGTTCGAGCATCAGTCGATCGCGATCGCCCGTTCCGGAAGTCATGAGAGGACGCTCCTCGAGGCGGCCGTCTCGCCGGATCCGGAGCCTCGTCCGGTTCCGGCGATCCCTTCGAGACGGGAGATGGTGGCGACGAGTATGTCGTCCTCGTTCCGACCCGTCTGATAGCTCTCGGAGACCCGCACGAGGTGCGTCGTCCATCGCTTCGGCGGCTGTGGAACGTCCATCGCCCGCTCGAGCCCCTCGACGCCGAGCATCCTCCCGCGGCGGTCCCGGCTCTCGGTGCATCCGTCGGTGTACATCACCACGAGGTCGCCGGGCTCGAAGGTCTCCCGCGTCTCGCCGCATTCGAACTCGTCGAGTGGGACCGCACCGAGCAGCATCGCCGTCGGTTCCAGCAGTCGGGTGGTCCGTCTCGCGGGCTTCAGGAACGCGGGCGGGTGTCCGGCGTTCGCGTATCGAAGCACGCCGTGCGCGGGGTCGACCTCGGCGACCACCGCGGTGGCGAAGATCGAATGCTGGCTGAGCAGCAGTTCGGTGTAGTGATTGAGGCACTGCAGGAGGGCGGCGGGACCGATGTCGGGTTGCTCCGCGACGATCCGTTCGATCTCGCCGGAGAGGCGGGTGACCGTCATCGCGGCGGCGAGGCCGTGCCCGGTCACGTCGAGCAGCAGCACGCGGAGTCGTCCGTCCGGCGTCCGGGACGAGTGGATGAAGTCGCCGCCGAGGTCGCGCATCGGCTTGAACTCGAAGTCGAAGTCGAGCAGATCGTCGCGTTCCGGTCGAGGGAAGAGCGATTCGTGGATCGTCCGGGCCTGCGACATCTCGCGCCGCAGGCTGAGGAAGCCCTGGGTGACCGCCTCCGATCGGAACCGCCGACTCCATCTTCGGACGCGGAAGTGGGCGATGGCCATGCCGGGCAGGAGGACGAGCGGGCTGAGGCCGAGCGCGACCGTGGTTCCGAGCGGGTTCACGGGAATCCCGATGATGGCCTCGATCAGGACCCAGACCAGATAGAGCGGCCCGACGGCGTAGAGCGACTCGCGCGGCGTCCAGGGAAGCAGGACCGTCGAGGCGACGTGCATCGCGAACACCCAGACGAGGAAGACTCCGGTGGAGAGCGACTCCCCCTCGAGCAGGCCGAGGACGCCGAGGTCGATCACGCCGAGGAAGAGGATCAGGAAGTTCGCCGCGAGGATCAGGTCCCGACGTCGGTCGAGTCGCGGCCGGACGTTCCAGAGCATGAGACCGACGAGAATCGCGGACAACGTCGGGGCGATGAAGGAGAGACCGGAGCCGAACGTCGTGAATCGCTCCGGGGCGATGAGGCTCGCGACGATCCCGAGGATCGCCACGACGCTCTCGAGGGAGAAGAAGAAGACGCAGAAGAACGTGAATCGCCGGCGGAGCCACGACTCCATCGCGACCTCGTAGTCGTCGCGGAACTCCTCCTGGGGATCGATCGCCTGCACGGTGTTCATGACGCGACGAAGATACCGCTTCGGTCGGCGGACGGTTCTCGAGGCGGGGTGGGTATACGCCCCCGATCCGCGAAAAAAAGGGCCGCCCGCGATCGAGATCGCGAGCGGCCCTGGATTTCCGGGAAGGGGGATCAGACGTCGGCGAGGACGGCTTCCTTCAGGCTGTCGGGCATGACCCGGTATTCGGCCGGCTCCATCGAGCTGGTGGCGCGTCCCTGGGTCATCGATCGGAGGACCGTGGTGTAGCCGAACATCTCCGAAAGCGGGACCTCGGCGGTGATCACCCGGACCACGCCACGAAGCTCAGAGTCCACGATGTGGCCTCGTCGACTCGCGATGTCGCCGCTGACCGTGCCGAAGTACTCGTCGGGGGTGGTCACCGAGAGCTTCATGATCGGCTCGAGGAGCGCGGGGCCGGCCTTGGTGACGGCCTGCCGGAACGCCAGCGAACCGGCCTGCTCGAAGGCGACCTGGCTGGAGTCGACGTCGTGGTAGGAGCCGAAGATCAGTTCGACCTTGACGTTGATGAGCGGATATCCGCCGATGACGCCGCTGCCGGCCGCGGCCCGGACGCCGGTCTCGACCGAGGGGATGTACTCGCGGGGGATCACGCCGCCGCTGATCTTGTCCTCGAAGACGACGCCGTCCTTCATCTTCAGTTCCTGCTCCTCGGCCTCGGCCTCTGTGATCGGCCGCACGTTGATGACCGCATCGCCGAACTGCCCGCGGCCACCGGTCTGCTTCTTGAAGAGGCCTCGGACGTCCTCCGCGGCGCTCTGGATCGTCTCGCGGTAGGAGACGCGGGGCCTGCCGACGGTGACGCCGACCTTCATGTCGCGAACGAGCTTGTTCTTGATGATCTCGAGGTGGAGTTCTCCCATGCCCGAGATGATCGTCTCGCCGGTCTCGTCGTTGTACTGCGACCGGAACGAGGGGTCCTCGCGACGGATGGTCACGAGGGCGTCGCCCAGCTTCTTCTTGTCGTCGGCGGTGTTGGGCTCGATGGACATCGAGATCACCGGCTCGGGGAAGGTCATCCGCTCGAGGATCACCGGGTTGTCGGGATCGCAGATGGTGTCGCCGGTGAAGGAGTTCTTCAGGCCGATCAACGCCACGATCTGGCCGGCGCCGACCGAGTCGAGGGCGTCCCGGTCCTTCGCATGCATCTCGAAGATCCGCGAGACGTTCTCCTTCTTGTTGTTGCCCGGGTTCAGGATCCGGCTGCCCTTGGGCAGCGAACCGGAGTAGACGCGGCAGTAGGTGAGATCGCCGTGGGTGTCGTTCACCACCTTGAAGACCAGGGCCGAGAAGGGCGCGTCCTCGGTGGAGGGGCGCTCCAGCTTGACGTCGGGATCGCGGGGATCGGTGCCGGTGATGGACGGGACCTCGGTCGGGTTCGGAAGGAACTGGATGACCGCGTCGATGAGTCGCTGCACGCCGATGTTCTTGAGGGCGGAGCCGCAGAGGACCGGGTTGCACTCGAGGGCGATCGTGCCCTTCCGGATCGCGGCCCGGATCTGTTCGTTGGTGACCGCGTCGGGATCGTCGAGGTAGGCCTCCATCAGGACGTCGTCGAGCTCCGCGGCCTTCTCGACCATGTCGCCGCGCCACATCTCGGCTTCATCGCGGAGTTCGTCGGGGATGTCGCGCTCCTCGACCTTGGCGCCGAGTTCGTTGGCGTCGAAGTAGAACGCCCGCATCTCGATGAGGTCGATGATGCCCTCGAGGTCGTCACCGGCGCCGATCGGGATCTGCAGGGCGATCGGGTTCGCGCCCAGCCGCTCCTTGATGGTCTTGAAGCTGTAGTCGAAGTCCGCACCGAGCTTGTCCATCTTGTTCACGAAGCACATTCGCGGGACTTCGTAGCGATCGGCCTGTCGCCAGACGGTCTCGGACTGGGCTTCGACCCCCTCCTTGCCGTCGAACACCGCGACCGCGCCGTCGAGCACCCGGAGGGATCGTTCGACTTCGATCGTGAAGTCGACGTGGCCCGGAGTGTCGATCAGGTTGATCTTGTACTCCTCGTCCTGGAAGGTCCAGGGGCAGGTCGTCGCCGCGGACTGGATGGTGATGCCGCGTTCCTGCTCCTCTTCGAGGAAGTCCATGGTCGCGGTGCCTTCATGCACCTCGCCGAGCTTGTAGTTCATTCCCGTGTAGAACAGGATTCGTTCGGTCACGGTGGTCTTGCCTGCGTCGATGTGGGCGCAGATGCCGATGTTGCGGACGCGTGAGAGGTCGATGGACATCGTTGGTTCCTGGAACTGTCGCTCGGCCTGGACGAGCCATCGGGCTCATTGGGGGGATCACGTCCGATCGCAGGCCTCGATCGGGGCGAATGGAATCCGGAAACGTTCCGGAAGACCGGGTTGGATTGTGCAACTTCAAGTCCGCTGCCAGCGGGGGATCGGAGGTCGCTTGTCAGCAGCCGCCTTCGTCGTCGTTGTCGGGATCACCTGGCATCGGAGGCACTCCGGGTCCGCCACCGCCCGCGGGGCGATGAACGTCGAGAAGTGAAGAATCCGTCATTCTAGGGAAACGGTCGGTCGAATCAACCCGCCGGGTTGAATACGCGGGCGGATTCGCCGGGGTTCCGGCCGGGATCCCCTTCCCCGGGGCGTCCTTTGCGGTTTCGCGATGGCGGGGACGGGGTTCGCGAGCGACGGAGGGTGCCGGGCCCCGGATCGAAGGTCCGGTCCGCTCAGGAGGACCGGATGAACTCCGACCGGTCGATGCCCGCGGTCTCGATCACCGGTGCGATCTCGCCGACGAAGCGGCGGCCGTCCTGCACGTATCCCGCGGTCGGTCGGAGGCCCGGAACCTCCGAGGCGAAGAACCGGTTCATCCGGATCATCGCGAGTTCGCGAAGGTACTTGGCGGTCATCGAGGCGAGGGCGATCGGCAGGTGTCGCGCCTCGGATCCGGTCTCGAAGCCGATCACGAAACCGCCTTCGGGATCGTCCAGCCGGTAGCGACTGACCGAGTCGGTCTCGCCGAGGATGCGGATCGACGCCTGCGGGAAGCAGTCCTGCAGCCATTCACGGTAGCGGGATCGACCGCTCTGCCGATCGCAGACGATCCGTGGAACGGCCTCCGCGTCGGCGGTCCGACTCGTCCTTCGGACCGCGACGACGTGGCGGGCGACCGCATCCAGGTTGATCGACGCCTTGTTCGATCCCGCGGAGAGTCTTCGGTTGAACTCGCCGGCGTCGATCGCCTCGCACCGGAGGTCGAGCAGTCGGACACCGGCGGCGGACATGCCGCGGTCGAGCCGGGCGGCGTCGATCGCGAGCGTGTCGGCGTCGTGGGCGACCGGAAGCGACGTGTTCGACCGGTACCAGGGGGTCGCGACGGACGTGGGAAGGTCCGTTCCGGTCCGGGCGAAGAGCGCGTCGTCGGTCGCGGGCGGCGCATGTCCTCGGTCGCTCGGTCCGGCATCGGCCCGGGTGGACAGGAACGACAGCACGCCGCGTTCGAGGTGACGCAGCGGGTGTGCCTTCGCCTGATTGGATCCCTTGAGCTTCTTGCTGTCGTCGACCGCGATTCGACGTCGGGCGTCGCGGGCGCCGCGGGTCAGGACCTCGTCGAGGCGTTCCCAGAGGTTCGGCGGACCGTCGGCGGGGTCCGCGTCCTCGATCGCGAACACCGAGCATCCCACGCACAGCGGGCCCAGCATGGGGCCGTAACCGGCTTCGTCGATGCCTGCGTAGACGAGCATGTCGTCGTTGTGCCACGCCGTCGGACCGGGCGGGCCCAGCCGACAGGCAATGCACACGGGCGTCGGATCATGAATCGCGAGCGGTCGCTACGCGGCCCGCAGCGGATCGACGACGTCGAGCATCGGGAATCGATGGAAGGCCGTGTCGCGGGTCACGATGCGCCGGATCCCGTGCTCCAGCATCGTGGCGGCGATCTGGGCTTCGTGCATCTGGCTGCCGCGGAGATCGGGGAGATCGACGAGCAGTCGATCGAGGATCTCCTGATGCCGTTCACCCGCGCTGATCATCGACAGGGAGGGTGCGGCGAGAATCGCCTCGACGTAATTCCACGCGGCCTCCACGGTCCACGGCTGCCGGTAGATCGAGGGATGGGTCGTCAGGGTCAGGAATTCGAAGACGATCGGCCAGGTGAGGTACCAGGGCCCCGCCTGCGTTCGCCATGCATCCAGTTGGAGGCGACAGGCTTCGTGACCGGGATCGGTCCGATCGGCCGCGATCGCCAGCACGTTCGCGTCGACGACGAACATCTCTAGCGGCCTTCCTTGGCGCGCCAGAGATGTTCGCGGTCGGCGATGTCGACGGTGGTGCCACCACCGTCGAACGAGGGGAGGGAGGGCAATTCCTTCGCCCCGGCACCCCTCGTCAGGAGAAGACGCAATGCCGACTCGACAAGCTCGCTCATGGTCCGACCAGAGCTCGCCGCCTCCGTCTTGAGCCGGGTGAAAACCGTGTCATCGATGTTCAGCGTTGTCTTCATCTGATATGGAAAAACATATCATAGATATGGAAATATGGCAAAATTGCGCCCGGCGACGCCGCGTCCGGGCATCGGAGCCGGTCCATCCGAGACCGGACCAATGGCCAGCGGAGGACCATGTGGCGTCCCGGCGGGAGTCGCCACGCGCATTGGAGAAGTGGACCGGGATCGAGTCGCGGATATCGCGGCGGCAGGCTCGATCAGGGGGCGTCAGGCCGTCGGACGCCGTCGGGATGGAACCATCGCCGGATGAACGGCCGCCTCGTCTCCTCGGTGGTCCGAAGCGAGCGATCGACCGTGCCGGACCACCACCGGGTGAACACGGCGGGATCACCACCCTGGTTCACGACGGAGGCGACCGCGAGCCGGGCGAGTTCCTCGTCGCCGCGGACTCGCATGAACCAGCGGGAGCCCGGCGTCGGATCGAAGGCGCGGTGCAGGGCTTCGGCGTCCTCTTCGGAGATCCCCCAGCGCGATCGCCAGTAACCGTTGGGCCCGGGCCCCCCCGGGAGCCAGATCCGGGAGCGACGACGAACCGTTTCCGTCCCGTCGGGATCGACCTCGATGATCTCGACGACGAGACCGAAGAGCACGTCCTTGAAGGGCTTTTCCGCGGCCTGCTGTACGTCGAATCGAATGGCGAACGGACGACGGATCCCGTCCCAGCGTCGCAGTCCGGGTGCGAAGATCCGCCTCACGGCGTCGTCGGCGTCCGCATCACCGTCCCATGGGTCGATCGACGGCAGGTCGAGCTCGAGGGGGCCGGCCATCTCGGTGGACGCGACGACGGCCGGCAGCGATTCGAACGGCGGTGGAGGGACGGCATCCCCCGGCGGTTCCTCGTCTTCCGGGAGTTCGATCCCCTCCTCCGCGAGTCGGAGCCGCTCCGAGTCGACGAAGCGCGGTCGGACGACGGCCTCGAGGACCGCGGGATCCGGCCAGTCCTCGGCGGGAGGAAGCTCGAACCCGTAGGGACGTCCGACCGATGCGCGATTCCTGAATCCGACGCGAACCAGGGGTGGATCGAACTCGTTTCCTCGCCATCGCAACTCGACCATCGCCTCGGTTCCCATCGGCCACCAGTCCTCGAAATCGAGTTCCGCCGGAATCGGGCGGGTCGACGGCCAGCTCGCGGGCACCTCGACCTCGATCCGCGGGGGGATCGACAGGAGGACCCCGGCCTCGGGATCGCCCGGTCGCACGAACCTCGACCGCCACGCGTCGACCAGTCCGCCGTACCGCGCCCGCCACGGTTCGGATCCCGGCCTGGCGCCGTCATCACCCGTGGCGATCCGCGCGAACAGCATCTCGACCTCGGCGACGTCGAGTTCCTCGGCGACGAGACGTCGACGAAGTTCGTCCGCGATCGGTCCGATCTCCGTGCCGCCCGCGGTCGGATCGATCGGAAGCAGGGCGATCATGATCCGGTCGGGCACGATCAGCAGTGGATTTCCACCCGCGGCCTGGAGCCGGATCATCGCGGCGGCGAGGATCAGCAGGGTCACGCCCACGATCGCCTTGAACCAGTGCCGGCGGGTTCGCAGGAGATCGGCCGGCGTCCGCGCGGTCCAGCCGCATTCGGGGCAGGTCAGGCCTTCGACGCCCTCGAAGTCGTAGCCGCATCGATGGCATCTCGGACGGCCTCGAGCGCGGTCGGAGAACAGGGCGCGGGCGATGAATCCGGCCACCAGCACCGCGATCACCCCGCCGACGGCCCACGGCTCCCACTGCGCCCAGCCGCTCATCCGGTGGTCCTCGTGGCGGTCACGTCTGCCGGATCCAGCGGATGAGTTCCAGCGGCGAGGGGGGCTTGCCCTGCATCAGGATGCCCACTCGGAACACGCGCGACGCGGCCCACACCAGCACGGCGACCGAGGCGATGCCGAGCCCGGTGGAGAGCAGCATCTGCCAGATCGGGATCGCTTCGGTGGCGGCGCCGATCCGCATCACCATCGCGAAGGGGAGGATCGGCGGCAGCATGCTGCTTGCGATCGCGAGCGTGCCGTCCGGGTTCTCCGCGATCGGGGCCCAGAGGAGCATGGGCAGGATCATGACGATCATCACCGGGGCCATGAAGGTCTGCGCCTCGCTGAGCTCGTTCACCGCGCTGCCGATCGCGGCCATCAGGGCGGCGATCGTGAAGTAGGCGATCAGGAAGAAGACGATCGCCCACGCGAGGGTGGTCCACGAGAGGAGTTCGGTGAGCGCGAGCGCGGTGAGGGAGGCGATCGCGAGGCCGCCGTAGGTCACGAGGATCACCAGCGAGACCAGGGCCAGTCCGAGGATCTTCCCCCACAGGAGCTGGAGCGGACCGACCGCGCTGAGCACCACTTCGATCACCTTGTTCGACTTCTCCTCGATCGTGGAGGTCAGCAGGAAGTTCCCGGCCGTGAAGGTCGCGATCCACAGGAGCATCATGAATCCGAAGGGGACGATCATCCGGAGCTTGGACTGCTCGGCGTCGGCGGCGCCATCCTCCCCGAATCGCCGGACGTCGATCGAGGGTCGGTCGAGCATCGCCTGCACCTGCTCGAAATCCTCGCCGGCGGCGACGAAGCGGGTCCGAACGGTGGCCGTTCGGACGAGATCCTCGAGCAGGTTCGTGTGTCCCGGCGAGGTGGATCGCGGCAGGAACAGCTCGATCTCGGGCGGGTCGCCGTCGAAGGTGGCCTCGAATTCGATCTGGGGCGCGGGGACGACGGCGACGGCGAGCCAGTCGCCGTTTCTCGCCTCCGCCTTCAGATCCTCGATGGTGTCGGGATCGTCGGAGAGGAATCCGGTCGCGGTCACTTCTCCGTAGTCGTTGTCCCCGGTGTTGGCGAGACTCTGGCCGAGGATCCCGGTCTTGTCATCGATCCCGAGCTTCCGCATGACGTCCTCGACCTCGGCGGAACCGTCGCGTTCCTGCCGTTCCCTCACCAACGCGTCGAAGGCGTCCGCGAACCGCCCGGTCGGATCGACCACCGCCACCGTGCCTTCGAGGGGCTCGGACTGGCTGGCGAGGAGCAGCGGGAACAGGAGGAGGCATCCGCCCATCAGGACCGGAAGAATGACGGCGCCGAAGAGGAACGACTTGGTCAGCGCGGTGTGCCGGAATTCCCGCCACGCGATGGTGCCGATCTTTCCGAGATTGCCGTCAGGCATGAAGCGGCTCCATCGCATCGCCGGCACCGCCGACGTGTTCGGTCTGGTCGACGAGATCGATGAAGACCTCGTCGAGCGTGGTCTTCGCACGTCCGATGCTGCGGAGCGGTCCGAGGCCAACCGCGAGCGACATGATCCGGTCGGCGTCGGAAAGGTCCCGGAGCCGGGCGTGGACCCGGTGTTCGGCGTCGATTCGGACGGATTCCACTTCCGGTGCGGCCCGCAACGCCGATTCGACGGTGGCGGGATCGCCGAGCGGCTCGACGACGATGGTGCGGGGGTCGAATCGTTCCTGGATGCGATCGAGTCGATCGTCGAGGACCTTCCGGCCCCGATCGATCATGACGATCCGATCGCACATGCGTTCGGCCTGGTGAAGGACGTGGGTCGAGAAGAGGATCGTTCGACCCTGTTCGTGGAGTTCACGGATCAGGTCGTTCAGCAGCATGGCGTTCACGGGATCGAGTCCCGAGAACGGTTCGTCGAGGATGATGAGCTCCGGCTCGTGGATGATCGCGGCGAGGAACTGCACCTTCTGCTGCATGCCCTTGCTGAGTTCCTCGCATCGCTTGCGGGCGACGTCGGGCAGGTCGATCCGTTCCAGCGCGTCCGCGATGATCTTGGGAAGGCGGGCGGACTCGACGCCCTTCAACCGACCGATGTACCGGAGGTAGTCGCCCACCTTCATCTTGCGGTAGACGCCTCGCTCCTCGGGGAGGTAGCCGATCCGGTCCTTGTGATCGAGGGCGTCGCCGTCGAGCACCCGGAGCGAGCCGACGTCCGGCCGGATGATCGACATGATCATCCGGATCGTCGTGCTCTTGCCGGCGCCGTTGGGCCCCAGAAACCCGCACAGCGAGCCGGAAGGCACCTGCAGATCGAGGCCGCGAACCGCTTCGGTGCGGCCGAAGCGCTTCGCGACCCCCGACAGATCGATGCAGTTCGAACTCATTCGCCGTCGCCGGAGTCGTCCTTCGCGGGCGTCCCGTCCTCGTCGCCTCCGGCCTTCTTCTCGGCTTCGCGGGCCTTCTTGTCGGCGACCAGCGCCTTGATGGCGGGGGGCAGGGCGAACGTCGCGGGCGGAATCTCGGCGAAGTCCATCTTGTCGACTTCGATGACCTGCTTCTGGCCCATCATCGCCATGCTCATGCGAACCGGGATGTTGAGCCCGTCGAAGTCCTTCCAGGCCTCGATGGTCGTGACGATCGGGATCTCGCCCATCGGCGAGGACTGGACGGTCCGGCTCGCGATCATGCGGCCCGTCTTCTCGTCGATCAGTCGGACCTCACGGTCCTTGCCGCTCTTGAGTTCCAGCAGCACGCAGTCGGTGTCGGCGAATCTCTCGCGGCCCGTCACCTTGACCGAATCCCACATCTTGAAGAGGTCGAGGTCGCCGCGGCTGTTCGCCTGGCGCTTCATCGATTCGAGCATCGAGCCCTCGAGGAGCTGCGCGCCGGAGGCCGGGTCGATCGACCACGCCACCCCGTCGGTGTATCCCTGGAGGGACTTGCCGAAGCCCGCGATGTCGATCTCGATCCGCATGCTGCCCTTCGAGGTCTGGATGCTCATCGGGCCGCCCATTCCCATCGCGGGCATCGAGAACTTCCCGCTCATCGACGCGGTGGGGTGCTTCGCGAGCGCCTCTTCGCCGCCCTGCGCCTCGATCATCATCGCGACGACCTCCTTGGCGGTCGGCAGCGGAGCGGTCTTCGCCTCGTCCTGGAACGGGATCGAGACGGCGGCGGTCGCGGACGCGAGACCGCCGACGATGCAGGTGAAGGTCGCGGTGAGGACGGTGATGGCTGCGGTTCTACGCATCTGGTTCTGCTCCTGGAGGTGTCGTTGTTTCAATCGGTTCGAGGAGGCGCCGGTCCTCGGCACGCTCCGCATTCATTCGTTCGGTGGAATCTCGTCGTTGGAATCAGGCGTGGGGTTTCGGCCGGGGATTCGAGCCCGGAGACTTCACGGGCGAGCCGTCTCCGCGTCGAGGATCCACTCGACCGCGGTGGCGAGATCGGGGTCGCCGACCTCGAGGAGTTCGTCCCGGGTCAGCGCCACCTCGAGGTCCGGCTTCACGCCGCCGCCTTCGATGCTCCTGCCTTCGGGGCCGGTGAAGTTCGCCATCGCGTACATGAACCGGTCGCCGTTCGGAAGGTTGATGACGAGGGCCGGCAGCGCTGCGCCGGCGGAGTTTCGTCCCACGACCGTGGCTCGATCGAGCTGCTGGAGGCCGGCCGCGAAGATCTCGGAAGTGCTCGCGGACGCATTGTCGATGATGATGGCCAGCGGGCCGGCGTAGGGCTTCACGATCCGACCGTCCGGGGTCGAACGCTGCGGATTGACCCGGAAGTGCATCGTGGTATCCCGGGTGATCATGTCACCGAGGCTCGCCGCCTCGTCGATGAACTGGCCCGCGACGCCCATGGAGAGCCCGCCGACCCCGCCCGGATTCCCTCGAAGGTCGATGATGAAACCGTCGGCGTCGCGGTTCGCGTCGACCGCCGCCGCGATCGGCTGCATGATCGGGAACATCCAGACGTTGAAGGTGAGCAGCACGATCCGGGGGGTGGGAACGCCTTCGGCCAGGTTCGCCCCGAACGCCTCGAGTTCCGCTCGGGTGAGAAGGCGGGAGGTGCATCGGGTGGTCATCGCGGGAAGGTTGCCGAACTTCACGGGCACGCCGGGCTCGCCGGCGAAACCGAGTTCGACCTCGGTGAGCTCGTCATCCTCGTCGAGGAACGTGAAGGTCCGGGTCTCACCGATCATGCCCGTCATCGATGAATTCAGCATCTGCACGGCTTCGAAGTCCGCGATCGCCGCGTCGGCTTCGCGGGCGGCGGCTCGCACCGCGGCGATTCGAGCCGAGGGATCGCGTCCGTCGATCTTCCGAAGTCGCCAGCCCGGGCGGACGCCGGCGAGGGCGCCGGTGCCGCCCTCGCGAACGAAGGCGACGGTCGGCACTCCATCGGCCCAGTCGAGCCGGACTCCGGTGTTTCCCATGTCGCCTGCGTCGTCGGCCGCGTCTTGTCGGACGTCGGTTTCCTCCGGGGTCGTGGCGGGGGGAGGTCCGGTCGTCGGCTCCGCGTCCGTGGACACGGTCTCCGAAGCGTCCGGCGACGTCGCGCTTTCGGTCGGACCAGGTTCGCCGCGGTCACCGGCGACGGCCGGAGTCCCGGATCCATCGAATTCCTCGGATCCATCGAATTCCTCGGATCCATCGGATTCCTCGGATCCCTCGGGTTCTTCGGATCCCTCGGATCCCGGAATGATCACGAAGTGCGACTGGCCGAGCTCGCCGATCATCTGGGACAGGATGCGTCGAACCTCGGCCTCGGACCTGGTGTCTTCGACCATGGGTCGATACTCCAGTCGGACGGCATCCCAGTCCACGCCGTTGTGTTCGGGATCGAAGTGTCGCGATTCGATCGTCTCCCAGACCACGTCGAACGTCTCATAGGCCTTTGGTGGCGGGGAGCCGGGACGGATGGAGGGCGTCTCCGTCGCAACGCTCGGCGATCCCACCGCGGGATCGGCATCCGTGGGCTGGCCGGGCTGGCAGCCCGCCAGACCGCCGGCAAGCAGCAGCGGGATGATGGATCGCCCGGAAATCCCGAAGTTGAACGGCTTCATGCAACGGCTCCTGATCACCGATCGGTGTCACGGCGGGGTGCGAACCGGCACCGGATCGCGAGTGACGCATCGTACCGAGCGGCCGAGCCGCGGGACGGTGCGCGTGGGAGGGCGGAGGGCCACTCCATCCGTTGATCCGGATGAACGGTTGAAAGCGATTCCGGCAGCGTCTAACCTGTCGGCGTTCCGCTGCCGAACGAAGGCCGCGCCGTGTCCGGCGCGGCAAGGAGTCGAAGGATGTCCACCAGTCCGTTGCTCGAGGCCCTGACCCGTAGGATCCTGGTGCTCGACGGCGCGATGGGAACGAGTCTCCAGTCCTCCCACGACTGTCGAACCGAGGACTGGCTCGGTCGGGAGAACTGCTCCGAGATCCTGACCAAGTCCCGCCCGGACATGATCCAGCGGATCCACGAGTCGTTCCTCGCCGCGGGCGCGGACTGCGTCGAGACGAACACCTTCGGCGCGAACCTCCTCGTCGGCGCGGAGTTCGACGACGAGGTCGTCGCGATGACCCGCGAACTCAACCGGTCGAGCGTCGAGATCGCCCGCGCCGCCTGCGATGCGCATGCGACGCCGGACCGACCGCGATTCGTCCTCGGATCGATGGGGCCTGGGACCAAGCTCGTGAGTCTGGGCCAGACGGACTGGGACGTCATGCTCCGGAGCTACGAGGAGCAGGCCCGGGGCCTGCTGGACGGCGGCGTCGACGCCTTCCTGGTCGAGACCTGCCAGGATCTCCTCCAGGTCCGTTGCGCGGTGAACGCCTGCCTGAAGGCGCTGGAGGAACGCGGACTCGATCCGTTCCAGATCCCGATCATGGTCTCGATCACGATCGAGACGACCGGGACCATGCTCCTCGGCAGCGACATCGCCTCCGCGGTGAACGCCCTCCGCATGCTTCCCATCGCGAGTCTCGGCCTCAACTGCGCGACCGGGCCGGTCGAGATGACCTCGCACGTGGAATACCTGTGCCGGCACTGGGATCGATTCGTCTCGGTGGTTCCCAACGCCGGGCTGCCGGTGCTGGTCGACGGCCAGGCGTCCTATCCGCTCAAGCCGAGGCCCTTCGCGGAGGCGATGCGACGGTTCGTCGAGGAGAAGGGCGTGAATCTCGTGGGCGGTTGCTGCGGCACCACCCCCGAACACATCGCGACCCTGGTCGAGATGGTGGGCGACCGCCCGGCGCCGAAGCGCGATCTCGTCCCGCTCGAACCGGGCTGCTCCAGTCTCTACGGCTTCACCGAGTTTCGACAGGACAACTCGTTCCTGATCGTCGCGGAGCGGACGAACGCCAACGGCAGCCGGAAATTCAAGCGGTTGCTCGACGCCGAGGACTGGGATGCACTGGTCTCGATGGGTCGTGAGGAGCTCCGGGGGGGGTCGCACCTCCTCGACGTGTGCGTGGATTTCGTCGGGCGGGACGGAGCGCGGGACATGGCCGAAGTAGCGGGCCGGTACGCGACCAGCCTGAACGCCCCGATCATGATCGACTCCACCGAGGCCCCCACGATCGAGGCGGGACTCAAGCGCCTGGGCGGCAAGTGCGTCGTCAACTCCATCAACCTGGAGGACGGGGAGCGCCGTCTCGACGAGATCTGCCCGCTGCTCAAGGCCCACGGGGCCGCCTGCGTCGCCCTCACCATCGACGAGGATCCGCAGGCCGGGATGGCCAAGACCGCGGATCGCAAGTTGGAGATCGCGACCCGGATCCACGGGCTCTTCACCGGAAAATGGGGCCTCGACGAGAGCGACCTGCTCTTCGACCCGCTGACGTTCACGATCGCGACCGGGGTCGAGGATGATCGGGCGCTGGGCCACGAGACGCTCGAGGGCATCCGCTTGATCGCGGAACGATTCCCGAAGTGCGGGATCCTCCTGGGGCTCTCCAACATCTCCTTCGGCCTGCGTCCACCCGCCCGGGCGGTGCTCAATTCGGTCTTCCTCGATCATGCGCGGCAGCGCGGGCTGACCGCGGCGATCGTGCACGCGTCGAAGATCCTCCCGCGGACCAAGATCGACGAGGCGAAGTGGGCGGCGGCCGAATGGCTGATCTTCGACCGGCGAGGCGACGAGCGTCCCGAGGGCATGCCCGAGGACTTCGACCCGCTGCTCCACTTCATCGGGCTCTTTCCGGAGGACGGCGAGGCGGAGGAGCGAATTGCCCTCGAATCGCTGACCATCCCGGAACGCCTCCAGCGGCACATCATCGACGGCGAGGACGACGGGCTCGTGGAGACCCTCGAGGAGGCGCTGGTCGACCTCGAGCCCCTGGAGATCATCAACGACCACCTGCTCGCGGGCATGAAGATCGTCGGGGAGCTCTTCGGCGACGGGCGGATGCAGCTTCCGTTCGTGCTGCAGTCCGCGGAGGTCATGAAGAAGGCGGTCGCCCATCTCGAACCGTTGATGGATCGGGTGGAGGGCGACGTCGGTCGCGGATCGATCGTGCTCGCGACGGTCTCCGGGGACGTCCACGACATCGGGAAGAACCTCGTCGACATCATCCTCACCAACAACGGCTACACGGTGCACAACATCGGCATCAAGCAGTCGGTGGAGCAGATCGTCGCCGCCTGGCGGGAGACCGAGGCGGACGCGATCGGCATGAGCGGCCTGCTGGTGAAGTCGGTGACCGTCATGGAGCAGAACCTCCGTGCATTCAACGAGCTCGGGATCTCGGTGCCCGTGATCCTCGGAGGTGCCGCGTTGACGCGGTTCCACGCCGAGAAGCGGCTCCGGGACATCTACGAGGGGCCGCTCTACTACGGGAAGGACGCGTTCGACGGATTGCGGGTGTGCGACCGCATCTCGAACGACGCGCTCGATGAGCTGGACGGAGAGATCACCGAACGGCTCGACAAGCGGGAGGCGGCCGAAGCCACCGTCGCCGCCGCCCGGGAGGCGACCCGGGAGCGAGGCGACGGGGACACCCTCGTCGAGGCGAGGCCCCTGACCGCCGTCGAAGCGGTCCCCGAGGCGCCCTTCTTCGGCTCCCGACTCGTCGAGGACGTGCCGCTCGAGGAGGTCTTCGCCTACGTCAACCGGAACGCGCTCTACCGGGGGCAGTGGGGGCTTCGAAGGGGGGCGATGAGCAAGGACGAGTACGCCGCGCACGTCGCGGACCACGCGGCCCCGGTGTTCGACCGGTTGAAGGCGGAATGCCTCGCCGAACCGATCCTCGCGCCGAAGGCGGTGTACGGCTGGTGGCCCGCCAACGGCGACGGTGACGACCTGGTGGTCTTCGACGCCGAGGACCACGATCGGGAGATCGCGAGATTCTCCTTCCCCCGCCAGAACTCAAGGCAGCGACGCTGCCTCGCCGACTACTTCCGACCGCTGGAATCGGGTGAACGCGACGTCGCCGGATTCCACTGCGTCACGATGGGCGAGGAGGTCTCCCGGCGGGCCCGGACGCTCTTCGAGGCGGATCGCTACGCCGACTACCTGTACCTCCACGGATTCGGGGTGGAGTGCGCCGAGGCGCTCGCCGAGATGTGGCACAAGCGGATGCGGGCGGAGATCGGCATCGGCCACCACGACGATCCCGAAATCCGCCGACTCTTCGGCCAGAACTACCGCGGCTGCCGGTACTCGTTCGGATATCCCGCCTGCCCGGACATGTCCGATCAGGAGACGCTGTTCCGGCTCCTCGAACCGGAGCGGATCGGTTGTCGCCTCACCGAGAACTGGCAGATCGATCCGGAGCAGTCGACGAGCGCCCTCGTGGTGCATCATCCGGATGCGGCCTACTACGGCGTCTGATCGGGACCGGTGGAACGTGTGGTGCCGGCGAACCGCTAGAATCGGCGGGTGAAAGGGTCGCGTCGAAGACGATGATCGGACAACGCATCAAGGTCATGCTGGTCGACGACCGGGCCGCCGTCGCGGAACGCTTCGAAGCGGATCTGGACACGGACGAATTCGAGGTTCGGGTGATCACCGATCCCGGAGCCGCGATCGAAGCGGCCCGGAATTCGAACCCCGACGTGATCATCCAGTCGCCGGTCACGAAGGGGCTCGACGGATTCGAGCTCCTGGCCTCCTATCGCCGCACCGCCGGGGTCTCCGAGGTCCCGGTGGTGTTCATCGCGGAACCACCGGAAGTCGCCGTGGGACTCCGCGCGTTCGAACGGGGCGCCGACGACCTGTTCACCGGTGTCCCGGAGCCCGCGGAGCTCGTCGCGAGGATCAGGCTCCACGCCGAACGACGCCGTGGCGTGGCGGAGCAGCGCCGGGCGCGGCGTCGGATCGAGGAGGCGAATCGAGACCTCGCCCTGCTCGATCGTCGGAACGAGGTGGAGCGGGCCTCGATCGAGATGGAGGCGCGTCGGGATCGCGACCGCCTGGCATCCATCGCGGAACTCGGGGCCGATCTCACCCGGTATCAGGACTTCGAACTGCTGCTCGATCGGATCCTGCTCGAGGCGCGCCGATGCACCGAGGCCGAAGCGGGTGCGATCTTCACCATCGCGGGCGACCGGCTCGACTGCCACCACATCCAGAACGACAAGGTGGTCGGTCGTGGCGACAATCCATACACCCACCGGATGTCGCGGAGTCTCTCGCTCGAGAGCATCGCGGGAACCGTCGCGGTCACCGGGCGGACGATCCGGGTGGAGGACGCCTACGAGATCCCGGCCGATCTCGACTGCGTCTACGACCGGGGCCGGGACACCGCGGCGGGGTATCGGAGTCGGGCCCTGCTCAGCCTGCCGCTGCGGACCAGCGATGCGAAGATCCGGGGCGTGATCCAACTGACCAATCCGGGGGGCGAGGACGCGGGTCGGGAATTCACGGACGAGGATCAGCGGCTCGTCGAGCACTTCGCGGGCCTCGCTTCGGTCGCCCTGGAGCGCACCGCGCTGACTCGGACCCTGGTGATGCGGATGATCGCGATGGCGGAACTCCGTGATCCGACCGAGACCGACCATCACGCCCAGCGCGTGGCCGGCTTCTCGACCGTGCTCTACGACGCGTGGGCGGATCGAAACCGGGTCTCCGGCGACGAGCGGGAGAAGAACCGGGACCGTCTCCGCACCGCGGCGATGCTCCACGACGTCGGCAAGGTCGGGATTCCCGACGCGATCCTCAAGAAACCGGGTCCGCTCGACGGGGAGGAGTTCGCGATCATGCAGCGGCACACGGTGATCGGTGCGCGGCTGTTCCGCGGCATGCGGACGAACTTCGACGAAGTGGCGAGGGAGGTCGCGCTTCATCACCACGAACGCTGGGACGGCACGGGCTATCCGGGGCCCATCGAGCCGGAGGCGGACCTCGGGCCCGCGAAGGTCCCGATTCGAGTGGGGCTCAGAGGCCGGGAGATCCCCTTGTTCGCGCGGATCGTCGGTCTCGCCGACGTGTACGACGCGCTGTCCACCGCCCGGGCCTACAAGACCTCCTGGCCGGAGACCCGGGTGCTCGAACTCGTCCGCGAGGAATCGGGAGCCCACTTCGATCCGGCACTGGTCGAGATGCTGATGGAACGAATCGAGGACTTCCGCGAGGTTCGCATGCGATATCCCGACTGAGGGCGGCGCTCCCGACGTCGTGTTCATCCTCCCGGGACGATCCGTCGCGCAACGCCGGGGTGAGGACCCCGATCCCTTGAAACCGGCTTTCCAGCCGATCGAGGCGAACCCATGGTCCGCCCGGGTCGTACCGGGACGACAAAGGGAGGCACGACCATGAACGACGAACACATGCGACCCCGCGGATCGGATTCCGGTGACGAGTTCCGTGATGAGAACGCCGTCTCCCGGGGCCCGGACCTCGCGCCGGACCTGCCGTTCGGGATGTCCGGCATCACCGGGCTCCTCCAGCGGCTGGCGAGCGGCGCCGACGAGGACCGTTGGTCGCCGGAAAAGCAGCGGGTGGTCGCCCGATACCTGCTCGATCTCTCGAAGGACTACTGGATGAACGGCGACGAGCTCGCCTTCTGCCGTCAACTCGCGGCGGTCTGACCCTCGCGTCGCGTCGCCGCGATCCTGCGGCATCGGACGCGGCGACCGCGTCGATCCACGGACTCGATCAGCGTTCGGCCCGCGGTGGCGAGGATTTCATCGCCTCGATCCGTTCGATGTTGACCCGGGCCGTCTCGGCGAGACGCCGCCAGTCCGACACGAGGGAGGCCATGGAAGCCATCTCGGCACGAGCGGTTCGAACCGCGGCGGCGTGGCGAGCCACGTCCTCCGGGAGCGGTTCCATCGGCTCGAAGGCCTCGAGCAGCGTCCGGCCGCGCTCCTCGAGGGCGAGGAGCTCCCTCGTGGTGTTGGCCACGCCGTTCCAGCGGCGAAGGCACTGATCGCACGCGATGGTCCAGTTCTTCTCGCCTTCCGGGGAGAGACGCCAGCCGTCCCGTCCGAGGACCATCGGATAGCGACCACGTCCGCCGAGACGATCCGGCGCCGCGAGGCGGGCGCGTTCGACGCTCCAGGGAAGGCTCGCGGTCAGCGATCCGACCGCGTCGACCACGGTGAAGATCTGGTCCACCTGGCGGGAAAGTCCCCCGCGCCGGGCGAAGCGTTCGTCGGCATCGGACCCGATCAAGACCACGCCGGTGTCCGCCTGGGGTTCGACCGCCTCCACCCCGAGGACCATCCGCAGGGGTTCGAGCCCCACGGGAAGCATCGTCGCGAGGCCGATGTCGTCGAGCTGCGAGGCGAGGATCCCCGGGCCCTGCCGATCGGTCGGGATCGTCGCGTCGTCGTTCGCCTCCGCCGGGATCGTCCGGACCACGGCGTCGTCGTCCGCATCGATCCGGAGTGCGAGCGTCGGATCGACGAGGGCGTCGAGCAACGCGGCTCGTCCGTCGCGAACCGCCTTGGAGAGGTTCCGCGGCATCGAGCGACGGCCCGCGACCCGCATCGCGTTCATCTCGGCCACGACGGATTCCGCGTCACCGCCCCAGGTGGGCAGGGTCTCGATCACGCGTCGATCCGCGCCGACCGGACGCATCACCACGATCCCTCGGTCGTCTCGTTCCCGGATCTCGATCTCCTCGAGCACCAGCCATTCCTCGCAGGCGAGGAGCGGGGGGATGGCGGCACCACCCGCGGTGCGGATCAGCGCGATCGTCCGGAGGTCGTCGGCGGCCATGCGGATGGCGTTCGCGATGGCGAGCCCGTCGTCGAGGCTGCCGCGAGTCGCGTCGAACTCGAGCAGGACGGCATCCCAACCCTCGCTTCTCGCGAGGGCGAGACAGGTCTCGACGCCCGAAGCCGTCACGTCGACGCCGATCGCCCCGCGGACGGGCACCAGCAGGAACCTGAACGGATCGGAGGTGGTCGCCGCGATCGGCGTGCCGTCCGGATTCGACGCAGCGGAGGCACGGTCGGGGATCGTGGTGCCGAGGGCCAGCGCCGCGAGGAGTGCGGCGACGATTCGGCGGGGGCGTTCGTGGGGTGACATGGCGATTCCGGTCGTTGACGTCTTGCGGGGATTCGATCGAACACGCGACCGACTTCGAATCCTACCCCGCAGGACCCCGCTACACTCGACCTCGCCTCGCGGATGTCTTGCGAGGAGCATCGGTAGTCGGATCGCGGTGCCGTCACCGCGTCGCACGGGATGGAACCCACCCAGATGGCCAAGAACGAATCGGATGGAAGAACCGCCTACCGTCGGCGGAAGCGGGCCCAGATGCACGCCGAGGCGGAGGCCGAGTCGGTCGAGCACGCGGAGATCGAGGCGCATCGCCTGGTGGTGACCGGAAAGCCGGAGATCGTGGAGGACCAGGCCGCCCTCGAATCCCTCGCCGCGGCCATCCGGGAGAGCGGAAGCTTCGCCTACGACACGGAGTTCATCGGGGAGGAGACGTTCCTGCCCCGGATCTGCCTCGTGCAGGTCGCGTGCATCGGCAGACTTGCGCTGATCGATCCATTGAAGGTCGACGACCTCACCCCGATCTTCGAGCTCGTCGCGGACGCGGCCGTCGAGACGCTGGTCCACGACGGGGCGCAGGACCTCGAGCCCGCCCGCCGGGCGCTCGGCGTGGAACCGCAGGGGGTCGTCGACACCCAGGTCTGCGCCGGATTCCTCGACATGCCCTGGCCGAGTTCGCTCGCGAAGGCGGTCGAGCGTTTCGCGGGACACGCCCTGTCCAAGGGACACACCTTCACGGACTGGGACGCCCGGCCGCTCACCGCCCGGCAGATCCGGTACGCGGCGGACGACGTCCGGTTCCTGCCGCTCGTCTGGGACCGGATGCGGACGAGGCTGGAGTCCGACGATCGGCTGGGATGGGCGATCCGGGAATGCGAGGAGTCCCGACGTCGGCACGTCGGGGGCTTCGATCCGGAGAAGCACATGCGGAAGATCGTTCGCGGGTCGCGTCTCAAGCCGAAGGCCACGACGGTGCTCCGGGAGATCGTCGAGCTCCGACATGAACTCGCGCGGGAACAGGATCTCCCGCACCGCGTCGCGATGAGCGACGAGGCGGTCGCGGACATCGCGAAGACCCGGCCGACCGATCGGGAGGGCCTGCAGCGGTGCCGGCACATCGGCCGCCGCAACGTCGAGGAGCATGGAGATCGCATCCTCGAGGCGGTCCGGCGAGGGGTGGAGGGACCGCCGCGGCCCCTCGAAAACCAGCGAGGGCGGGACGAGAACGCCGAGGAGCGGATGCGGATCGACGCGATCTGGTCGGCCCTCAGTCTTCGGTGCCTCGCCGACGGCATCGCGCCGAACCTCATCACCAGCCGGGCGAATCTCTCCCGCTGGTATCTGGACCGGGCGGACGGTCGATCGAACGAACCGCTGTTCGCGGCGGACACCTGGAGGCACGATGCGGCCGGCGCGTGGCTCGAGGCCTTCCTCGCGGGTGAGGCGGGGCTCGAACTCGACTGGGTCGAGGGCCGCCTGCATCGGGCGCCGGACGACCCGGCGACGGCCGACGGCTGACGACGGCGGAATCGGGTGCGGTGGAACGGAACGGGCCCGGCCACGATCGTCGTGGCCGGGCCCGTCGTCCAGCACGCGCGGAGGGACTCGAACCCCCAACCCTCGGCTTCGAAGGCCGATGCTCTATCCAATTGAGCTACGCGCGCTCTCGGCCCGCTTCGATCGCGGGCGGGAGGGAGTGTAGCGAAGCCGACGCGATGACGGGTCGCTCGATCCGGTAAACCGGAGGACGACCGCCGGGAGCCCCGGATCGTCCCGTTCCGGGGTACCTTGTCGGCTCCGCGTCCCGGTGGCATCGCGTCGCCGACGACGAGGGGCTCCAACGAACCGAGGAACCGAATCATGGGATTCATGGATGGCAAGCGTGGACTGATCGTGGGCATCGCGAACGAGCGGAGCTTCGCCTACTCGATCGCCGAAAGCCTCCATCGAGAAGGGGCCGAGTGCCTCTTCACCCACCTTCCCGGCGACAAGATGGAGCGGCGGGTCCGCCGTTCGATCGATGCGCTCGGAATCGAGGATCCCTGGCTCCGGCCGCTCGATGCGGGGAGCGACGAGGACATCGCCGAAGTCTTCAGGGAGATCGGAGAGGAGTTCGGTCGAATCGACTTCCTGGTCCACTCCATCGCGTACGCGGACAAGGACTGGCTCCAGCCCGGAAAGTTCACCTCGACGCCGCGGGAGGTCTTCGCGCAGGCGATGGACATCTCCGCCTACACCTACGCCGCGATGGCGAACCACGCGGCGCCGCTGATGACCGAGGGCGGATCGATGATCGCCCTCAGCTACTACGGATCGGACAAGGCGGTTCCCGGCTACAACGTGATGGGGGTGGCGAAGGCCGCGCTCGAAGCCACGACGAGGTACCTGGCGCTCGAGCTGGGCGAGAAGAACGTCCGGGTGAACTGCATCTCCGGCGGTCCGCTTCGCACGATGAGCGCCATGGCGGTGGGCGGTTTCGGCGAGATCCTCGACTGGGTCGAGCAGAAGGCGCCCCTCAAGCGGAACATCGAGGGACGGGAGGTCGGTGACTGCGCCGCGTTCCTGCTCAGCGGTCTCTCCAGCGGCATGACCGGGCAGTGCATCTACGTCGATTCCGGCTACGCCACCGTGGGTCTCTGAATCTGAAACGGAATCACGGAGGCCCGCCGACCCCGGCGTCGAAGGGCCACCGGCCTTCGAACTCGAGGTCCTCGTCCCGGACGATGCGGCGCCGGACGGCCTTCGCCAGCTCGGGGACGCCGCGGCCGGAAAGGGCGCTGACCTGCAGATCGAAGCCTTCCGCCTTCGCGGGCGTGTCGTCCCGCTCGCGGAGATCCGACTTTCCCCGAACCCGGAGCACGCCTTCGACCGGTGCGATCCCGTCGGGCAGTCGCGTT
>NYWD01000110.1 GCA_002684855.1 Planctomycetaceae bacterium | reverse complement strand
GACGGAATACCGGTACGGCTGGATCGCGGTCGACTGGGACGCCGAGACCTTCGAACTGACGATCGACGGATTCGCCTACGAGACGGATGCCGGGGTCGGCATCGAAGCCGGTGCGATCCCCGCGCCGGCGGCACTGGGGCTCTTCGGCCTGGCCGCCGGGGCCGCGGGCATCCGACGGAAGCGCATCAACTGACGACGACCGCCCGCTTCGGCGGGTGTTCAGGACATGAGAGCCGGCCCGGTCCGCTGGATCGGGCCGGTACTCGTTCCGCGAACCACGATTCCGTCCGCGGTCGATCCCTGCGGTGGTGTTGGTCGTCCTCCCGGGGGTCGCCTCAAGGCGCGGTGCGAGGCGTTCCGTCGCCGTCCTCGCCGATCGCCGGCGTCGTCATCGACGATCCCCGCTCGCGCAGGAGCCAGGCCCCGAGCCGGACGGCGTCCTCGACGACGAGGTAGAGGGCGGGGACCAGCAGCAGGATGATGAAGGTCGCGAAGATGATCCCGAACGCGATCGAGATGGCCATGGGGATGAGGAACCGCGCCTGCATCGAGGTCTCGAGGACCATCGGCATGAGGCCGAAGAAGGTCGTCACGCTGGTCAGGAGGATCGGTCGGAAACGGCGTGCCCCCGCGGCCACCACCATCTCCAGCTTCGAACGCCCGGGTCTCGCACGGCGCATCTCGTTGATCGTCACCACCAGCACCAGTGAATCGTTCACCACGACTCCGGAAAGCGCGACGATTCCGAAGATGGAGATGATGCTGAATCCGTAGCCCATCACGAAATGACCGATGACCGCGCCGATGACTCCGAAGGGGATGGCGGCCATCACGATGAGCGGCTGCACCCAGCTGCGGAAGGGGATCGCGAGCAGGGCGTAGATCACGAACAGGGCCGCCACGAAACCGGTTCCGAGACTCTCGAGCGACTCCGCCTGGGCGTTCTGCTCGCCCTCGAAGGTCCAGCTCAGCCCGGGGAACTCCCGTCGGAGACGGGGAAGCACGGTTTCGTCGAGCGTCGCATTGATCTCGTTCCCGTTGGCGAGCTCGGGATCGATGTCCGCGGTCACCGAGTTGACGCGTCGTCCGTCGGTCCGCCGGATGCTGGTGTAGGCCCGACCTTCGGTCGAGATCGCCGCCTCGGCGAAGGGGATCTCGGTTCCCGAGGGTGTCCGCAGCACGGCCTTCTCCACGGTGTCGAGCGTTCCCCGCTCGGACTCCGGCAGTCGCACCATCACCCGGACCTCGTTGCGTCCGCGCTGCTGCCGGAGGGCCTCCACCCCGAAGAAGTACCCGCGGGTCTGCCGGGCGAGTTCGTCCGCGGTGAGACCGAGGCTGCGTGCCTCCGGCGTGATCTGGAGATTGAACTGGGCCTTGCCGCGCGACACTCCGGAGTCGATGTCGTTCACGCCCGCGAACTCCGCGAGACGCTCGGCGAGCGCGATGCCCGCCCGGTCGAGGACGTCGGTGTCGCGATGACTGAGCTGGACGTCGATCGCCGCACCACTCGACTGGCCGGTCTCGCTCTCGAAGGAGATCGACTCGAGGCCCGCGATCGGTCCGGTGTTCCTCCGCCACCTTCGCGAGAACTCGCCGGCCGAGATCGTTCGCCGGTCCTGCGAGACGAGGGAGGCCTCGATGCCGAGCAGGTGCGATCCACGCGAACCGGTCCGCTGCACGGGACCGAACCCGCCGACGCTTCCGCCGAGGACGCCGTAGACGTTCCGGACGACGTCGATCCCCCCCGACTCCTCGACGGTCCTTGCGAGTCCCTCGAGGATCCGGTCCCGGACCTCCACGGTCCGTTCGACCGGGACGCCGACCGGAAGCACCGCGTTCACCTGGACGAAGTCCGCGTCGATCTTGGGAAGGAAGGTGAACGGGATCCGCCCGCTGACCAGCGTCGCCATCGCGATCACCAGCATGGCGATCGCGATCGCGACGGTGCCGTACCGGTTCCGGATCGCGAGGTTGGCGACCGGCCGGTAGGCGATTCGGACGAACGCGTGCAGTCCGCGTTCGAAGTACCGACTGGGGAACGAGAGGGCCCGCCAGAAGATCGTGGCCCGCGGCGCGTGCGAGAGATGGGCGGGAAGGACGAAGAGGGACTCGACGAGCGAGACCGCGAAGACGCTGATCGCGACCGCGGGTATCTGCATGAAGAACTTGCCGGACGCGCCGGGGACGAACAGCATCGGCGCGAAGGCCACCATGTTGGTCAGCACCGCGAACGTCACCGGGCCGGAGATCTGCCGGGCTCCGGCGATCGCGGCCTCCAGCGGCGGCATGCCGGCCTCCCGCTTCTCGAAGATGTTCTCGCCGACCACGACCGCGTCGTCCACGATGATCCCGAGGGTGACGATGAACGCGAACAGCGAGATCATGTTGATGGAGGCGTCGGTCTGCGACAGGAAGAGGAAGGACCCGAGAATCGAGATCGGGATTCCCAGCGTGACCCAGAAGGCCAGTCTCGGTTCGAGGAAGAGCCCGAGCATCAGCAGCACCAGCGCCAGGCCGATGCCCGCGTTCCGCAGGAGCAGGTCCACCCGCTGGCGGTAGGAGTCCGAGTCGTCGCGGATGATCTCAAGGGCCATGCCGGCGGGAAGTTCCGGTCGAAGTTCCTCGAGATAGGCCTTCACCTCGTCGGACACCGAGATGGGGGTCTCGTCACCCACCCGGTAGACGTCGACCGTGGCGGCGGGGAGACCGTCGAGCGTCGACATCAGGTCGACGTCGGCGAACCCGTCGACGATGACCGCGATCTCGCCGAGGCGGATGGTCGATCCGTCGGGACGGGAGATGACCGGGATGTCCGCGAACTCCCGCCCGAAGTCGCGGCGTTCGGTGGTGCGGAAGAGGATCTCGCCCGCGTCGGTCTTGAGGCTTCCCGCGGGGAGGTCGATCGCCGCCCGGCGAATCTCGGCCGCCACCTGCCCCAGGGTGAGGTCGTACGCCCGGAGCGTCGATTCCGGGATCTCCACCGAGATCTCGAGCGGCTTCGCGGCCCCGAGTCGGACCTGGGTGATCCCCGGTCGCACGGACAGGTCGTCCCGGATCCGCTCCACGGTCTCCCGAAGCACCATCGCGGGAAAGTCCCCGGCGACCGCGAGGTTCATCACGCGGTTCCGATTCTCGAGGAGGCTCACGGTCGGCCGTTCGGCGTCCTCGGGGAGCGTGGCGATCCGATCCACCGCGTTCTTCACGTCCTGCACCACCCGGTCCGGCGCTGCATTCAGCTGGAGCTGCACGCTGATCGAACCCCGGCCCTCGCTCGCGGTGCTGGTGATCCGCTTGACGCCGTCGAGACCGCGAACCGCGTCTTCGACGACCTTGACGATCCCGCGTTCGACCTCCTCGGGACTCGCGCCGGGGTACGGCACCGAGATCCCCACCACGTCGAGCGAGAACGCCGGGAAGACCTCCTGTCGCACCCGGATCGCGGACATCACGCCGCCCACGAGGAGCGCGACCATGAGTAGATTCGCGGCGACGGGATGACCCGCCATCCATGCGATCGGACCGTCCCGGCGACGGGGCGGCCTCATCGGGTCGTCTCCGCGATCACGTCTTCGGTCTCCACCGAGCCGCCCGCGTCGCCGGCGCCACCGAGCCGCTCCAGCGGCATCCCGGGGATCGCCACGGGGAGGGGGCTGCTGACGATCTCGTCGCCCGGCTGGAGGGCGACCCGCCCGAGCACGGTGTCGGGTCGACCGACGATGACCTCGATGTCCCGGAATCGGAGCCTGCGATCGGCGTCCATCACCCAGATCGACCGGTTGTTCCGCACGACCGCGCGAGGCAGTTCGACGACGTCCTCGACGGACGGCCCCTCGATCTCGACCCGGACGTAGCTCCCGAGCAGCAGCGGATCGACCGGGTCTTCGAGCGATCCGCCGGTTCCGAGTCCGAGCGGATCCTCGACGAGGATTCGAACCCGCGCGAGTCGGCCGGCCCGTTCGACCTCGCCGAGGAGTCGATCGACGCGGCCGGTCCGTTCGATTCGTCGGCCGTCGCCGAGCTCGAGGATGATTCGAGCCGGTGAATTCGACTCCGGATCCTCGGGATCGATCCGCAACCAGTCGAGACGGTCGAGTGGCACCGACACCAGGACGTCGAAGCGATCGGTGCCGACGATGGTGGCGATCCGCGACTGGGGCGACACGACCTGTCCGATCTCGACCTCGTCCTGCCGCACCAGTCCGTTGAACGGCGCCTCGACCGTGGTCCGCTCGAGCGCCAGTTGGGCCGCTTCGAGTCGGCTCTCCGCCGCCTCGAGCATCACCTCCTTCTCCACGCGCTGCGGGACCCGCCGGGCCAGTTCCCGGCCCACCTCGGACGTCTCCACCGAGTCACCGAGCAGGTCCCACTCCCGCTGGGCGACGAGGCCGCGGGCGGTCTCGAGCCGCAGGGCGACGGTCGCGTTCGCGACGTCCGCCTGCCGCTGGCGAACCGCGAGTTCATAGTCGCGGGGGTCGATCTCCAGCAGTCGCTCGCCGGCTCGAACCAGCCCGCCCGGCTGGAGCGCCTCGTTCAGTCCGACCACCAGGCCACCGACCTGCGACTGGACGGTGAGGACCCGGTTGGGCTCGATGGTGCCGTACGCGATGATCTCCGCCACGTCCGCCCGCGGTTCCGGGACGATCGTCTCGACCAGGGTGGTCACCGATTCGACCTCGGCTCGTGCGGGTTCCGGCTTCCTCTGGAGCATCAGGGTCGCGCCGTAGATCGATGCGCCGAGGAAGAGAAGCGGCACCACCACCCGCAGCAGGGCGACCAGCCAGCGGATGGGGGCGGGGGGGACGGTGGCTTCCGGGGAATCCTTCGGGGGCTGGTTCATGATTCGTCGTTCCGATGAGATGATCCCTCGATCTCGATGGCGATTCGTCCGCTCGAATCCAGGGGGCGATCCCCGGCGGGAGGGGCAAGGTCGCGGGTCCACGCCCCGCCGATCGCGAGGAGAAGCCTCGCCCGGTTCGCGAGCACCGAGCGTTGCAGGCCGATCTCGCGTCGCTGGAGTTCCTGGAGCGCACCGATGGCGGTGATCACGTCGAGGTACTCGATCTGGGCGTTGGCGAAGCGGATCCGGCTCTCGATCAGCGTTCGCTCCGCGAGACCCACCTGCACGCGGACCTGCTCGAGCAGTTGGACGGCGTTGCGTTCCCGATCGATCGCATCCTCGACCTCGCGCAGCGCGACGATGAACCGCTCCGTGAAGCCGTCGATCCGCTCCTGCAGGACCGCCCTTCGCCGATCCGCTTCGGCGTCGCGTCGTCCTGCGTCGAAGACGGGCTGCAGCAGCGCGCCGGACAGGCTCGCGATGGTCGAGTCGAACAGGCCCGAGACCTGGTCCCCGGAGAAGCGGCCGTCGAGGGAGATGCGAAGCGCCGGGAGCATGTCGGCGATGGCGACCGCGACCTCGAGATCGGCCGCGGCCACCCGGTCGTGGGCGGCCCGGAGATCGGGACGTCGTTCGAGGAGGTCGCGGGGCGAGGGCAGCGTCGGGAACGGTGGCAGTTCCGGCAGCGAGGGCGTCGCGTCGACGGGACCTTCGTCGTCCATCGATTCGGGCGTCCTCGCGAGCAGCACCGCGAGCTGGTTCCGGCTCGTCTCGAGCGTCGACCGGACCTCGGGGATGGCGGCGATGACCGACTCGAGCTGGAGACGTTGCTGCAGGACCTGCAGCCCGTCCCCGACGCCCTGGCCGTATCTCAGTTCGGTCAGTTCGAGGAGGGTTCGGCTCAGGTCGATCTGCCCGGCGAAGAGCACGAGCAGCTGTTCCTGCTCCTGGATCGCGAACCAGAGATCGGTGATCGATCCGGAGAGCAGGAGCGCCGTCTGTTCCGCATCGGCACGGCTCGCACGCGCGAGGAGCGCCGCCGCATCGGCCCGGTTGGCGATCCGCTTCCAGAGATCGATCTCCCAGGTGAGTCCGAGACCGATCGCGAATCGATCGGACGTGCTCGCGGGCAGGCCGTCGGGATCCGACCGGGTGCGGGCCGCCGCCGCGTCGAGGTCGATCTCGGGATAGAGGAAGGCGCCGGCGATCCTCGCCTGCGCATTCGACTGCTCCAGGCGCGACCACGCCTGCCGCAGGCCGAGATTCGACTCGAACGCGATCCGCATGATGCGATCGAGGCCCGGTTCGCCGAAGCTCGTCCACCACGCGTCGGGGGTCTCGACTCCGGGACCTTCGGGGGTCTCGAAACGCTCGGGAATCGCCACTTCGGGAAGATTCGAGTCTCGAAGAAGATGAGGGCTGCAACCCATCGACGGGATGCAGGCCAGCAGGGCGAGCCGGAGCAGGGGTGGGGCCTTCATCGATTCCGACTCCGCGCGGCGTGGTCGGCCCGGATCGCCGCGAGCGCATTCGCGGTGACCACGGCCGCGATCTCCGCAAGGTCCGCTTCATGGATCGGGGGTTCGACCGGAAGCTGCTCGAGCATCGGTCGGCACACGCGATGGACGAGGCACTGGCCCAGGATCGACACGCAGTGCAGTTGTCTGGTCCGCGCGTCCAGCTCCGCGGGACAGATCGCGTCGACGATCGACTCGAGGCCGCGGTAGACGGGATAGATGACGGAGGCGACGAAGCCGTCCAGCGCGCCGGAGGGGCTCGCGGACTCGCGCAGCAGGAGTCGGTTGGCGGCGTCGCCGCCTGGTTCGAGGATCCGGTGGAGGTACCACGAGATCCATTCGGTCAGTGCCCGGTCGGGATCCCCCTCGTGGTCGTGGAGGGTCGGCATCGGATGGATCGTCGCCGAGCGATACGCGAGTTCGACGACCGAACGATACAGGGCGGCCTTGCTTTCGAAGTGGTAGTTGATCGCGGCGGAGTTGGTCCCGGCCGCCTGGCAGATCTCGCGCACGGACGCACCGTCGAATCCCTTCTCGGCGAAGATCTCGACGGCGGCGGCGAGGATGTCGTCTCGGGTGGTCATGAGGCGCGGGGGGTGAACGAATCCGAATCAAACGAGTGTATCAAGCGCCTGTCATATTTCACGGCCATCATGGGTCGGGAGGCATCGATTCGAAGGCCGGCGAAGTTCGCCGTACCGCGATGAGGGAGTCCGGTAACCATTCGTCGGTTCGCGCGGCGTGGGACGTACGGGACTCTGCCACGATTGGCAGTGGCGAGGGGGCGACGCTCGGTTACCTTTGACTCGACGATCGTCCCTTCTCCATCGCCGCGACAGGAGTTCCAAGAGATGCCCGACTTCGATTCCCCGTTCCGCCTGGCGGCACCGGCCGCCGCCGCGATCCTCGCCGGCGTCGTGCAGGCCGGTGATCCGGTTCAACTCGATTTCGACCTCGTGGACATGGCCTATGGCGTCGTCGCCGACGGCTGGCTCGATCCGGGAAGTGCGAACTACAACGCGATCGGCGTCGCGAGCGAAGCCGGACGCCGGGTCGTCTCCGCGGACTGGAGCGGCATCGTGGTCCGGGCCTGTTACAACGAAGGCGCGGGCGCCACGAACTGGGCGAGCGAACTCCGGCTCGCCGTCCGGATGGACGGTCCCGCCGGCGAGCAGTTCTACGATCTCGGCCAGCCGTTCGCGGGTGAGAACACCGGGGGTGCCAAGCCCGGTGAATGCGGGACCTTCGGTCCGATCGACGGTTCGACCCTCTTCGATCCCGGATCGGCCTTCGTCGCCGCCGATGGCGAGGTCGCGGTCGGCGCGTATTCGACCTGGGACGACACCACCGATCTTCCCGCCGGGACGATCCTGGAGGGTTCGGTGGTCATCACGCTCGGTGCGCCGATCCCCGGCGTCTGCGGCACGGCGGGGCAGGCCTGCCAGGAAGCCTCGGACGAACCCGGCTGCAACGACGCCACCTGTTGCGCCGCGATCTGCGATCTCGATCCCTACTGCTGCGAGGTCGTCTGGGACGAATCCTGCGCGACGACGGCGATCGACGCCTGCGGCCCGCCGGCACCGACCAACGACGACTGCGCCGATGCGATCGTGATCGAGTTCGGGAGCACCCCGTTCTCCACGATCGACACCACCGACGACGGCCCCGAACTTCCCGAGAGCTGCAACGAGGGATTCGGCGTGGGATTCGGTTCCGACATCTGGTTCCTGCTCACCGCCGAGGAGAGCGACGGGATCGTGGTGTCGACCTGCGACGCCGCGGACTTCGACACGCGACTCGCGGTCTACGCCTCCTGCGACGGGGCCCTGATCGGCTGCAACGACGACGGCACGGACTGCACCGGATTCACCTCCCGCCTCGCCTTCAACGGCGTCGCGGGCGAGACCTACCTGCTTCGGGTCGGTGGTTACAACGGGGCCAGCGGCACCGGGACGATCACCATCCAGACCGGCGAACTCCCGCCGGAGTACCCGACCGAGGTCGTCGCCCGATGGTCGGCCGAGGATGGCGGCAACGGGCACTTCTACGCGGTCAAATGGCTCGGCGCGGGCAGTTCGTTCGCCGCCGCCTCCGGCGAGGCGAAGTTCCTCGGCGGCCATCTCGGGACGCTCACCTCCCCGGAGGAGACCGCGTTCGTCACCGGATTCGTCGGAATCGGTGATCCGGCGGTGTACGCTCGATGCGCGTTCGGGCTCGTCCAGAACCCCGATGGTCCGGAACCGGGCGGCGACTGGGGCTGGGTCACCGGCGAGCCGCTGGACTGGACCAACTGGACTCCCGGCGAGCCCAACGACAATCCCTCCCCGGAGGACTTCGGCCAGGTCTACCCGGTCGGGAACTGGAACGACTGCTTCGACGACGACTTCGGCTCGGCCTTGATCGAGTTCGACGAGGATCCGGGCATCAACGACGGTGTCACCTGGTCGACCGCCGAGGGTGGCAACGGCCACACCTACCGCGGGGTGATCGTCTCTCCACGCGTCGACTGGAACACCGCTCGGGCGATGGCCGAGGAGGCCGGCGGACACCTCGTGACCTACGAGACGCAGGACGAGGCCTACTGGGTGAACCTCAATCTCGGCGCCTACACGACCCTCTGGGACCAGCCCGACATCGCGATCGGGAACGGTGGCCCGTTCATCGGACTCGAGAACGTGGACGGCGACTGGTTCTGGATCACCGGCGAGCCGCTCGAGTACGACAACTGGGCCCCGGGTGAACCCAGCGGCGACGGCATCGTCGGTCGACACTTCAGCAACGCCGGCGGGCCGAGCGACCGGTTCAACGACGTGCCGGTCGAGTCGCTGGCCAAGAGCTTCATCATCGAGTTCGACGACGGCGGCGGCGGCGGAGGCTGCCCCGACTTCAACGGCGACGGGGTGGTCGACGGCATCGACTTCGGCTCGCTCCTGAGCGCCTGGGGCGACTGCGGAGGCTGCCAGCAGGACCTCGATGGTGACGGCGTGGTCGGTGGGATCGACATCGGTCTGCTGCTCGTCGGCTGGGGAGTCTGTCCCTGATCCGAGGATCCGGTCCGGACTGCTACCATCGAGGCATGAACGCATCGCCCACCTTCGTTGCGACGCTCGCGTCGCTGTCGATCGGAATGAACCTCGCCGCGGTCCAGGAGGCCGAAGTCGATCCCGGGATCGTTCTCGAGGATTCGTCGGACGCCGGATCCGGACCACCGGTGCTGCTGCCCGACGTCGACAGCGTCACCGAGCACGAGATCGAGGTCGACGGCGAGACGCTGCGGTACCTGGCGACCGCGGGCACGCTTCCGCTCTTCGACGAATCCGACGGGGAGGTGCAGGCGAGGATCTTCTTCGTCTCCTACCAGCGGCTCGAACCGACGTCGTCCGCCGAGGGTGATTCCGACTCGGAGGTCACGTGGACGCTTCCGGATCCGTCGACGCGACCGGTGACGTTCTGCTTCAACGGCGGACCGGGATCGAGCTCGGTCTGGCTGCATCTCGGCGCCTGGGGTCCCCGCCGGGTCGCGATGGGTGATGCCGGTGCGCTGACGCCGCCGCCCTGGAACCTGGTCGACAACGACACCACGCTTCTCGATCGAAGCGATCTGGTGTTCATCGATCCGGTCACCACCGGCTACAGCCGCGCGGAGGACGGCGTGGACGACGGTCTCTACCACGGCCTCGAACGCGATGGGCGGGCCGTCGCGGAGTTCATCCGCCTGTGGACGACCCGCAACGACCGCTGGACCTCCCCGAAGTTCATCGCGGGCGAGAGCTACGGCACCACCCGGGCGGCCTGGCTCGCGAGCGAGCTGCAATCGCGACACGGCATGTTCCTCAACGGCGTGGTGCTCGTCTCGAGCGTGCTCGACTTCGGGACCGTCCGATTCAACCGATCGAACATCCTTCCCGACGTGCTCTATCTCCCGACCTACGCGGCCACCGGCTGGTATCACGGTCGCGTCGATCGCGAACGTTTTCCCACCGTCGAATCGGTGGTCGAGGCGGCCGAGCGATTCGCGATGGATCGTTACATGCCGGCGCTCGCGGCCGGCAACGCGCTTCCGGCCGATGAACGGGCGGTGGTGGTCGCGGGACTCTCCCGACTCACCGGACTCGAGCCGGCGTTTCTGGAGGAATGGGATCTTCGCATCTGGGGCGGCCCGTTCCAGAAGGAACTCCTGCGATCGGATCGCAAGACGGTGGGCCGGCTGGATTCGAGGTTCATCGGCCGTGACGCCCGCGCCGCGGGGCAGTCGCCCGAATACGACCCGAGCATGGAGGCGATCCGGGGACCTTACACCGCGACCCTGAACGACTACGTCCGGCGCGAACTGGGATTCGAGAGCGATCTCCCGTACGAGATCCTGACCGGACGAGTGCGTCCCTGGGACTACTCCCGGTGGGAGAACCGATACGTCGACGTCGCGTCGAACCTCCGGAGCGCGATGGTCAGGAATCCAGGGCTTCGCGTCTTCCATGCCGGGGGCTGGTACGACATGGCCACGCCGCCCTTCGCGGCGGACTGGGTCTTCGACCACCTGGAACTCGAACCCGGCGACCGGGATCGGATCGAGCGGGCCTACTACCCGGCGGGGCACATGATGTACGTGCACGACCCGAGCCGGATCAAGCTCGATCGCGACCTCGAGGCGTTCTACGATCGGACCCTCGCCCCCTGAGGCCGCGATCGTCGTTCGCGGGTCCGGGGCGATGGCCCCCTCAGGCGTTCGAACCCACCGTCAGCGGCACGGTGCCCGGCGTCTCTTCCGCGGCATCCGGCCAGTTGCCCGGGAAGAACGCGGCGTCCGCCTCGGTCAGCGGTTCCAGCTTGTCGAACCACGTGGCGGTCGGGTCGTACTTCGCGAAGAACGGCTGCCGGACGAGTTCGCCGCGGCGGCACTGAAGGTATTCCAGGACGAACGCCTTCCGGCCCCCGACGTCACGGACGCCGAGGATGTGGACCTTGCCCGGGAACGCCGACATCGACGGGCCCCGGACGGTCCGGGCGATGCCGCTCACCTTCGAATAGGCCTCGACGAAGATCTCGTGGCACTTGTCCAGCGGCGTCTCGAAGTAGCCGCGGGCGCCGGTGTCGCGTTCCACGAAGAAGTAGTAGGGGATCATGCCGAGGCGGACCCCGGTGTTCCACAGTTCGGTCCACACGTCCGGATCGTCGTTGACGTGGCGGATGAGCGGACTCTGCATCCGGATGTTCGCGCCGGTCTCGCGGATCCGCCGCACCGCCTCCCGGGCGATCGGGGTCGAGAGCTCGACCGGGTGCGAGTAGTGGCCCATGATCGCGACCGTCCGTCCGCTCAGGATGATCCTGCGGAAGACGTCGAGCAGCTCCTCCGCATCCTGGTCGGTGACGTAGCGCTGGGGCCAGTAGGCCACGCTCTTGGTGCCGATGCGGATCGTCTGGATGTGGGCGAGTTCGGGATCCTCGAGGATGCGATCGATGTACCGGGCGAAGATCTTCGATCTCATGACCATCGGATCGCCGCCCGTGAAGAGGACGTCGGTGATCTCGGGATGCTCTCCCAGGTAGGCCGCGAGCTGGTCCACGTCCTTGTTGGCGAACTTCATGTCGTCGAGCCCGACGAACTGGGCCCACCGGAAGCAGAAGGTGCAGTAGGCGTGGCAGGTCTGGCCGTGGGCGGGGAAGAACAGGGTGGTCTGGTCGTACTTGTGCTGGATGCCGGGGACCGGCTCGCCCGCGACGGTCGGGACGTTGTGGGTCATCTGGCCCGCCGGATGCGGGTTGAGTTCCAGCTGGATCTCGCGGATGGCGGCTTCGAGTTCGGCCTTCTCCCCGGACTCCTGCAGCGACCGAACCCGCTCGAACTGCTCGTCGGAGAGCATGTCCCGGTGGGGAAAGGTCAGCCGGAAGATCGGGTCGTCCGGCACCGCGTTCCAGTCGATCAACTCCTCCATCACGTACTGGTTGGTGCGGAAGGGAAGGACCGCGGAGACGACCTCGATGCCGGCCCGGAGATCCGGATCGAGCCCCTCCCACTCCGGGGTGGCGGCGACGTTGGATCGGGTGATCGCCTTGAATCGCTGTGGTTGATCGAAGTCGATCAGGTCGAGCGTGGCGTCGTTTCTCTGTTCACGGATCATGGCGATGCGATCTCCTCGGCTCGGTGGCGATGCGGAGCGGTACTCCCGGCCACGGGTCGTGGTTGTCACTCTGGTATCGGCGCCTCCGGAATCGAAGGCGGGCAACTCGAATTCGCGGGCGATCGGCTTCGCACGGATCCACGGCCCCAGGGCCGCGGATGCTCGGTGGCGATCACCCCATTCCGGTTCGCGTGACGAAGAACCGGGCGGACATTGTAATGGTTCAACGCCGCGCGGACCCTGATCGTTCGTTTAGGCGATCAGATCTTCGTTTTCCGGCCAGAAACGAGGGTGAGCGGCACCAACAGCACGACGCTGAACTGGATCAGGGCGCCGATCAGGTAGGTGCCCTGGACTCCGAATCGAATCTCGAGGGGACCACTCAGCAGGTACACGCCGCTCACGCCCAGGTTCATCAACGCCATGTAGGCGGTGAACTGGGTCGCCGCGATCGAAGGTCGACAGACGCCGAAACAGATCGCGAAGAAGGCCGCGTTGAGGCAGCCGGCGAGGGCCGACTCGAAGATCAGGTAGATCCATACCAGGGTTCGATCGTTCCAGAAGCCGTCCCCGAGGCCGAAGACGCCGAAGAGGCAGGCGAGCGTGAGGCTGCAGATGGCGAAGATCCGCCGCGGTCCGACGAGGTCGGCCAGAAACCCCCCGAGCACGGCCCCGGCGAGGCCCGCGAGGACCGCCGCTCCGCCCGTCGCCGCACCGTACTCCTCCTGCGACCAGCCCAGCTCCCCGACGAAGAGGTTGGTGGCGATGGGGCTGAGCAGGCCGCTCGCCGCCGTCGCCAGCAGCGCGACGACCGCGGTCGCGATTGCCGCCGGCACCGTGAAGGCCCCCGCGAAATCCCGAAGCAGGGTGGCGGTGGATCGAGCGTGGGCTGCGGCCCCGGCGACCTTCGCCGCGGGCAGGTCGACGGGGGGACCGGACCGCGGCCCGCCGGCCCGCGTCGACCACGGGAAGAGCAGGTCGCCCGGCTTCTCGACCGTGAGCAGCGGGAGCAGGGCGATCCCGCCGATGACCGCGATCATGCCGACGTAGGCGATCGGCATGCCGCCCAGCCCGGCGAGGATCGACAGGCCACCGCCACCGATCGCGGTGCCGCCGTACTTGGCGCCGTACATGAGTCCGCTGGCCTTGCCGCGATCCTCGGGCGGAAGAAGGTCGATCGCCATCGCGTCCACGCACACGTCCTGCAGGCTGTTGAAGATGTTGTGCAGGACGACCAGCGTGCCGAGCGTTCGGAGGTCCGCGACCGGATCGGGCATCATCGCCATCGCGATCAGCGTCCCGATCATGCCCGCCTGGGCGACGAGGATCCAGGGCCTTCGTCGGCCCCACCGCGAATTGCCGAAGCGATCGACGAACGGACCCCAGACCCACTTGAACGCCCAGGGAATGGTGCCGAGGGCGAAGACCGACGCGATCGCCTCGGTCTCCGCGCCGGACGCCGCCATCGCCGCCGCGAGGGTGACGGTGAGGAACCCGAAGGGGACGCCCTGCGCGACGTACAACGCGCAGAGCACCACCAGTCGGAGCACGCGATGTTCTGAGAGGGCGAGCGGACGCATGGTTGGAGAGTGCCTCGGGTGGGAATGGACCCGGAGGGGCTCGAACCCTCACGCCGCTTCCGCGGCCGCGGCTTTTAAGGCCGCTGCGTCTGCCGATTCCGCCACGGGTCCGGCGAAGAGCGTATCAGGGATGGACGGGATCCCGCCCGCTTTCACCGCTTCCAGTGATCCTTCGTGCGTCTCGCCGCCTCCGCGGCGTCGGCGTCGAACCTTTCCGGCTCGACCCGGTCGACCAGCAGCGCCGCACCATCACCGTGATCGGCTCGGACCTTCTGAAGCGTGCGGTGCATCGCAGCGACCCGAGCGGCGTTCGCCGGATCGCGGGCCAGATCGACGCGTTCGTGCGGATCCGCGGCGAGATCGAACACCTGCCAGCGGTCGATCCTCGGATACCAGATGACCTTCCACCGGTCGTCACGCCAGGCGCGCTGGATCTCTCGGTAGCGGGTGAGCACGCCGGTGCGGTCGGTCGGGTGGTGGAGGTCGAGTCCGTCCATCGTCCGCGGGATCTCCACGCCCGCCGCCGCGAGGATCGTCGGCGGCAGATCGTGGAGGTAGGCGAAGTCGTCGCGGACCAGTCCTTCCGGGAATCCGGGACCCGAGATCACGATCGGAGAACGCATCGAGTGCTCGTAGAGATTCTGCTTGCCGAGCAGGCCGTGGCTTCCGAGGGCGAGTCCGTGGTCGCCCGCGAACACCACCAGCGTCTCTTCGGTGAGGCCGTGGCGGTCGAGGGTATCGAGCACGCGACCGATGCCACGATCCATGTTCTCGATCATCAGGTCGTATCGGGCGATCTCCTCGCGCAGCGCCGCGGGGGTTCGGGGCCAGGCCACGAGCTCCTCGTCCCGGATCGTCATCTCGCCGTTGTCGAACGGATGGACCGGGAGAACGTTCGGTGGCAGCTCGATCGCGCGAGCGCGATCCCGGATCACGTCCTCGCCGTCCGGGGGTGTTCGCGG
>NYWD01000109.1 GCA_002684855.1 Planctomycetaceae bacterium | reverse complement strand
GGATTCTTGCGGATCCATCTGCTTCTGTTACTTCCACTACCACTGTCGGCGCTAGTTGCGGCGGGGGCGGTCTGCCATCTTATAGAGCTCAGTGCTGACTTTGTGTTCAATGTACGATCCCTTAATAACAGGGCCCATCCGGGATTAGCTACAGAGGATTGAGTAGCGTTTAAATTCGGGTAAAAGAGAACTAGTCAAAATGCTGTGTCGGGCAACTGCCCTTCTCAGTTAGATGGTTATGGTTGTATTGGACCGGCGGGCTTCACCTCTTCGGTATGTGCCCCTTTGGTCCGTTGTATGCTGATGATTGGGTTAAAGAAAAGGTGATCGAAAGTTCTGGAAGGAATCGACTGTAGGAATAAGGTCCGAAGTCGGATACAAAACAATCATAAAATAGGTCTTCTTTTCAATAGATAAATTAGTAATTTTGCTTCTTTGGTTGGATAAATTTCCTCTCTTTAAATCTTCTTCCTATCGGAACGCCCGATGGGGCTACTGAGGTAGGACCTTCGTTCACTCCCCTGCGTTGCGGTAGGTTGATTTTTCCTGTTTATGTGTTTACGAGTTAAGCACAATTGCTAGATACGACACATAGTAAAATGTTATTTGTTTGAGTTCTGACTGACTAGACAGTTCTGCTCTGGTGATATATGTTTACGAGTTAAGCACGATTGCTAGTTACGTCACATAATAAAATGTTGTTTGATCAATTTGATCTGGCGATCCTTACTAGTCCACCCCCACGACGGAGGTGGTATCAAGAATTCATATTTCTTGTTTTGCTGTGGACTGATCTTCAGCTCATGCTGATAGATACATTATTTTGTCCCTAAAATAAGTAAACTTTGGCTCATCTAGTGCCTTCGTGAATAAATCTGCTATTTGCTCATTTGTTTCACAATAGTTAAAATCGACTTCTCCGTCTACGTGTAGTTTCTGGATATATCGGAGTGCTATCTGATAATGTTTTGCTTTACGGATGAATCGTAATCCTCCTTTAGCCTGAGCTATGCATGCTGAATTATCTTCTTCAATGATTAGTTTTTCGTGATTAACACCAAGCTCCCCTAAGAGTAACTTCAGATGTATTGCTTCTTTTGATGCTGCTACTGCTGCCATTACTTCGGCTTCGCATGTACTTAAACATATTGTTTTCCCAAGTACTGATGACCATGATATTGGTCCACCATTCATAAATACGATTGAGCCTTGAGTGCTGCGTTTAGATTCATCTGCTGCGTAATCACTGTCTGTAAATACAGTCATATAGTTCTTACCATTGTCTTTTGGGTGACGACCTTGGCCATAAATCTTAGGCAAATCCGTCTCCATATCGCTGTCTCTTTTGTACTGAATGCCATATTTCCTGGTATTGTAAACGTACTGTATCAGTCTCTTTACAGCTTTGACGTGGACGGCTCCTGGAGTAGCTCCATGTCTTGCCAATATTCCCGTAGCTGCTGCTATGTCTGGTCTCGTGCATCCCGAAAGATACAATAAACTTCCGATTGCCGATAAATAGTTGAATTTTTCTTTGGGCACTTCCTTTTCTTTCAGGCGTGGTAGGACTACTGAGTGCAACATAGGGTGATTTACTGATTTAGCTTTCACCTTTTCTTCCTCCGTTAAGAATGCATCCGCTAACTTCGTAGCTGCGAGCTCCTGTGTAAGGGTAACTGTTCCTGCTTCCAAGTCCTGTTGAATGAGGATGCCTAACAGATAGTTAATTGGCTCACCCTCACCTTCCTTTATTTCGAATCGGTCGCGCATTTCGACCATAAGGTCGTCTCGTGCTTTGTCGTCTGCGACGGCTACGGTGCAGTCATCTACATACGATGTTATGATCTGCTGCTTCCCATTGCGCGTCCTGGTCCATACACATGGATCAGCGACATTTTGCTTGAATCCGATCTTCTCTAGGTGCGAATCCAGCGCATCAGAGAACATTCTGGCTCCTTGGCGAGTCCCATAGATTGGGCGAATGAGGGCCAGACATTCATCTTTTGGTATATCCATGCCTGGTGGTGGCTCCATATAGATCACTTCTTTTAGTTCTGCTTGTAAATAAGCGTTACTGATGTCGAAGCTATATAGCTTCAAGTTTTGGCTGGCTGCCAAGGACAATACTGTCCGCATTGAGTTCCTATCAACGACGTGGGCAAACACTTCGTCTGGGTGAAAAGAATCATATTCTATCTGCGTGAAGCCTCGCGCTACAAGCCTTGCTTTGTAGCGACTTACTTCTCCACGTTCGTTAGTTTTTCTTTTATGTACCCATTTGCTTGTAAGCAGTTTGTGTCCCCGTGCCTCACTTCGCTTTACTCTGCGCCATACTTTGAACTTTTCCATTGATTCTGTTTCCTCCTTACGAGCTTCTAGCCACTGGTGGTGCTCTGGACATCCTCGTTCCTTTAATGATTGGTAATAATCAGGCTCGGGTTGCAATGAATAATCAATGTTAACAAAATTTGCTGCACTACTCGTGCACATTAGTCGGAGCCCATGCTCCTCTGAGAACAATTCTCTATATTTCTTATCTTCGACGAGTCTTATCATGGGTTCTGGATCGTGACAATTCGCTACTGCTTCGCTGAATGACATTCGTGTCGATGTTGGTACTTTATCTGCTGCTGATGCTGCTTTGTCCAGCGCTGCTGCGAATTCTTCGCCGCATTCTTCAATGCTTATGTCGCGGTCCATGCCTAGGAGACTTACTAGATCTGTCGCTACCTCTGCGGATGCCATGAAGACATGCCCTGGCTCTTTGGATTCCCTTCCAGGGAATCTGATATATCCTTTTGCATAGTCATCATATACGCGGTCCATGGTTGCGCCAAGCTCCAAAGCTTCCCTTATATTCGTCGCTATTTTAAATTTCTCATATAGCCTCCAGGATAATTTCCCTTCTTCTTCTTTACCTCTAATTTTAGGATTTTTCTGTTGATATTTTATTTCGAAGTCATACTTCTTTGCTATGGATATAAAATCCTTATCTGCTGAGGACAGTGCCTGTTTGACGCCTATTGCGCTCAAGCGAAGTGGTCTTCGTGGTGTTCTACCATCTATCTCTGCCATCTTCGATGCTTTCCTTTTCGCTTTCTGAGTTAATTTCTGCTTAAGTTGAATCATTTTCTTTTCATGCAGATCATCACTATTTTGCGCGCTGTTCGGACTTACCGCCTTATGGATGGCTTCGATGGTTTTCTTATGCTTCTGATCAATACTCAGCGGATCTATATTCTTTTCTTCCAAATAACCTTCCAAGTCGATCGCTGATATCGGCATCACTGGTTTGACGTCGACTTCCTCGGGATCGATATATAGGTTTCTTACGGACTCGATGGATAAGCGATCACTGTCACTTATCTCGTTGTCGTCTATGATAAGCGGTTGCTGCTCCTTTGCCTTCTGGATTTTCCTTCGGCGATCGAAATTGCGTAGACTGCACTGTCTGGCTGTCATATCTTCATAGAAATTTACGTGCTCTGCTCCGGAAATATACTTCCTTTCGATGGGGTCGAATAGCTTCCAGCCACTGCTGATATCGCTGAATCCGACAAATATCATATGCTTTCCACGAGGTATTCCAGGATACTTTGCTAGCTTATCGTTTGGTAGCTTCCAAACACAGCTTGATCCAAATTTTCTGATGTGTCCCCAATCTGTGGCGTTGCCTGTCAGTCTCGTATACGGAGTTGAATGATCGTTATGATTGAGACAAGGTATTCTATTATGCAAGTAACATGCGTAGATAGCGGCGTCTGCCCAGAACACGGGTGAGAGTCGTGCTTCGTAAAGCTGCGAGTCAATCGCTTTCGATAACCATGCGAAATGTGCCTCTGCGTGCTTCTCATGGCTCTCTGTCGGTATTACCGTATGATTGATGTGGAGCTCCTTAAGAGCCCCTGTGAATTTTCCGAATAAAGATTCCTTTTCATGTTGAGTGAGATCCTCCTCTTTCAGCTCTCCATCTTGGTAGCCAAAGAATTCAGATCCTCTATCTGTTTGGATATTACTTACAGCGTAATGATACTCATGCATAAATTGCACAAACTTTCGGACTGCGTCTACTACTGTCTCACTGGACTTATCTTTAAGAGGGATGTCCATACAGAACTTCGATGCGTGATCCACAAAACATAGCAAGTATTTGTATCCACCTAGTGCCTTGGTAGACATATGCTTGATGTCCATGCTGACGACTTCGCCTGGAATCGATGCTTTCATAGCTGATTTTCGCACTTTTCGGCCTTTCCTATTGATTTTGACGAGCTGACAGGTCGTACATGGGCAATTCGCGGTTTTGATCTCCCCTTTGACTGCTAATCCATGCACTAAATTGTCGCGATTGATGCGCTTCAATGCATCCATTTGGAGCATATGCGCAAAGCGATCATGCCACACCTTCGGGGTGCCGAATGCTGCTCCTGCGAATCCATCTGCTTCTGGCTCTGATCCATCTGCTTCTGGCTCTGATGTTTTATTTGCTTCTGCGGTATTATCCGTGCTGCTACCGTTATGATCCTTTGCTTCGCTGGCGAATCCAACGAACGATGCTGGCGGGGAGCTCCCCTGATTTGCGTCTTCGGATACTGTGGTTTCAACTGCGCTCTTGAGCATAGCCGCTGCTGGAATGAGAAACAATCCGTTTCTCTCAATGATGTCGATACGTTGCTTCGTATCTGTTTCTAGATAACAATTGCCTTTCTCGAAGTGGAACCTGGTACCTTCCTTCAAGAGACGTGAAATAGATATTAGTGATCTAGGAGTTGATTTGGTGGAATATCCGATGCCTAGAGACAGGTTCAAAAGTTTACCCGTGTTGTCGCGAACGACCAGGGTTATCCTCCCCTCATTTGAACATTTCTCGCTAATGCCGCTGATGCCTACTACCGACATATGCGTCTTACGTAAGGCGTTGAAGAAACGGCGAGCGTCGCTGTGAGTAAAGAGATGAATATTTGTGCCACTGTCCAAAACGAGATCGCTATCGCTGGATACTGTATCAGGATCATGCTTGATACGCTGCTCCATGGTGCGATATGCTTCGGCGAGGTCATCGTCGTAATTCCGTTTTAATGTCAATGCATATGTGTTGGGCTGACCGACATAGAGAGCACATGCTCGAGTCTTTGAGGTCAATGTCGCGCTATCTGGAGAAGATCCATTAGCGTCGGGTTGCGCTCCTGCGCATAGTTGTTTCAGCCAAGTCGTGAGTCCTTCACTGTATAGCTTATCAGAGATGCATGTCGAAGAGGTAGTACAACCTATATCGTCGCAAGGGATAAGTTCGCTGAATGAGTCGATAGTTAACTCGCAAGTTGCGGGATCGATATCGCAATGATCATCGCCATCATCCGCTAAAGATTTGTCGCCGGTCTCATCATCCGCTAAAGATTTGTCGCCGGTCTTGGCATCTGCTAAAGATTTATCGCCGGTCTTGTCATCCGCTAAAGATTTGTCGCCGGTCTTGGTATCTGCTAAAGATTTATCGCCGGTCTTG
>NYWD01000108.1 GCA_002684855.1 Planctomycetaceae bacterium | reverse complement strand
GCGACCCGCACGCCCACGGTCGACGAACTCGTGGGCGCAGCGCGGGTGATGCGGGAGAAGGTCGATCCACTCGACACCGGAGTGCCGTCCGACCAACTGCTCGACACCGCGGGAACCGGAGGCGCTCCGAAGACATTCAACGTCTCGACCGCCGCCGCGATCGTGGCGGCGGCGGCCGGTGCGAAGGTGGCGAAGCACGGGAATCGCTCCAGGACGGGTCGTGGATCGGCGGAGGTCCTGGAGGCGATGGGTGTCGATGTGGACGCGGATCGAGGCATCCAGATCCGGTGCATGGAGAAGGCGGGGGTCGCATTCTGCTTCGCCATCCATCATCACCCGGCGGCGAAGTACGCGATGCCGGTTCGAAAGGCGCTCGGTTTTCCGACGATCTTCAACCTCCTTGGCCCGCTCACCAATCCCGCGGGGGCCGGTCGCCAGATCATGGGGGTGTACGACGACCGGTTCGTCCGGCCGGTGGCGGAGGCCCACGCGAGACTTGGCACGGTGCGAGCGCTCGTGTTCCATTCCGCCGACGGACTCGACGAGTGCTCCATCGGCGCGAAGACCCATGTCGCCGACGTTCGATCCGGCGAGGTGGTCGAATACGAGATCGACCCCGTCGAACTCGGACTCCGGACGGCCACGATCGAATCCCTGCAGGTCCGGGATCTCGATCACGCGGCGAATCTCGTCCATGACCTGCTCGAGAACCGGGAAAAGGGTCCTGCGCTCGACATGACGCTGCTCAACGCGGCGGCGGCGATCGTCGCCTCGGACCGCGTTTCCTCGTTCGAGGATGGAATCGACGTCGCTCGCGCGGCGATCGAGTCCGGCGCCGCGGCGAACACGCTGGCATCGTTGATATCCGCGTCCCGCAGCTGATCCGGCATTTCGAATCGTCGCGCAGGCGCTCCGCCCGCGGTTCCGCGGGTCCTCGTGAATCCGGACGAACAGCGCCTACCCTGTTCGTCCATGCCGACGGGGATGCGCGGGACCGGTGGCCATTTCGGAATCGTCCTCGGGGCGAGCGGGGCCATCGGCACGTGGATGGGTCGCGAGGTTGCGACGTTCCAGTCACTCCCGTTGGAGATGACCGTGATCGCCGTTTCGGTGGCGATGTCCGTCGCCGCCATGTGTCGGGCGGGACTGCAGGGACCGTGGTCGCGATCCATGGTCGGCGTCCTTTCGGTCGCGATCCTGCCTGCCTTCGTCGCGAACGCCGTGCTTCACTCGGCCGGGCGCGGCGACCGCATCGACGTCGAAGGTGGATTTCCGTTCGCATCGATCGAAGGCGTCTTCGTCGATGGATTCAGACCCGATTTCACCCGCGATCACTCCAGGGACGAATCGTCCCGCATCTCGCACGTCGCCCGTTTTCGAATCGATTCCTCCGGTTCCCTCGGGAACATCCCGCTTCCCTTGGACGTCGGTGACACGATCAAGGTCCGGGTGGCATCCGGTTCGCCGAACGTCCAGGCGGGCGTGCGGTATTCCATTCTCGGCCGACCGGCACCGCGGAACGGTCCGGTCAATCCCGGAGCCACGAGGTCACGAGGGCCTGGACCTCCGCCTTCCCTGGTGGTGCCATCACCCCAGCTCATGCATCCGGTGATCGATCACGGAGGTGGAATCGTGATCGACTGGTGGATCGCGATCGTGTCCGAAGTGAGATCGCGGCTGCGATCGGGGATCGACGGATTGTCCGGATTCGAGGGAGCGAGGAACGAATCGCTTCTTCTCGCGCTGCTCACGGGGGCACGAGACGAGCTCGGTCCGGAGACGCGGGCCGCATTCAAGCGATCCGGCGTCTCGCATCTTCTGGCGATCAGCGGACTGCATCTCGCCGTCGTCGCATCCATCCCATGGACGATGCTCGGCGTGGCCGGAGTGGGTCGTCCGATGCGATGCGTGGTCACCGGGATGTTCGTGGCGGCGGGCGTGGTGATGATCGAATCAAGCCCGAGCGTGATCCGATCGGCTTCGATGCTGATCCCGATCATGCTCGTCTCGGCGTTCGGATTGAAAGTCCGTGTCCTGCCGCTGCTGGGCACCGTCGCCGGCGTGATGCTTTGGATCCATCCGGACTGGATCGATTCCCCGGGATTCCAGCTGAGCTTCGTCGCATGCTCGGCACTGGTGATCGGCGGGGAAGCGGCTCGCCGTTCGTGGTTCGGTGGGCGTGACTCCGCCGGGACCACTCGATGGAGTCTGATTCGAGATCCATGGTCGCGGGTGGCGTCGGCATCGATCGTCGCCTGTCTCGCCACGCTTCCCATCGTGGAGTCCCGCTTCGGACTGGTTCCGATCGCGATCGTCCCGGCGAGCATCGTGTTGACGCCGATGATCTTCGCCTTCCTGGTGATCGCGGTACCGATGGCGATGGCGAGCATGGTCCTTCCTGGCGCCGCGGACGTCTTCGCCCCCTTCGTGACGGCGTGCGATTGTTTCGTGATCGACATGGTCCGGTCGATCGCCGACGCCTCCCCGGCGGTCGTGGCGACGGATCCCGGATTCTGGTGGACTTCGGGAGCGACGGTACTCGGGGTTGCCGCTCCGACCCTTCCGAGGCGCCGTCTCGTGCGAAGGGCGGGGTGGACGATCTTCCTCGCGATGGTGCTGGTCCCGTTGACGCCGATCCTCGACTCGAGGATCCGGGATCGACTCCAGGTGGACATGCTGGCGGTGGGCGATGGAACCGCGATCCTCGTCCGAACCGCGGAATCGACGGTTCTCTTCGACGCGGGGAGTTCCAGCCTGCCGGGCTTCGGCGTGGACACGATATTCCGGGGGCTTCGTGGCCTCGGGGTTCGTCGTCTCGATGGAATCGTGATCTCGCATGCCAACACGGACCACTACGGTGCTGTCGCCGCACTGGTGGAGATGATCCCGACCCGGATGGTCGTGATCACCGCCGCATTCCTGAGGCGGATCGATCGACGTGACGGCGAACCGGCGGCCTCGAGTCTCGTCGCGGCGATCGATCATCCGGATTCGATCCGGATCGTCGAGCAGGGAGACCACCTCCCGTTCCCGGATGGATCCTGGTCGGTGCTTCATCCATCACCGTCCGAGCGACATCGCAACGCGAACGACGAGTCGATCGTGCTCCGGGTGGATGGACCGGGGCGGGATCCGCGCCTTCCGGGGCAGACCGCCGATCTGATTCTTTTCGGCGACCTGGAGACGGCGGGCGTCGCTCGACTGATGCGGGATCAGCCGCATCTCCGGGCACGGATCATGGAGCTGCCCCATCACGGAAGCTGGCGACCGGTGGTTTCGAATCTGATCGACAGGGTCGACCCGCGCGTGATCCTCCAGTCGACCGGTCCTCGGAGGTTCGAATCGGACCGGTACGCCGTCGCATCACGGAACCGGGTCCGTCTCGTGACGTGTCGAGACGGATCCGGCATGGCGAGAATCGGGTTCGACGACTCGATGACCGTCGCGTCCGTCCGGAATCGAATCACCGCGACGCTTCGACCGGATCGGTGAAACCACGATCAGAAGAAACGAAGTCCGGCCTCGAACCCGGATGACGAGGCGTCACCCATGGGACGAACCCAGACGACCATGACGGGTCGGTCGACGTGTCGGCCCTCTGGAAGGACCGTCTTCAGGATTCCCGTCATGCCTTCGAGGATCGGTGTCGCGGATCGAATCCGGATACCGGTCTCGCTCAGATCGACGGATCGGTATCGAACGGGTTGGTCGGGATTGAAGTGCCAGGCCATCAAGACTTCCACCGACACCGGGGTTCGGTCCGAGTCCCGGCGGTTGGTGCTGGACGGCTCGCCGCCCGGGCCCCCGGCCTCCCTGTTCATGATCGAGTCGTCCAGCATGGTCCGGAGTCATCGACGGAATGCGGGATCGAGTCGCTTCGGATCCGTCGCAAATCCCCTGAACTCTTCGACTTGAGACGAACGATCGTTCTGTGACGGCCATCCGGGGCGTGATCGACGTTGTCCACACGCCGTGCACGGAATGGGGACAACCTAGAGGGTTCGATAACCGTCGATGAAAGCCCGATCCACGCATGTCGAGACCACTTCGTGCCGATGAAGAAGGGTCGACATGACCAACTCTCCACAAGAAAACCTCACGCCCGCCCCGGAAGATCGGCCCGGAGGGCCGACCCCGGACGACCCCACCAACGAGTCACTGGTCGAGGACGTTCTTCGAGACGCCCGTTCGCTGCTCGGTGAACCAGCGGGTCTCGTCGATCCGACCGGTCCTTCGACGAGCGAGGTCGCAGGAATGCTCGAGGGGGTCGAACCGGAATCGGCCGATCGGCTCGTCTCGCCGCCGGATGCGATCAAACGCGGTACCACCGCCCGCGATCTCGGTTCGGCGGGTCCGCAGGTCGATCTCTTCGGTGCGGACGCCCAGGCGACCCGGGTGCCACCGGCGCCCGCCACCGTCTCCGATGAAGATGACACGCCGGTCACTTCGACGAATCCCGCCGCCGCGCTGGAGGCGTTGATGGCGACGCGGGTCGCCCAGGAATCCGAGATCGTCTCCAGCGTCACTTCGTTGGATCGATCCATGGAGACGTCGATGTCCAATGAGGGGATCGCGAGCGCCGTCGCCCCCGAACGGACCGCGGTCGCGGCTGTCGATGCGATGGGTGGGAGTGCACCGCTTCGATCGACCGCCGGTGAAGTGGACGCGGTCGCTTCGGGCGACCCGCATCCTCTTCCGGACGTCGGTGACGTTCGTTCCGGTGATCACGCCGTCGAATCGACACCGACGTCGGCCGGCGATGGTGTGAGGAGTCGATCGGAGGATCCGGCGGTCGCGTCGGATCCTCGGGAATCCACGGACGCGCCCGATGATCCGCGGATGGCCGCCGATCAGGGGAAGCCGCTTGATCCGGGGATCCTTCCGCCGTCCGATGAAGCGGTGCCGCACGGTGATCCGGTCCGCCCCGGAGACGGCGCGCCGTCGTCGGCACCATCGAGGATCTCCCGACTCGCCGCCCTTCCGTTCGGTCTCGTTCCCGAATCGATGCATGGATTCGTCAGCGTTGCGGCGGTCTCGCTCGCCCTCTGGGTCCCGGTGGCGTGGACGTTCGCGTTCCTCGATCCAGCGGTCATCCTCGGATCGCCACCCCCGGCCGCCTTGCCGCAGGATCCGGCAGCGACGGAGCGCGTCGAATCGTCCGGCGACGTCGATCCCCCGGAGTCGGTGCGGACGGCGGATTGAAGCAACGGGCCGTCACCGATTCGGGTGCGCTCAGATCCATTTTCCGGTGGTGGTGCGATCGCTCCGCTCCGCATCACCGGTGTTCACGAGCCCCGCAGGCTCGATCATCATCACCGCGCATTCAGTCTCCGCCACCGGTCGATGTTCGACGCCCTTCGGTACCACGATCATCTGTCCCGGTGCGAGCGTCACCGAGCGATCTCGGAACTCCATGGTGAACGTGCCATGGAGGACGAGGAACATCTCGTCCTCGTCGGCATGGGCGTGCCAGTCGAAGGCACCGTGGAACTTGGCCAGCTTGACCTCCTGGCCGTTCAATTCCGCCACGATTCGCGGAGACCAGTGGTCGTCGAAGAGCGAGAGCTTTTCATCGATGTCGATCTTATTCACCGTCGAGCGCCTCCCTTGATGATGCGGACGAGGATCAGGACGATCGCCAGGACGAGAAGGACGTGGATGAACTGGCCCACCACGTATACCCGGACACGAGACCGAGGATCCAGAGGACGATGAGCACGATGGCGATGGTCGAGAGCATGCGGGATCCTCTTCGGACGTCGTCTGCGATCCTGCCCGGCGGCGATCGGTTCAGCTTCCCGAGGGATGCCAGATCGTCTTCATCTCGGTGAACGGTTCGATGGTCCACGGGCTGTGCCGCGCGTCGTCGTCGTCGTGATCGACCGAATCGGATTCCTCGATCCTGACCCGCTTCATGTTGTCGGCGGAACCGAGTTCGAGCATTCGACGCTCGTCTGCCGTCTCCGCCTCGCCGGCGATCGCGTCGATGTCGCGATGGTCGGCGAACTCGGGCAGCAGTTCCCGTCGGTATCCGGTGATCACGTTGACCACGCCGCCCGGCACGTCGCTGGTGGCGCAGATCTCCGCGAGCACCATCGCTGGCAGGGGATTCGTCTCACTGGCGAGGGCGACCGCGACATTGCCGCCCGCGAGCACCGGCGCGAGGTGGGAGATCAGCCCGAGGAAGGATGGTGCGTTCGGGGCCACGACGCCGCAGACGCCGGTGGGTTCGGGCATCGTGAAGTCGTGGTAGGGACCGGCCACCGGATTCCGTGATCCGATCACCTGGGGGAACTTGTCGCACCATCCGGCGAAGGCGACGAGTCGATCGATGCCGCGGGCCACCTCCCGGCGGGCGGCCGCGAGGGTCGGCGCCCGATCGCCGTCCGGAGCCGGGACCGAACGAATCGCATCGACGATCTCCGCGGTGCGACCCTCGGCCATCTCGGCGATTCGGTAGAGAATCTGCCCACGGTTGTACGCATCACGATTCCACCAGCCGGGCAGCGCCTTCCGGGCGATCTCCACGGTGTTTCGGAGGTCCTTTCGACTTCCCTGGCAGCAATGGGCGACGACGCGATCGTCGACGCCCCAGAGGATCATGGTGCGCCCGCTTTCGGTCCGGGGGAACGATCCCCCGATGAAGAGCTTCCAGGTCTTGAGGACTTCCATTCGAGCCATGATCGGACTCCGGGTGAAGGGACTGTTCGAGCAGATGCTAACCGCTGGTATCCGCTCGCATGGACGATCGGCGGACGACCGGAACCGCGACTCGTGGCGTCGATCCTCCGGACCCGTGCGTCACTGGACGTCGGGTACCGGGGACCCGTCCGGATCGGAGCCTCCCGTCCGTTGGAGATCAGAGCTGGAGATAGCCACGAAGGCCGTGCAGTCCGCCTTCACGACCGAACCCGCTCTCCTTGACGCCGCCGAACGGACTGGTCGCGTCGAACCGGTTGTAGGTGTTGAGCCAGACCACGCCCGCCTGCAGGCGACTCGCGATCTCGAAG
>NYWD01000107.1 GCA_002684855.1 Planctomycetaceae bacterium | reverse complement strand
TTTGACCCTCAGCAATGTCAATTTTTGATGCCACTTGGGTGACAAATTTGGGTGGACCAGAAACCTGAACTCCATCCTTGGCAGCAGCTTGTTCATCCTGCACTTTAATACTAGTGGTGGATGTAGCTTCTCCATTCATATTGACTGCCTTGCAAGTATAGATGCCTGCATCAGTGGATCTCAAACTTGCAATATCAAGAGTAACCATGCCAAAGTCAACTGAGGTCTTAATCCTGGATCCTGTTTCTAGAATCTTTCCATCCTTCATCCATTCCACCTTGAGGGAAGGATCACCCACAGGGATCAGTCTGGCTGCAAGACGTGCAGATTGATTTTCAGACATAGCAACATTCTGCAATGCAGTTGTAAAAACAGGCTTCTGGAATGTCTGAATCTCATCAGTTCTAGATCTTTGGCCTCTAGATTCAAGCTCCTTAATCTTTTCAAGTCCCTCTGGCCTCTGAGAGGAGGTGTCAAGACTGCCTCTGGCTGTAACATTCAAATTAACAGAGGATCTAGACTCTCCCAAAGCATTCTTAACAATGCAAACATATTCTCCAGCATCTGAAGCTACCAATGATCCAATGTCAAGAGCAACATATCCAAAATCACAGACTGTGTGAATTCTGGATGCTTGTTGGAGCTGTTTTCCATTATGGAAGAACTCTACTCTGAGGTTGGTGTCATTTATAGGTTCAATTTGGCCCTCAAAGTGAGCATGTTGACCCTCAGCTAGCATGGAGACACCCTGAAGTTGCTTCAAGAATCTGGGAGAAACTGATTTGGTCTCTTCAACTTGCAATTTGGTGACTGTTCTTCTAGACTCCATACTTTGCATCTTCTCCCATCCCTCAGGATGTTGTGAGTCAAGAACCAGCCCTTTCCTAGCAGAAACAGTAACATTTCCTGTGTTGACAGCTTCACCAAGCTTGTTGGTAGCCTTGCACATGTAGGTACCAGAATCTTCTGCATAAGCAGGCATGATATCCAGAGCAACATATCCAAAATCATGAGTAGTTCTGAATCTGGATCCAAACTTGATTTCTTTGCCGTTGACAAACCATTCAACTTTGAGTTTTGGATCATTGACTGGCTCCAGTCTGCACTCAAGATGAACATGGCCACCCTCAGCTGCTCCATCAACATTGTTGAGAGGAGTGGTAAAGACTGGCTTGGTAGCTGCCACATCAACCTCATCTTGACGGGTTCTCTCTCTGTTCTCCAGATTCCTGAGTTGAGTGAGTCTGTCTCTATCCATGGTGTCCAACATCAATCCAGACTTTCCAGACACTTGAAGACTGCACTGAGTTTTGGTCTCACCAAGAACATTTTTGGCAACACAGGTGTAGGTTCCACTGTCTTCAGGATATGCATAGAGAATATCAAGAGCAACAAAACCAAAATCATAGGTTGTTCTCCATCTATTGCCAGATGGCAGTGGCTTTCCATTGAAGAACCACTCCACCCTCATTGAGGCATCATTAACTGGTGTCAAAGTGCTCTCAAAGTGAGCAGCAGCTCCCTCTTCAATTGTGAGATTCTTCAGCTGACGTCCAAACTGTGGTGGTTCTGGTGCAGAAAGTTCTTCTTCTGCTGACTTCTGGTGCTTGGATTCAAGATACTTGATTTTATCAAGAGCTTCCTGATGATCACTGTCCAACAGAAGACCTTTTCCAGTTTGAATATTGATGTTTGCACTTGATTCAGCAGCTCCAAGAATATTGGTAGCCTTAATAGTGTAGGTACCAGAGTCAGAGGCATAACATCCAAGGATATCAAGAGCAGCAAAGCCAAAGTCATAGGTGGTTCTCCATCTGTTGCCAAAAGGAAGTGGCTTGCCATTATGGAACCATTCCACTTTAAGAGTTGCATCAGGGTAAGGATCAACTCTGCATTCCAGATGAGCATTTTGACCTTCAAGAAGTTGTCCTTTTCCTTGGAGTTGGGCAACAAATCTTGGAGCAGACTGAGGAGCATCATCTTCATTAAGGTCCATCTTAGCCTTGTTCCTCTCCAGATATGCAATCTTCTCTAAAGCCTCACCATGCATACTCTCCATCTCAGCACCAGTCTTACCAGACAAAACTTTCAAGTTGGCAGAGACTTCAGTTTGACCCAAAGCATTAGCAGCTCTAATGGTATACCTTCCTGAGTCTCCAGGCCTAGTATACTTGAGATCAAGAGCAACAAAGCCAAAGTCATGTAGGAAAGACATCCTGTTGCTTGCATCAATTGGTTTGCCATCCTTGAGCCATTCAACTCTTAGTTTGGGATCTCCAATTGGAACCAGCTTTGCTTCAAAGTGAGCTGGAGCACCTTCAACAACCTGTTGATCTCTCATCTGAGCTGTAAATTGAGGGGCCTGGGATGTGAAGCCCTCCTCTTCTTGTGTGGTTGTTCTCTGAGATTCCAGATAGTTAATCTGTTGCAGTGCAGACTCATGCATAGTCTCCTTGATGATCTTCTGGTGAGCTCTTACTGAAAGGTTAGCAGAGCAAACTGCTTCCCCAAGAGCATTGGTTGCTCTGCAAGAGTACTGGCCCTGATCCTCAGGCATAACTCCAGACACATCCAGGGAAACAAATCCAAAGTCATGACCTTCTCTGAATCTTGAACCAAGCTTGATTGGTTGTCCATTGAGGAACCATTCAACTCTGAGGGTGGGGTCAGAAACTGGAATTATTCTAGCCTCAAAATGAGCTTTTTGACCTTCCATAACCTCTATTGACCTAGGAGAGGAGGTGAAGACAGGTGCTTGACTTGTTGTCTCTTCCTGCATTTCCATCTTTGATGTTTGCTTTTGTTCCAAATACTGGAATTGTGACATTTCAGTTTTGGACTCTGCAACAACTTGGGATTGACCTATAACTTTGATAGTAGCAGATGACACAGCCTCACCATAAGCATTTCTAGCATGACAAGTATATACTCCACTATCCTCTGGATATACTGACAGCACATCCAAAGCAACATAGTCAAAATCATAAGCTGGACGGAACCTGTGACCAGTCTTTAATGGTTTACCATTGACTGTCCATTCAACTCTCATGGTAGAGTCTCCTGTTGGGGCAAGTCTGGCCTCTAAATGGATGTTTTGTCCCTCACCAGCTTCAATGTTCTTCAATGGTTTAGTGAAGGTTGGAGCAACTTTAACAACTTCCTCTTCAGAGACAAGTTTAACTTTCTCTGCCTCAAGATAGTTGATTTGTTGCATGGCAGACTCATGCTCACTTTCAGTGATAACATTGGATCTGTTCATGACCTGGACATTGGCCTGTGTCACAGCCTCTCCAACCTTGTTCTGGGCTCTACAGGTATACTGGCCCTGGTCTTGGGGATTCACACTCATAATGTCTAAAGCAATGAAGCCAAAATCATTATAGGTCTTGAATCTTGAACCAATAGTAAGGGGCCTTCCATTGAAGAACCATTCAACTCTCATTGATGGATCTCCAATAGGTTCAAGTCTAGCCTCAAGATGAATGTTCTGTCCCTCAGACACTGGATCTGGACTTTGAAGGGTTGTCTTGAAAACTGGGGGACCATGTGAAACAATTTCCTCAAACTCCTGCTTAATTTCTTGCTTGGTTTCAAATCTTGCAGTTTCCTGGACAGCTTTTGTGTGCACTGAAGAGTAATCAACTTGGGCATGGGCCTCAACATTAAGTTGGACTTCAGATTTTTGGGTTCCAAGAATATTTGTTGCAACTAGAGTGTAGGTACCAGAGTCTTCCTTTCTTGCCTCATTGATGTCAAGAGCAACATAACCAAAGTCATGAAATGTTTGAATCCTGCTAGATGCTTGAAGAACCTGTCCATTAAAATACCACTGAACTTGCATCTTGGGATCATTCTGAGGCTCAACTCTACATTCAAAGTGGGCTCTTTGACCTTCCAGAACTACATTTGTGCCCTTGAGAGGAGAAACAAACTTGGGAGAGGACGTTACCTCTTGTTGAAACTCCATCTTGGTTTCAACCTTCTTTGTTTCCATCTTTTGGATACTTTCCCAATTCTTACTTTGGAACTCTCCTTCAGTCTTGAGTCCAAGCCTAAGCTGAGCCTTTGTCTCTGTTCTGCCACAAGCATTGGAGGCTACACAGGCATAGGTTCCCTGGTCATGGTTAGCAACTTGTTTGATGGTTAGAGCAACATAGCCAAAGTTGAAGAAGGAGGTAATTCTGGAACTGGCTTCAACAGGTTTTCCATCCTTTAGCCACTCAACCTTCATGGTGTGATCACCCATAGGTTCCAATCTGGCTTCAAAGTGTGCAAAGCCACCTTCTTTAACTTCACATTGATCTTTTATGCTTGTCTTGAACTCAGGAGCCTGATTAGGGGCCTCAAATGTCATCTCAGACTTCATCATCTTGCTTGCTTGATACTGCTCTAATTGTTCTGTCTTCTGAATGTAAGCTCTCTGCTCCTCAAGACCAGTTGAAGCAGTTAATGCAGAGGATCCCTTGACAACAAATGAAGATTGACTTCTGTCCTCTCCAGATTTGTTGATTGCTCTGCAAGTATAGGTTCCACTATCTTCAGATCTCAAATCAGAGATATTGAGAGAAACGTAGCCAAAGCTGAAGATTGTTCCAATTCTAGAGCTGGCAGTGATGGGCTGGCCATCCTTGTACCACTCAATCTGCATGGTGCTGTCTGAGCTGGGGCTGATCTGAGCCTCTAGCTTGACAGAGGAACCTTCCATCCTCTCCCCCATGTTTTGAAGAGGTTTGGTGAACTTGGGAGCAGGAACAATTTCCTCTTGGACAACAACTTGCTGAGCTTGATGGCTCTCCTGAACCATTTTCAGGCTCTGGCTGTGCATCTCACTCTCAATCTCCTTTCTGGTGTTGACAGTGAGAGTGCAGAAGGACTTGTCAATTCCAGAATCAGACTTGACAACACAGGTGTACTCTCCTGCATCAGTGGTGGCAGTGTTGAGCATGTCCATGCTGACAAATCCAAATTGGCAAGCAGTGTTGATCCTGGAGCTGGCAGGTACCAGTTGCCCATTGTGATACCACTCCACTTTCATGGAGGGATCTCCTGCAGGTCCAACTTTGGCTTCAAAATGGGATCTCTCACCTTCATTGACATTGACATTTTTCATGGGAGTCATAAATTGAGGGGCAGCATACTTCTGTGTTATCTCCTCTTGCTTCTGCTGGGCACCCTTGCTCTCAACATGCTTCAGATAGATAGTTTCAGGTTCAGGCTCTTTCATGATTGACATTTGATTGCTGGAAGATGAAATGGCTGATTGCTGACTGCTGGAGAATTGTTGAACGCTAGATTGCTGCATGCTAGAAGATTGCTGGAAAGAAGAACTAGATTGCTGTTGCATACTGGAAGATTGCTGGAAACTAGAGCTGGCAGATGATTCCTGCTGGAAGCTGGCTGCTGATTGCTGCTGGAAGCTAGAAGCAGATTGTTGCTGGAAACTTGCAGCTGATTGCTGTTGAAAAGATTGCTGACTAGTTGACATGGAAGAGCTGGATTGTTGAAATGACTGCTGGAAGGATTTCTGCATTGACTGTTGTTGCTGTTGTTGTGAGAATGGCTGGACTTGTTGTTGTTGTTGTTCAGCCGCCTGCTGTTGGACAACCTGCTGCTGCTGCTGCTGCAGCATCTGCTGGTCATGCCCGGACTTGCTCTTGTGGAGCTTGTGGCCGGACTTGCTCTTCCTCACCTGCTTGTTGGTGGCCTCAGGCGAGATGTAGACGGTGCAGATGGCCTCACCGTACGGGTTGAGCGCAGTGCAGGTGTACTCCCCCTCATCCCCAGGTCCAATGGCTTTGATCAACAATGAAACTTTTCCAGAAGCTTCGTCATACATCATCTGATGCTTGTCACTTCCTTGCATCTGCAGACCCTGGCGTGTCCAGACAACCTGGGGTCTTGGGGAACCAGCCACTTTTCCTTCAAAAAGTGCGTTTCCTCCTTGGGCAAAACGAGCATTCCGGAAGATTTGTTCAAAGACCGGGGGTGATGCTCCTTCCATGTTGAAGGCCATTCTTGTTCTCGTATTTTTCGTCAGCTACTATGGAATGGCTTCTTAATATATAACGATAAATAAGTTGTAACAGTCACAAAAAATTTCCGTTTATTTCTATTCTAAATTTTGTGAGTAGGGGAGTGTTTAGGCTG
>NYWD01000106.1 GCA_002684855.1 Planctomycetaceae bacterium | reverse complement strand
CCGTGGCGACGAGACGATGACCACCGAGACCCAGAGGAATCGCCGCACGTGCTCCGGCGGAGGACGTGCGGCGAGCGTGTTTCGAGAATCGTCCGCGAACGACCGCGGCGAATCGGGGATCAGTCCTTCGATTCCTCGGCCGTGGCTTCCGTCGTGGCCTCGGTCTCGGGCTCGGGAGAAGCCGCTTCGGCCTTCGCGTCGGCCTCGTTGATCTCGGCCACCTGCTTCGCGAGCTCCTCGTCCTTCTCCTCGGTCTTTCGACCCTCCTTCTCCATCTTGCGACGGTAGGCCTCGATCTTCCGCTTGTCGGGTCCGAGGATCACGGACATCCTGCGGCCGGCCATGCGAGGCTCGGTCTCCAGCTTCCCGAGCTCCTCGAGCTCGGTGATGATGTCTCGCATCCGGTCGTAACCGCGTTCCCGATGGGCCATCTCGCGGCCACGGAACTGCTGGACGATCTGGACCTTGTGTCCCTCGAGCAGGAACTTCTTCGCCTGCTTCATGCGGATTCCGATGTCGTGGGGGTCGATCTTCATGGAACGACCGAGGCGGACCTCCTTGAGCTCGGAGACCGTCTGCTTCTTCTTCCGCTCCTTGTCCTTCTTCGCCTGCTCGTACTTGTATCGACCGAAGTCGATGATCCGACAGACGGGCGGGCGGGCATCGGCGCTCATCTCCACGAGATCGAGGCCGAGATCCCTCGCTCGGCGGAGTGCCTCGTGGGTCTCGACGACCCCGACGTTCTCTTCGTTCTCGTCGATCAGCTGGACCGGCGAGATGCGGATCCGCTCGTTCATGCGGGGTCCGGTCGGCCGCATGTCTTCGCGGCGGAATCCTCTGCGTCGAATGGCGATGGTGGAAGTCCCTTCAAGCGAACTGAAGCGAGAGACACCCGTCGAACGGTTCGCACGTTCGGGGGCGCAGGTGAATCGGGGGGGCGTCACACGCGATGGGGGCCGGGGTCACGGACACGCAGGGCGTGGTCATGGGATCGGCCGGACGGATTCGTGCATGGAGCAGCGGTTCCGGGGGACCGGCAGGCGGCCCCGCCTCGCGGGACGAAGTTCGAACGATCGAACTCCCAGACGTGGACAGTACATCGATCGAATCGGGGGATCAAGATGAAACCCGCTCGGAGCACCCTGCGGGGCGGATTCTCCGGGGCCCGACCGGGAGGACGCCGAACGAACGATCGCCTTTCCACCGATTTCCCGGATTCCGGAGTTCGGGGGTCGGACCGGCGGGAAATCGCCCCGGTGGGGGCCGGCCGGGAGGGAGTGAAGCCGTCGAAATCCGATCGTCGTCGGTCCGCGAGTCGCGTGAACGTCGGCGCGGGGGTCGTGGCGCCGATCGACGGAGACGGTCGATCAGTCGGCGGTCGACGATTCGGTCGTCTCGAAGCGATCGATCAATCGGGTTCCGCCCCGGGTCTCGGTCTCGGCGGCCACCGTCCGGAGGAACTCGTCGAGGTCCATCGAACCGAGGTTTCGATCGACGCCGAACGCCCGGATGGAGACCTCGCGGTTCTCCGCGTCCCGGGGACCGACCACCGCGAGATAGGGGACCTTCATGTCCGCGGCCACCTTCACCTTGGCCTGGATCCGTTCGGAGCCGTCGTCGACGGTCGCCCGGATTCCGAGCGTTTTCAGGCTCGCCAGCACCTCGCTCGCGTAGTCGGCGCTCTTGTCGCTGATGGGAAGCACGCGAACCTGCTCGGGGGCGAGCCAGCAGGGGAAGGCGCCGGCGAAGTGTTCGATGAGCACCCCGACGAAACGTTCCATCGATCCGAAGGGGGCGCGGTGGATCATGACCGGTCGATGCCGGGCGTTGTCGGCCCCGACGTATTCGAGGTCGAATCGTTCGGGCAGGTTGTAGTCGACCTGCACGGTGCCGAGCTGCCACTCGCGACCGATCACGTCCTTGACCACGAAGTCGATCTTCGGCCCGTAGAACGCGGCCTCGCCGGGTTCCTCGCTGAAGGGGGCGCCGAGTTCCTGCGCGGCGTTGCGACAGGCCTCCTCGGCCTTGTCCCAGTTGGTCGGATCGCCGACGTACTTGCTCGAGTCCGGATCACGGGTCCCCACCCGGACGCGGTAGTCGGTCATGCCCAGGGTGTTGAAGATCAGCTTCACGATGGAGAGGCAGCCCCGGACCTCGTCCGCGATCTGGTCCTCGCGGCAGAAGAGATGGGCGTCGTCCTGGGTGAAGCCACGCACGCGGGTGAGCCCCCCGATCTCCCCGGACTGCTCCCAGCGGTACACCGTGCCGAATTCGGCGAGCCGGATCGGCAGGTCGCGGTAGCTTCGCTGTTCGCTCGCGTAGATCCGGATGTGGTGCGGGCAGTTCATGGGCTTGAGCAGGTAGCCATCGATCTCGCCCTCGTCCATCTTGTTGGCGAGGTCGCTGCAGGAACAGCCCTCGGTCGCGAACTCGTGGAGCTGGGCCCGGTCGATCACCGGGGTGTACTGGCTCTCCTGGTAGTACGGGAAGTGACCGCTGGTCCGGTAGAGGTCGAGCTTGCCGATGTGCGGGGTGAAGACCTGGTCGTATCCCTGCTTCCGGAGCTCCTCGCCGATGAAGTCCTGGAGCTGCTGGCGGACGACCGCGCCGTTGGGCGTCCAGAGGACGAGGCCCTGCCCGACCTGCTCGTCGATGTGGAAGAGCCGAAGCTGCTTGCCGAGGACGCGGTGGTCCCGCTTCTTCGCCTCCTCCAGGAGCTGGAGATGCCTCTTCAGCTGCTTCTTGTCCGCGAATGCGATGCCGTAGACGCGGGTGAGACGATCGCTGTTCTCGTCGCCGTGCCAGTAGCTCGAGGCGAGGTTCATCACCTTGAACGCCCCGATCCGCCCGGTGGACGGGACGTGGGGGCCTCGACAGAGATCCTCCCAGTCGGTTCCGGGGGCGCCGGTGGCGTACCACGACAGTTCGGTCGACCCGGCCTCGATCGCCCGTTCCGCGTTGTCGACCTTGTACTTGGAACCCTCCTCCCGAAGCTTCTCGAGTCCGGGTCCCGCGGGCATCTCGTAGCGGGTGAAGGGGCGGTCCTCCTTCACGATCCGCTTCATCTCCGACTCGATCCGCTCGAAGTCCTCGCTCGAGATCGTCGCGCCGTCGGGGAACGCCATGTCGTAGTAGAAACCCTGTTCGACCGGCGGTCCGTAGACGAGTTGGACGCCGGGGAACAGGTTCGTGATCGCCTCGGCCATCACGTGGGCGGCGGAGTGACGGAGCAGGAAGAGTCCGTTCGCGTCCGGTTCGCCTTCGCGGGTCTTCGCGGTGACCAGCGCGAGGGCGCAGTCCGCGTCGATCGAGGTGTCGAGATCCGAGAGCGTCCCGTCGATGATCGCGCCGAGCGCCGACTTCGCGAGCCCGGGGCCGATGTCGGCCGCGACCTCGGCGGGCGTGGTGGAACCTTCGTAACGGCGTTCGCTTCCATCGGGAAGCGTGATGCGGGGCATGGTGGACTCCTGCTCGCGAAGGGGGTGTGGTGGATCCGGGTCCGGAGTGTACCGGTCGCGGGTCCGCTCGCGGGGAACGAGGGTCGACTCGGCCCCGGGATCCCCTCACTCATCGAAGAGGGGATTCTGATTCGGCAGTTCGGGCGGACGCTGGCGAAGTTCGTCGACCGCGTCGGCGATGTCCTCGACGCTCCGGAACTGCTCGTATTCGCTCGCGTAGCGGATGTAGGCGATCTGGTCGATCCCCCGCAGCGCGGTCGCGACGCGTCGACCGATCTCCTCGCTCGGCACCTCGCGGTCGAACTCCCGATGCAGTTCGTCCTCGAGCCGGGTCACCAGGTCGATCTTGACGTCCTCCGCCACCGGACGCTTGCCGCACGCCGCCTGGATCCCTCGAAGCACCCGTTCCCCGTCGAAGGGGACCCGGGAGTCGTCTCGCTTCACCACCATCAGGCGTCGAGTCTTCTCGAGGCGTTCGAACGTGGTGAACCTTCGGTCGCAGACCTCGCATTCCCGTCGGCGGCGGATCGAACTGCCGCTCTCCACCGGTCGCGAGTCGCAGACCCGGGTGCTGGTCGATTCGCAGAACGGACAGTGCACGGTTCGCTCCAGTCGTTCTCGGGCCGGGGGATCGGTCGCGGGGAGCCGCCCTCGCCGGCGATCGGGCCGCGGGGGCGCACGTCGAGGTTCACACGTCCTCGATGTCGGCGATCTTCTTCGTCACGAGCTCCTCGATGCGGGCGGTGTGCTTCTTCGTCTCGGCGTCGACCTCCTCCTTGGAGCCGTTGACGTCGTCGTCCGAAAGCTTCTGCTCGGAGCCGGTCTGTTCGATTCCCTTGATCGCGTCCCGGCGTTCGTTACGGCAGGCGACCTTGGCGTCCTCGCCCATCTTCTTGACCTGGCCGACCAGCTGCTTCCGACGATCGGCGGACGGCGCCGGCACGCTCACGCGGATCGCGGGGCCCTCGGCCTGGGGGTTCAACCCGAGATCGGCCGACTCGATCGCCTTGATGATCTCGTTCTTGGAGGCCGGGTCGAAGGGCTTGATGAGGAGCTGCTGGCTCTCCGCGACCGAGATCCCGGCGAGTTCCCGGAGATCGGTGTGGGACCCGTAGTAGTCGACCTTCACGTATTCCAGGAGGGCGGTGTTCGCCCGCCCGGTCCGGATCCCGCGGAGCTCGCGCTGCAGGTAGTCGACGGTCTTGTCCATCCGATCGCTGCACTCGAGAAGGATTTCGTCGATGTCCATGCCTTGGTCTCCATCGCCCGTCGGGGCGGTCGGTGTGGTCCGGGCTCTCGGTCGAGATCGGATTGTATGGCGAGCGGCCCGGCCCGTCCGGGGGTTCCGGTCAGCTCGAGGTCACCAGCGTGCCCACCGTCTGGCCCTCGACCGCCTTCGCGATGTTGCCAGCGATCTGATAGTCGAAGACCTGGATGGGCAGGTCGTGCTCCATGCACATGGTGAGGGCGGTGAGGTCCATGACCCCGAGCTGGCTTTCGATCGCCTTCGCGAACGTCAGGCGGTCGTAACGGACCGCGTCGGGGTTCTTCTTCGGATCGGCGTCGTAGATTCCGTCGACCTTCGTCGCCTTGAGGAGCCGGTCCGCGCCGAGCTCGATGCCACGCAGCGAAGCGCAGGTGTCGGTGGTGAAGAAGGGATTCCCGGTTCCCGCGGTGAGGATCACCACCCGGCCCTTCTCGAGATGGCGGATCGCCCGGAGTCGGATGAAGGGCTCGGCCACCGCGGTGAGGTTGATCGCGGACATCGCGCGGGCGGGCACGCCCTGCCGTTCGAGCGCCTCCTTGAGGGCCACGCCGTTGATCACCGTCCCCAGCATGCCCATGTAGTCCGCGGTCGACTGGTCGATCGTGCCGTCCTTCGCGAGGGTCGCGCCGCGGATGATGTTGCCTCCGCCGCAGACCACCGCGATCTGGACGCCCAGCCGACTCGCGGCCGCGATCTCCGTGGCGATGTGGGTGAGCTGGTCGGAGCCGATCCCGAGCTGGCCCGGCTCGGCGAAACTCTCGCCGCTGATCTTCAGGATGACGCGGCTCGGGGTGGCGGACATGCGGACGCTCCGGCGGGTGCTGGGGACGAGAGATTCGATTCTCCCCTCCAACCGCGGCCGGGGTCAACCGAAGCGGATGGACGACTTCGCGGTTTCGTCGACCGAATCCGCGGCTCGACGGCGTATTCGAGAGGGTGGAGCCCGCCCACCGGACGGGAACCCGGACGGGACCGCGCGGCGGTCGGGGAATCCGCCCATAATGCGGGGGCCGAACGAACTTCGTGACCAAGGATGGCTGAACACGACTCCAATCCCGCGACCCCGGACGGTTCGAATCCCGATTCGAACCTCGATCCCGCGCAGCTCGCGGATCGGATCCGGGACCTGGTCGAGGAACGACGCCGACTGCTCCGGCAGCGACGCGTCCACCTGCTCCTCCTCGGCCTCGCGGTCTCCCTGCCCATCCATCTCGCGATCATGATCTGGCTGTGGTCGACGCACCGGGAACTCCCGCCCGCGGCGGTTCCCGCCTCGGTGGTCCTCGATCTCTCCATTCTTCCGGACGAGACGCTCCAGGACATGCTCGACGCCCCGGAGAGCGAGGACCTGCTCAGTCCGGAGCTCGCGACCGACTCCGACGAAGACGCGATGAACCTCGAATCGGAGCTGAACGCCGAGATCCCCGATTTCGCCCTCGATGCCACCGGTGGGGGCCTGACCACGATGGTGGGCAGCACGGGTGAGGGGCTCGGGGCCGGACTCGGATCCAGCGTCGGGGCCGGCGCCAGCTTCTTCGGAATCCAGTCGACGGGGAACCGCTTCGCCTACATCGTGGACATCTCCGGCTCGATGGGCCAGGACGGCAAGATGGCCGCGGCGATGGCCGAGTTGAAGCGGTCGCTCAGGCGACTGCCCGACTACGCGGCCTTCATGGTCGTCCTCTATTCGAGCAATCCGGTCGTTCCCTCCTTCCAGCAGGGCTGGCTTCGCGCGAGTCGCGCCAACCTCTCGCGGATCAACGCCTGGATCGACGGACTCCAGCCGGGTGGCGGGACCGAACCCATGCCGGCGTTCGAGATCGTGTTCGAACTCGACGTCCGACCCGACGTGATCTTCTTCCTCACCGACGGACTCATTCCCGGAAGCATCCCCGCCGAGGTCCAGAATCGAAACGGCAAGCGGAGCGGTGCGGCGGTGATCAACAGCATCGCCTTCGGAACCGAGGCCGGACACGAGCCGCTCCGGAGGATCGCCTCCGAATCCGACGGCGTGTTCCGCTTCGTCCCCACGGGGATGCGTCCATGAGCGGACGACGGACCATCACCGGCCTGATCCTCCCGGTCGCGCTCCTCGCGAGTCCGACGGCGGCCGAACGGGAACTTCATCGGCGGGACGGCGCGACCCCGCTGGTCGTCGAGCGGGTCGCGGCGACCGGTGAAGGCGTCCGGGCGACGGTGGTGTCCGACGGCCTTCGATTCGAGCGAGTGGTTCCGTGGGATCGCGTGGCCCGGATCGACCCCGGTGAATCGGGGGTGCTCGAATCGGGACTCGCGACGGGCATCGAGAAGGGCACGCACGTCTGGCGGGGTCGATCCCGGCTGAACCGCGGCGATGCGGTGCTCGCCAGGGCCGCGTTCGATGCGGCCTTCCGCGCGGGCGTCCTTCCGAAGTCCGAACTGGGATCGATCACGCTGGAGGGCACGGTCCGGGCCGCGATCGCGGCGGGGGACGTCGCTTCGGTGCTCGGCGAGGCGGTCCTGGTGTCCGAGTTCCCCTCGGGAACGGTGGAGCCGTCGCGGTTCCCGCGTGGCGAACGACTCGTCGATCCGGACACCGGACTCGTGACCTCGGTGCCGCCGGTGGCCGAGGCCGGCGATCGGTCCCGGATGCTCGAATGGTTCCGACGGGTCGCCGCCCCCGACGCTCGGGCGGAACTGCGACGCACCCTCGTCGTCCGCCTCGTGGACGGAAGCGGTCCCCCGGCCGACTCGGGCGTCGGGCTCTCCGAGGGCGAGCGGTTCCTCCTTCGCCTGACGGAGCTGGACGCCCCCGACGCGGATCGACGGGAACGGGTCCGCCGCGCCCTGATCGCCTCCGCCGCGGACGACCCGGCGTGGAAGACCGCGTGGGTCAGGTACTTCGCGGGCCGGGGGACACTCGCCCGGGAGACCGACCCCGAACGACGCATGCGCGGGGTGCTCGACCTGATCCACGTGATCGCGCTCGAGTCCTCCGCACCCCCGGTCCTTCGTCGCGAGTCGCTTCGACTCGCGGTCGAGGCGCTCGGGGAACTCGGCCGATCGGAATCGGCCGCCATCCTCGAATCGATCCTGATCGCCGAGCGTGCCGAAGAGACGCTCCCGGAGAATCTCCCGTGAATTCGACGCTTCGCATCCTCGCCCAGGCCAGCGTGTCCGAGGAGGGAGGGCTCGGCCCGAGCCTGCTCACCTACATCTCCGGCGGTGGAGTCATCGGCTGGATCATCGTCGCCCTCAGCGTGGTCGCGCTGACGCTGGTGGTGATCCACGCCGTGCAGATCCGCCGGACCACGCTGCTTCCCGCGGTGCAGGTCGCCTCGATCCGGGATCTGCTCGGAGCGGGTCGGGCCGACGCCGCCCTCGAGTACTGCTCGCTCGCCGACAACGATTCCTTCCTCACCCGGATCCTCGCCCCCGGGCTGACCCGTTACCTGCGATCCCCGTTCGGCGCCTTCGAGATCAAGCAGGCGATCGAGGAGGCGGGCGCGGAACAGTCGGCACGTCTCTACCGGGCGACCGACGGCCTCGGAATCATCGGCACCGTCGCACCGCTGCTGGGTCTGCTCGGCACCGTCCAGGGGATGATCGGCGCATTCGACAGCGTCGCCGCCAGCGCGGTCGCGGACGCGAACTACTACGAGGCGCTCGCGGGCAACATCTCCCTCGCGCTGATCACCACCATGCAGGGTCTCATCGTCGCGATCCCGAGCGTCACGCTCTTCACGGTCTTCCGGAACCGGATCGACGCGATCGCGGCGGAGGCGGGACAGGAGCTCGATCGCATGGTCCTGTTGCTCGAATCGTCGGGCGCGGGCGGGCCGGCGGGCGGCATGCCGCGGCCGGCGGGTGGTTCCGGGAGCGGCGCATGAAGTTCGACGCCCGACGAAGGAAATCGAGGCTGCTCCCGGTCGACATGACGCCGATGATCGACATCGTCTTCCAGCTGCTGATCTTCTTCCTGACGACCGCCCAGCTGGCCCAGTTCTCCCGCGCGGAGATGGATCTCCCGCAGGAGGCGGGGGAGCAGGTCGAGACCGCCGAGGAGGCGGGCATCATCGTGAACGTCCTGGTGGACGGTTCGATCGAGGTCGCCGGGGAGTTCCTCGACGACGCGTCGTTCGCGGTCCTCGCCGAGGAGCTGGTGATCGACCACCGGGACGACGACCTGCAGCGGCTCCGTCCCCTCGTGCGGGCCGACCGGAATGCGCCGGCGGCCCGCCTGAATCGCGTGCTCGAGATGCTGCAGGCCGCGGGCGTCCCCGCGGTGCGGATCGCCACGGCACCCGGAGGCTGAATCGTGCGGATCGTCCCTCGACATCACCAGCCCGACCGTCGCATGGCGCTGTCCCTGTCGTCGATGATCGACGTGGTGTTCCTGTTGCTGGCCTACTTCCTGATCACCACCGTGGTGACGCAGCGCGAGGATCGACTGACTCCGAACCTCCAGCTGGAACGGGACTCGAGCGGCGGCGAGACCCAGGACTTCGAGCCGCAGGTGGTCGAGGTCCTCCGGATCGAATCCGGGGTCGTCTATCGAGTCGGCGGCCGGGACTTCACGGATCGTGGGGCGCTGGTCGAAGCGCTCCGGGAACTCCCGAAGGACCCCGGTCTCTTCATCCGGGTCACCGACGGACCTTCGGTCGGTGATGCCGCGCTGGCGATCCAGTGCGGTCGGGACGCGGGCTTCGAGGAGGTGACCTATGTCCCGGCGGTGGACTGAACCGATCCTCGCGACGCTCCTCGCCGCGGTGCTCCTCCCGGGCGGCGACCGGATCGCGATGGGGCAGGACCGCGTCGCCTCCTGGCTGGAGGGACGCGGGATGTACGACCTCCTCCAGATCCATCTCGAGCGGGCCCGGGCCGACGCCTCGGACGACGCCGAGCTGCGGGCGCGGACCGCCTCCCGGCTGGCGGGCGTCTACGCCTCGCTGATCGAAAGAGCGACCGACGACGAGGCGCGGGCGGTGCTGGTGGCCAAGGCCCGGAGGTTGCTCGCCGACGATTCGATCGAGGACGCCGACGCACTCCGACTGGCCCTGCTCCGCACCCGCTACGAGGCGGCCTCCGGAACGGTCGAACGGGGTCGCGTCGATCTGGCGGCCCCGGACGAGGTCATCGCCGCGGAGCGGGAGCTCGACGAACTCGCCCGGGACCTCGTGGCCCTTCGGGAATCCCTCGAAGACACGATCAAGCGCGGTGACCGCGGTCTCGACCGGGCCCGCGGAATGCGGGTGATCCGGCTCGATGACGAGATCACCGAGGCGCGGCGGATGCTCGTCGCGGCGTCGCTGCTCGAAGGCTGGTCGCTGTACTACGCGGGTCGGGCCCTCGACGATGAGAGTCGACTGGGTCGCGCCCAGCTCGCCTTCGGGCGGGTGCTCGATGGCGACGAGGTGGTGCCGGGCCCGGACGACGTCTCCGTCGACCGGCAGGAATACGAGTACTTCGCGAGCGCGATCCTCGGGATGGCGATGACCAGCGCCGAACGGGTCTCCCACCTCGGTGCCGGCCCGTGGTTCTCGCGGCTCGAGCTGGCTCGCACCCATCCGGGCATCCTGCAGGCGGCGCCCGGCTGGCGACTGGCGTCGGCGATCGACGCGAAGTCCTTCGAGGTGGCCGAGACCCTTCTTCGAGCCATGATCGAGCAGGCGGACGGGGGATCGGATTCCGATGCGCTTCCGACCGCGTGGCTCCGGCTCGCGGCCGTGGGGGGGCTGCGCCACGCCGCCGACCTCGACTCGGGGTGGAGGCCGGAGGCGAGTCGCCTCGCGGAGCTCGCCCTCGCGACGCTGGCGGCGAGGAGCGAACTCGCGCAGGTCGTCGATCTCGCCGAACGGTACGGACTCGGCGCCGTGGGAAACGACGGATTCGCCTTCCGCTACGTGCGCGGCGTCGGACACTACCGCGCCGCCGTCGATGCGAAGGCCGCGGGCCGGGCCGGGGAGGCGGCCACCGAGTTCGCGTCGGCGGCGGAGGAGCTCGCCGACGCGGCGGCGGAGCGCGACGCGGCGAGATTCCCCGAGGCGAGGTCGGCATGCCTGAACCTCACGGGGTGGAGCCTGCTCGAACTCGATCGAGCCGCCGACGCCGCCGACGCCTTCGAAGACGCGGCGGATCGCATCGGCGGCTCGCGCCGGGCGGATGCGATGTGGGGCGCGATCGTGGCCCTCGACCGGCTGGTCGCGGCCGGTGGGGACGAGGCGGTCGAGGCGCAGGGCCGTCGTGACGCGATCATCGAACGATTCCTCGACACCTACCCGGCGGACGACCGGGCGCCCTCGCTGGTGGTCCGTCGGATCACCGGAGAGGAGGATCCCTCCGCGGCGGACCTCGAGACCCTGCTCGCGATCCCTCCGGGACATGCCACCTGGGAGATCGCCCGTCGAAGGGCGGCGCAGTCGATCTACCGGCGCTTCCGCGAGGCGGACCCGGGGGATCGCGGTGAATTCGGCACGCGTTTCCTCGACGTCGCGGACGAACTCCTTCAGCGGGACCGGACGGAGGACGGCATGATGGTCGATCTTCGGGGGGCGGACGGCGTCCTGTTGCGGCAGGCCGCCGAAGTCGCCTCGCACGAGGAGATCGGGGACCGGGTTCGCGGCGCGGGATACATCTCACGCCTTGAAATCGCCCTGGAGCGCGGCGGGTTCGAGGACCAGCCCGACCTGCCCAACGAACTCGCCTTCCGGCGAATCGGGATGGCGATCGCCGACGGCGACTTCCTCGCCGCGGCCACGATCCTGCAGGACGTGCCCGTCGCGCCGGATGCCCCGGAGGCGGTGCGCTGGTCGAGGCTCGCCGCCCAGCGGCTGCACCGCGCCGCCTTCCTCCGGATGCGGGACGGCGAGGCCTCCATGCAGGTCGTCCGGGCGGCGGTGGCCGCGGGCGACCGCTTCATCGAGATCGTCGGCGGGAAGGACGCGTCGATCGAGGAGGCGCTCGAGAACCCTGCGTTGCTGCCGGTGGCCGCGAGCGTGGCGGCGGGAAGACAGGCCATCTACCGGGCCGATGACGACGAAGCGACGGGTCGGAAGGCGTTCGAGACGTATCGAGCGATCCTCGAGCGGCGACCGCGCGACGGCTCGATCCTCGAGGCGTCGGCCGAACTCGCGTCGAGCCTCGGCGATCCCGACTTCGCGCTGGCCTGCTGGCGACGACTCGGCAGTGCGGCGTCGAAGGGATCGGAGACCTGGTGGCGGGCGCGCTGCGGTCTGCTCGGGGTGCTCGCGGAGACGGATCCCGAACGTGCCGGCGAGGTCCTCGAGCAGATCCGCGTGCTGCACCCGGACTTCGGACCGGAACCCTGGCGGTCCCGGCTGCAGGAACTCGATCTCGAGATCTCGATTCGATCAGGGCTGCGGGACGAGGCGGATCGGGACGAATCGATCATCGAAGCGGGGGCGACGCCATGACACGGAAGGATCCGAGAGGTTCCGGCCGGGATCCGGTCGCGACGCTGCTGGGGGCGAGCCGGGCCGCCGGGCCGAGAAGTCTGCTCGGGCTCGGTGAGGGTCCGGTCGACGCCGACGTG
>NYWD01000105.1 GCA_002684855.1 Planctomycetaceae bacterium | reverse complement strand
TCTTCTGTTGTTTGTGTGTGAATCGAGGCTTGGTTGAAACGAAACGCCTGTGTGAGAAATACACAGACAGAGTGGTTGAACCGACGTGTGAAGCTGTGAAGGGGAAAGAAAGAATAATAAGATCGCCGCACTTGACTTATTGAAAACAGAAGAGGTTAGAGAAGAAGGGCTGTGATCATGAGTAGTCAAGGCGGTGGAACAGGAGGTCCACCAACCAGACCGCCTCTTGTGAATGGAATAGGACCTCCTGTGAGATCTGTGCCTCCATCTGGTGGGTTGGGAGGTTTGAGACCTTCTTTACAAACACAAGTCCAAGGACGAGGACGTGGTGGACCACCTCCACTCACGAGACAACCACCTCACATGAATAGAAACGCGAACATGGGGACCATGCCTTCAACACAACCGCAGCAACGAGGTAACAACAACATTGTCAACACCGGTCCTCCAGTTGGAGGAGGTAACACGAGACACCATCCTCCACCAGCAATGTATCAGAGACAAACTCCTGTCCCTACGACCACTGGACAAAGGCCACCCTTGGGTGGACAGATGCCAAGAGGACCACCATCCTCTACTTCCTCCTCCATGATGGGTCCCGCACCTCCAACGGGTACGGGTATAGGCAGAGGTGGTGGGGCCACCATGAGGCCCCCTCCCATGTTGAGACCTCCCATGCCGGGCGCACACAACAACGCGAACACTGGAGCCAGAGGGCCCTCCATGGCCCCTCCTCCAATGGGCGGGAGTGGAGTTGGTTTAAGACCTCCGGTGCCAATGGGAGGACCTTCAAGACCACCACCCATGATGCAGCAGCAGCAGCAGAGACCTCCGCAGGGAGGACCAATGCCAATGCCTCCTCAGTTTGGTAGCCGTCCCGTGGGTCAGAGACCTCCAATAAGCCAAGGCGGACCTCCACCACCGACAACATCAACACTACAACAACAAGGGAAGAAGCCTCTTCACCCTTCTGCCAACAAGCAGCAGTCGGGCGGGGCGCACACGGGAGGCAGCAGCAGTCGCATCAATCCCGCGCAGATGCCTCGCCCAAAGGAGTCCAAGTCCACCAAACTGGCCGTCTTTGAAACCAGAGACTACGGCACTAGCAAGAACAACCAAGAGATGTCGACCTCCTACATGGAGCACGACAAGAACATGCAGCAGATGCTGAGGGGAAACATTCTGAGCTCCTCCGCGAGCATTCCTCCTCCTCCAACTTCTTCCCGGTTTGTGGTGAAGGACCTTGGCAACGCCAGCCCTCGCTTCATGCGCTCCACGGTGTATCAAGTGCCTCAAACCAAAGATCTCAAGCGCACATGCGAAATGCCATTTGCCATCGTGTGCCAACCCCTAGCGGCCTTGGATAGAGAGGACTCTCCCGATGGAGGACAGGTGCCTCTAGTGGACGCATCCACCGAGGGTCCCGTTAGATGCGCCCACTGCAAAGGTTATATGAACCCTTTCGTCAGATGGCTGGATGGCGGGCGAAGGTTCCAGTGCAACTTGTGCGGAGGGATGAACGAGTGCCCCGCTTGGTACTTTTGCAATGTGGGTCCCAACGGCACCCGTAGAGATCAGCAGGAAAGGCCAGAGCTCCTGTATGGTAGCGTGGAATACCTGGCTAGTAGCCAGTACATGGTCAGACCACCGGAGAGACCAGGCTGCGTGTTCCTTATTGACGTGTCTTCGGATGCCGTGCAGCAAGGGATCACCCACAGGATCTGCGAGGCTATTCTGTCATCGGTCACGGAAGGTAGCTACATCGCCCCGGGAAAGATGGCGGTGTGCACCTTCAGCAACACTATCCAGTACCTCACCATGAAACCTGGAAGTGCACAGCCGCAGATCGTGGTCGTACCGGACGTGAGTTCTCCTTATGCCCCTCTTCCTCACTCTCTCCTGTTGGACTCTGACACTCACAGGACAGAGATCATTGCCCTCGTGAAGTTTGTGGCCTCCATGTACAGTATGGGAGGCGTCAACAATAACCACAACAACGGCCACGGGAGCGGCTTCAACAATCACGGCGGCAACAACAGGAGCTTTGCCACTCAGGAGAGCTGTGCCTGCGCGGCTATTCACTCGGCAGGGAAAGTCCTGCACAAGTCGGGGGGCAAAGTCATCGCCTTTGTCGCTAGCTTGACCAACATTGGGGAGGGCGCTCATCAGAGCTCACAAGACAGCAGGGGACAAGGCATGGCACATGCCAACGGGAAAAACGATGGAGACGGCAGTAAGGGAAACGCTTTGGTGAACATGATTTGGCCCAAAGGGGATGCTTACAAGAGCATCGCGGAAGAACTGGCAGAGGAGCAAGTGTGCGTGGACATCTTCACCTTCAGCAGGCTCAGCACTTCCTTCCTCAACATCGCAAGTCTGAGGCTGCTTCCTGAGAAGACTGGAGGGAGCTTTGTGTCTTACCAGGACTTTGACGGAGGAGAGAGGGGCAACGGGGACGCCAAGCGCTTCTCCCACGACCTCAAGCACAACCTGACAAGAGAGCAAGGCTATGAGGCGCTACTGAGGGTGAGGACGAGCACCGGCCTCAAGATCGAGGAGTACAGAGGCTCCTTCCTCGTCAGAACGCCCACGGACATCGACCTGGCGGGCATCGACTCGGACAAGAGCATCATCGCCTACGTGAAGCACGAGGAGAAGTTGAAGGAGCAGCAGGAGGTCTCCTTCCAATGTGCGCTCCTCTACACCACAAGCTTTGGGGAGAGGAGAATCAGAGTGCACACCTTGTCCCTGCCAACCACCTCAGTCATGGGCAACGTCTACCGGTCGGCCGATCTGGACGCTCAAATGCACGCCATGCTGCGATCAATCGTGGCCCACTATCCCAAGATGCAGCCCGAGAGTGTCAAGGAAGCCGCCACCAATGCGTGCGTGAACATTCTCTACGCTTACCGCAGGTACTGCGCCACCAGCTCATCCAGTGGGCAGCTGATTCTTCCGGAAGCACTCAAGCTCATGCCCCTCTACATGTTGTCTTTCAACAAGCTGCAAGCGCTCCAGATGAAGTGCGAGCCGGATGAGAGGGCCCGCCTGGTGGCCCTCCTCTCAAGCATTTCTATGCCAGATCTGCTTCCCATCCTGTTTCCAAGAATGGTGGCGCTGCAGAACATCGAGAGCTTTGGAGGGGACGACCGCGGGGGCCCTGCCGTGCCACCGGATCTCTTGTCTTGCTCCAGCGAGGCTATGGACGACAATGCCGTGCTGCTGCTGCTGGAAAACAACTACGGGTACATCTGGATTGGCGTGGGAGTCTATCCTCCCGTTCTACAGAGGCTCTTTGGTGAAACCTCATATGAGAAGATCCAGAGAAAGCTGGAGAACACCCTCCTCGGGCAGTACACGGAGGAGGAGGACCCTTCTATCGCGTTCAAGGTCATCGCCGCCCTTTGTCCCGGAAAGTGTGTCAGGCTCAAGTTTGTGGCCAGAGGTAGTGTCATGGAAACCAAGTTCCTAACAAAACTAGTGGAGGATCGCACTCAAAGTGGCATGTCCTACGTGGAGTACCTGTGCCACGTGCACCGCCAAATACAAAACAAGTTTCTGTGAGTGTTTCGTTTTCTGCGTTAAAAATAGAGCTTTTATCACTCTTTTGTTAAACATTGTTAGAAATGAGAAAAAAAGTTGCAAATCTATCTGCCCCCGCGTGTTTGCCTGTGTGTGGAATGGACTGCTTAGGTTGCATTGTATCCAGAGGCTTGCACGAGGCCATAGTACACGCCCTCCAGGCTCATCAGTTCCTGGTGATCCCCCATCTCGATCACTTTGCCACTCTCTATGACCATGATCTTGTTCATGTGACGCACGGTGGAAAGCCTGTGTGCTATCATGAGAGTGGTCAAGTTGGATTGCGCCATCAAAGTGTCCAAAGTCGCTTGCACCACTGCTTCACTCTTCGCATCCAAGGCTGAGGTCGCCTCATCAAGAAGGAGAACTTTGGGTTTGGAGAGCAGAGCCCTCGCGATGGCAATTCTCTGCTTCTGGCCCCCGCTAAGCAATGTGCCCCCGGGACCAATATCCGTGTCGTACTGATCTTGAAACTCCATCACAAAGTTGTGAGCATTGGCCATCTTGGCTGCCTCCATCACGTCATCCATGGTAGCTTCTTTGCCTGTGGGTGCTCCAAGTGCGATATTCTCAAACACGGATCCACTAAAGAGGATAGGCTCCTGAGAAACCAATCCCATTTGGTCGTGCAGCCAGTGGTAATTGATACTGGGGTTGGCCGTCTTGTCAAAAAGGGTCTGACCCTCCACAGGATCGTAAAATCTCTCAATCAGCTGAATAATAGTTGATTTACCAGACCCGCTCGATCCTACCACCCCTATCTTCTGACCAGACTCTACGGAAAAGGATAGGTTCTGGCAGACCACCTGGTCCGGCCTTGCCGGATATTTGAACTTGACATCTTCAAAGTCGATTTGCCCCTTCGCCTCCTCCACCGGAATAATGCCCTCTCTTCCCTCCGGATCGATCTTGCTTTGCCTGTCTAGGAGAGAGAAAATGCTGGTGAGAGCACGCACGGCTTCTTTGGTGTCTGTGGCGCCAGTTGCTGCAAGAGACATGCCAAAGAGCCCAAAGAAGAAGGCGAAGAGTGCCACAGAGAAATCCTCAAAGCTGAACGTCATGTTATCCAGCACCCAAGCCCCAAACCACATCAGCAGAGCAAACGCCCAGTGCTGCACGGAGAAAGATATTCCAAAGCCCAGAGCTTTTCTCAGGAGCTCCTTGGTGGACATGCTGCCACCAAGCAGATCCTCGTACTTTTGCACGAAGGTGGGCTCCAATCCCGTCGCAACAGTTCTCATGGCTGTCAAGGTTTCCCCCGCCAGGGCCCCGATCGCTGGATCTTCTGCCGTACTGTCCTTTCCTCCACTTCCAAGAATGATTTGCGTCTGCAAGGTGATGGCCACTCCAAGAATAGGAAGAATGCCCACAGCCATGAGCGCTACCGGCCAGCAGAAGACGGCCGACAGCACAATACCTGCGACACATCCGAAGAGCGTCATCACCACCTGCTGCAGTGGCTCTCCCGTCTTTGCCTTCAGAAGAGTTGCGTCGTTGGCAAGGCGGCTGGAGACTGCCCCCACGGCATTTTCTGGAAGGTCGAAGTAGCCTGGCTCCTGCCTCAAGTAGCTGGCAAACATGCGGTTCCTCACCCTGAAGGACAGGTTTTCCGAAGCTGCACCAAACCCATAGAACATGCACGTGTTCACGGCCAGGCAGGCCAAGGCTATGCCAATCCAGTAGTAGGCGATGTACACGGATTCTTTCCACAGCTTGTCCGCCTGGGATTGGAAGTAAGCATCACAAGTGGGGAAACCCAACATAAGCGGTGAGGGAAAATTACTTTCGGTGCCAGAGACAGCGGGGGTGTCCACGCACGCTGCGACTGGAGTGAAGAACACTACGATCATTTTGGCGAACATGTACCCCCAGAAGGGATAGAGGGCTCCAGCAAACATTCCCGTGAGCACACCAAGGCATAAGTACTTTGTATCCGGCTTGCTTATGGCAAAGATTCTCGACCAAGGCACCTTGTACTCTTCAATCTCCTCGTCCTTCTGCTTCTGTTCCTTGCTGCTTCCTTCCTCCACGTCCTTCTGCTTCTCCTGATCTTTTTTCACCCCCAGATCTTCCCTTTGAGCTTTGCCTTTGGCCTGCTGCTTAAGATCAACGAGGCTGTTGGATTTGCTGACTGTGCCGCCACTGCCATTGCTCTCCTCGGAGTGGGCGATTTGCTGCTTTTCCACGAGATTACGGTAATGGCCTTCCTTGATCCTCATGAGCTCTTCGTGGGAGCCCTTCTCCACAATTTGGCCTTCTTTGACGTAGCAAATGACGTCGGCTGTTCTGATGGTGGAGAGGCGGTGAGCGATCACGACGGTGGTTCTGCTGTTCTCCTTCCCTCCCTCTCTGATGATTTCGTCCAAGGCCTCCTGAACCACCTTCTCCGACTTGTTGTCGAGGGCGGAGGTGGCCTCGTCCAGCAATAGAATGCGGGGACGCTTGATGAGAGCCCTCGCGATCGCGATCCTTTGCTTCTGTCCTCCGCTCAGCTGAGACCCCCCGAACCCGACCTCCGTGTCGTATCCGCTCTGGAACTCGGTGATAAAGCCGTGAGCATTGGCCATCTTGGCGGCCTGAACTATCTCCTCTTGCGAGACAGACTCCGTCTTGCCAGCGGACACGGCGCCCAAAGCGATGTTCTCACCGATAGTTCCGCTAAACAACTTTGGCTCCTGCGCCACCACCGCAATGTGTTGCCTGAGCCACCTAACGTTGAGATCCTTGAGATCGTGGCCGTCCACGGTGACCCTTCCTTCGTTGGGGTCGTAGAATCGCTGAAGGAGCTGTGTGATGGTGCTCTTGCCGCATCCGCTCTCCCCAGCCAGGGCCACAGTAGTACCGGGAGGCAAGTCCAAAGACAAGTTCTCGCACACCTTCATCTCCGGCCTTGATGGGTAGGAGAACCTCACGCCCTCAAGGCGGATGTGTCCTCTCATTCCGCCATCCGGTTTGAGGCCTTTGCTCTCGTCCTCCCAATTGATCTCCGGCCTTCTCTTCACGATGTCCACGGCGGCTTTGATGGCCTTTCTGGCCTGAGAGAATTGGTCGAAGGCCCTGGAGACCGCCCCGAGAGCTTGCGCCCCCTGAGAGATGCAGATGAGGGCCACAAAGATGCCCGTGCCGTCCATCTCATTGTTTAGCTTAAACCCTCCGCACGAGAATCTCGGCACCATTTGCCCCGAGGGATCGCACCCGTCGTCTCGGATCTGCTTGGCCAGTGCCCACCCTCCGAACAATGTGATGGCAAGATACATCACGTTGAAGGTGGACAGCATGCTGCCGTTGGCGAATCCAACCTTCACTGACCTCGTGATGCCCGCTTTCCTGGCCACGTCCGTGGCTGCGCTGTACTTGTCTTCAAGCCTTCTTCCCGCGTTCAGGGACAGCACCGTCTTGAGCCCCACGAAGGCCTCGTGGGCCAAGCTGTTGGCCTTGGCGTAAGCCTCGTCCTTGGATTCGGCCGCCTGGTCGTTCAGCTTGAGGAGGTAGGCCATGCTGAGGGCGCACAGGGGCATCGTGGCCACGGTGATGAGGGAGATGTAAGCGTTGAACACGAACGCGATGATGACGCTGCCTATGAATCCGGAAAGGAACTGCACGCCCAGGCTGAGCTGTCCTCCCATTCCCTGCTCGTAGGTCATCATGCTGCTGGCCATCTTGGCCGCGAGCCCGGACGGATCGTTCTGGTCGAACCACGCCATGTCCTGCCTCACGAGGGCGCGGTACCACGCCATCCGCATGCGATGGCTCAGAGTTTTGGCCACTTTGCTGAAGCATACGTACTGAATGGTCGCCGCAACCTGAAGCACTGCACCGACGCCCAAAAAGATGAGCGCGATGCGCGACATCACGCGAAGTGCGTCTTTGGGATCCGTCAGGGCCGAGAGCGACTCGGAGAAG
>NYWD01000104.1 GCA_002684855.1 Planctomycetaceae bacterium | reverse complement strand
TACTTTACTTTATTTTGACTTAATTTATTTAAAAACATAATGTATATATAATTATAAAATGATAATCTCCATTGAGGGCAATATTGGCTCAGGGAAATCAACATTTTTTAATTATTGTCGCGCACAATTGTATGATAGAACTGACATTATTTTCGTCGAAGAACCAGTCGATGTATGGGAATCTATAAAGGATAGTAATGGAATTGATTTATTGCAGCAGTTTTATAACCACCCTTATGATTATGCATTTTGTTTTCAAATGACTGCATACATCTCTCGTCTGGCTAGACTTAAGGCTGCTATAAAAAGAGCCGAAGAAATAGGAGCCTCTGCTATAATCACTGAAAGATGTGTTTATACGGATTATAATGTTTTTACAAAAATGTTGCATAGGGCTTGTAAAATTAATGACATCGAGCTTACATGTTATAAAATGTGGTTCGATAATTTCATGGAAGATATTCCAATACCTAAATTCATCTATCTAAAAACCTCCGCTGAAAACTGCCTAGCTAGAGTAATGGAACGTAATCGACCTAGCGAGACTGGTATCTCTTTAGAATACCTTATGGAGTGCGAACATTATCACGATGAGTGGCTAATTCCAGGTCTACTTGGAAATGTTACTGTTTTTGACGGAAATCAATCAACTGAATATCATAATACTTATCTAAATACCATTAAAAAAATGATACATAATCCACAAGAACGTTCTCATAAAAGAAAGGTAATGTGTGTTGAACAGGCTTTCAATTCTATAACATTTTAAATAATACAATTTAAAGAATGTGTTAATTAATAGGTAAATGGAGCAATTAATCCAAAATGTACTCGATTGTATAAAAAAAGTAAAAGATGAACTAGGTGACTTTTATAAAGAAAATATATATCAAAATGCTCTAAGAATAGAATTAGAAAGAATGGGTTATTACTGCGGAACTGAAGTTATTATTCCCATACATTATAAAGGTATATACATCGGTTTTGAAAGAGCTGACATAGTTATATATCAGTGTATTGCTCCATATAATATTAAACTTATAATTGAACTTAAGTCTCAAAACACAAAATTATCGAATAAAGAAACTGTTCAACTTAAAAAATACCTTAAGAATGTAAATTGTGAGAAAGGAATTTTGGTTAATTTTTATGAAACTCCGGAGATATTATGTATGACTGAAGAATCTACTGAAAAGATTTCTTATGACACACTTCACTAATATAATTTGTATTGAATTTAATAGTTTTTCCATATTTCACTAACTCAACTGAAAATACATTAGTATTATCACTTGGTATAGTTAAATTCTTTTTAAATTTATGATTGTACAGTGTGTATATATTTTTTAAAGACATATTATTCATCAGATTTATCCAGGTATTAACTGGATTAGATTGTTTACGTAATTTAAGAATACTAATCATAGACTGAAACAATTCGTTCTGTTTTTTTGGATTAGGACCTCTGAATTCGTGGGTATATTTTAATATATTTTCAACCATTTTAGATTGAGAAGTATTTATTATTTTATTAACTTTTATTATGTATGCACCTTCTAATGTAAAAACAATGTGAATTAAATTATCCTTTCTTGCAAAGGCTATACACTGATAGATGTCCTCTCCCGATGGCCATCCATATACAGTATTTGCGTCTATATAGCATTTTTTAGGGTGTGTATGAAAGTTAATAATTCCATATGGAGTTGCAACAGAATCTTCATTACCTCTATTAATTTTATATTCTGTACTTTTTTTATTACATACGTCTTTTTTACATGTTTCTTCATCTTTGAATAATATTTTGCCAGCTATTTCAATTTTATCTTTATCAAGAGATTCTCTAATTTTCCTAATAAAGTCACTAGATAAAACCCAGTTTACAGTTTTTTCACTTCTTTTACAAGGCATAATTATAATTAGTGTATATTTAATTTTAGTGTTTAATTTTGATATTTAAAATAGAATATCTACTGTAAATAGTATGTCTGAAACATTAAATGTTAATGTAATTGTTGCAGCTAAAGATGAATATACTAAACAGTTAATAACACTTCTTCAACCAGAAATTTATGATTTACTTAGAAATGTATTTATAAATTCTCAAAAGAATAATTTACGAAGAAAACTTTCATATTCTAATTACCAAAAAGAACTCAAACAAGTTCCTCGTTGGTCTAGCTATACATTAGAAGAGTATCTACAAAAAATAAATAATAGGTATCCATATCTAATGGATCTAATAACTGCTATATTTGTAAGTCATGTTAAAATATTGGCATGTGTTAGAATAAAAGCTGATGATAAACCTATAAAAATAAAAGTTCCAAATCTTAATAACTTCTTGCATAAAATAATAATAAATGCTTCAGAGCAGGTTTATTATTGTCCAGATATAATAAACAATGATAAAGAAAAATTATTTAATATAATAAACACATCTATTACAGACTCTATAACAAATCAGGTTCCATTAGAATACATCCTAAATGAGTATTTATCTGGCGCATTTGACGAGGAAGAAAGTCAAATTGAAAAATCTTTTGAAAATTTAAATGACGGAGACAATCTATTTAATCCAGCTTTAGACGATGACTTAGAATCTAATTACGAAAACGAATTAAAGAAAAATATACCAATTGGAGAAATATCTAAATTAGTTCATTCACCAGTTACAGAACAAAATGAAAATGAAAATGAAATTGTAAATGAAAGTATAAATGAAAATGTAAATGTAAATGAAAATGTAAATGAAAATGTAAATGAAAGTATAAATGAAAAACTAGTTACAAAAAACGACGAGTCTATAGAAGATTCTTCTGATGAAGAAGACGAAGACGAAGACGAAGACGACGAAGACGATGAAGAAGACGAAGACGAAGATGATGTAGATGTTAAAAAAACAATAAAGACATCTCCTGCGCTTTTTTAAAATAAAATTTTTAGATGTATTTATTGTAAAGCAATGAATAGTTTACAACATGTCATAGAATCACAAAAAAGACAACAAAGTAGATACAATGCTCTAAAAACAGAAATTCTATCTAAACTAACATATAAAATCTCACACTTATCTAAACATAGTGAATTGAGATGTATATATACTGTTCCTGGATATACTTTTGGTTATCCAAGATATGATGTAAAAGATATGACTAATTTTTTACATGCCAAGCTTATTAGTGAAGGATTTTGTGTGGTTATTTTAGCAACTAATAAATTATTTATATCTTGGGATATTAACGATATTAATGATATAAGAGGTAAAAAAGAAAAAAAGAAACAAGATATGAATGATTTGATACCTTTATTGAATTTAAAATCTATTTAGAAAAACAAAATAAATTATATAATCAATGATAATTTTATCTTTTGATATAGGAATTAAAAATTTAGCGTATTGTATGTTAGATTCTAATGATGGAACTATTTTAGATTGGAACCTTATTGATTGTTCGGGTACAAATGAAACTCTTAGAGTTATAGAAGAATTAGATCAACTTGAACACCTTAGAGAAGCTGACGTAATTCTTCTTGAAAAGCAGCCATCTTTCAACCCTAAAATGAGAAACATCTCGACTGCTATCTATGTATATTTTATACTTAGAATTAATCATGAACAACAAAGAAATTCTAAAATTCAGTTTTATGCTGCAAAATATAAATTAAAGTGTTGTGATATACAGATAGAACATAAAGCAAAAAGTAAATACACTAGAAATAAAAATTTAGGTATAGTTCATACAAGATATCTTATTAAAACTCATAAGGATTTTTTTGAAAATCATAAGAAAAAAGACGATCTAGCGGATTGTTATCTACAAGGAATGTCTTACATAAAATTCTTTACAAACTCAAATGTACAAAAAACACTGGTGTGATAAGGTATACTTCTCATAAGATAAATACCAAGTCCTCTGTAGTAGTGATGTATTTTCATACCTGAAAAGTTTCCTCCGTTTCTTAATACAACTCTTACAGTATCTAATGGATAAAATATACTAGAAGCAACTGTTTTAGACACTGAAGTATTTATAAATGTATTAAAAGTAGAATTATTTGTTTTACTTTTGAGATATTCATACAAAGGAATTTGAACTGTAAAAGTTAATGCTAAAATGTAAGTAGGAATCAGCCCAGAATAAAACTGACCATATGTCATCTTATATATATCATGCATTTTATCAGTCTGAGCTTTTTGTTTCATAACCCAAAAAGGTGTAGTAACTGTGCTTGCAATACATGTGGATATATAAGCGCTTAAGGGGATATTTAAATTGTTATTTGTTTTTAATTTTTCATAAATAGAAAAATATATTGCCCAATATGGGGTAATTGCATAAACACCATATGAAAGACCTTTAAAACATGTATTTGCATTTAATATAATTTTTGTATTTATTTGTTTATTTATTCTTAAAACATCTAAAGGGTTGCAAACTATACTTGATACAATACCGGCTGATATACCCGGAATCAATGTATCCATTACAATAAGTTTTTATATACAGTGTCCTTATGTATATTTTTTAAATAATAAAATATGTATTAATAAATAAATGAGTTCTAATTCAAGTTTATATTCTATCGGATTTATTGCTCTAATGACTCTAATTACAATACTTTATTTTCTTTACGATGTATATAATATGAAAAAAGAGTTAAATAAACTTAAAACAGATATGAAAGAGACTGTTCACGATAAACTCCTTCCGGAACATGAAAGTAATAATGAATATATAGACTGGATGGCTGCTTGGGTAAGGATAGCACAACAATACATAAGAATACCAGGCTTTGATTGGAAAGAAGGCGCTGTAGACGACTATGATGACTGGAAAAGTAACCGCATAGACTAAGATTAAATTGAAATAATAAAATATTTAATAAATGTAAATGATAGATAAAAATTTAGTAACAATTATACTCATTTTTATAATAACTTTCATAATAATTAAAATAATAGATTCTAATATAAATTCTAGAGAAGAAAATAGATGTCACTGGCTCTGTTATGAAGGTCCTTCTTTCAATGAACACGAATGTCGAAACACTTGCTTCGGGAACTGGCCCTGGGCTTTGAATCAAACCCTTACTAACCGCGCAAATGCAGCAGCTGCAGAGGCCGCGGCGCAGGCTCAGGCACAGGCCGAATATTGGACACCAATTATAGAGGCTGCTATGCCAACCGAGGAAAACCCTTTTCCAGACGTCGAAACTCTAAGAACAACTCTAGATGAAACTCCTACAGCTGCTAAAGAATATATGTCAGATTTAATATCGAGAGCGCAGATAGCGTTAACCGAATTAGAATTAGCCATTGCTGAAAGAACCGCAGAACGGGAAACTGCTATACGTTTGGCAGACGAAACTTTTGAAGAGTATGAAAGACTTAGGTCAATCGGACCAGATGGTAACCAAATTGGATCACGTGCAGAACAACAAAAAGCTTATTCTGAAATGATGATGTATAATGTATTGAAAACTCTATACGGACAAGAAGCCACTGGTCTAATAACTACAGCCCAGTTAGAAGAGGGAAAGAATAGCATAGTTGAATCCGCTATGGCTGGACTAGATGGTATTGAAGGTCCCCCAGGACCTGAAGGTCCCCAGGGTCCTCAAGGAGATTATGGATCATCAGGACCTCAAGGTGGCCCAGGACCTCAAGGTGGCCCAGGACATCCCGGAAGAGATGGTGGCCCAGGACCTCAAGGTGGTCCAGGACCTCAAGGTGGCCCAGGACCTCAAGGTGGCCCAGGACCTCAAGGTGGCCCAGGACACCCCGGAAGAGATGGTGGCCCAGGACCTCAAGGTGGCCCAGGACCCCAAGGCGGCCCAGGACCTCGCGGTCCACCGGGTTTCCAGGGGCCAGAGGGAGGTCCAGGACACCCCGGAAGAGATGGTGGTCCAGGACCTCAAGGCGGTCCAGGATCTCGCGGTC
>NYWD01000103.1 GCA_002684855.1 Planctomycetaceae bacterium | reverse complement strand
TCTTGTATCAAAGCTGCATCCTTCAGGAGGAATGTAATCTATGTCCCTCTCAGGATGATCTGACAGAGGATTGGAGAGGATGGGTAGAGGACCACCTTTGACAGCTGGGATGAAGGACATCCAGTTGAGGATCCTCTTGACTCCCTCCATGTCATTTCTCTCTGTCTTGTGACTGACTCCATTGTTGTACATGATCTGGGTTCCTCCAAGCTGAGTATTGCTGCTGTACACTTCTCGTCCCAACAACTTGTTAAGAGCAGGAGCCCCAGTTAAGATGATGCTGGAGTTATCCACCTGGACAACTCTCTGTCCAAGTCTCACTAGATAGGCCCCAATACCAATAGCTCTGGCGGAGACCATGCTGATGGTGACAATGTCATGATAGGCCTTGGCAGTCTCTCCAGCGATCATTCCTGCTGCGGAGAGGTTCTCCACTCCAAGATCATTGGACTTGCCAATGATGTCAGTGATACGATATCTGTTGAATTCATCAAGTTCAGCCTTGACAACATTACCCTCCTTCTGGAGTGCCATGTAGTCTTCAGGAGTCAAGTAGAGACCATTGATCCCCTTCTCCGGGTCATCTAGATCACACCAATCCACCTGGAACTTCTCCTTGACTTCGGAAGCCAGACCAATTCTCGCTCCACTATTGGCGGCAAGATAGATTCGGGGAATCTTCAGCTTTCTTGCTAGTTTACTTGCTTCCAAGAATAACTGATCTTCCTTTGGTCCAAATGATCCAATCTCCATGGTGATATCATTGGCAATGACAATAATGTCTCTACCCTTGGGATATTCGACAGTCTTCAGGTTCATCTTCCAAGCCACCATTGCAATGTTGTTTTCCCCAGGGAACCTTTTCACTTTGACCAGTTTGTTGTTGACTATATCAAGCTCTACTACTTGAACAATATTCTGTAGTTCCTGCTCTGTGGGGAAATCTTTTTGAGCTGATTTGTATTGACTCATATGCTCCCTCCATTGATCCTTCACAGCAATTCTGAACAGTTCTGGATAGTCGTACACATAGGTAGTGTTGTTTTCCTGAGCTTTGCTTCTCTTCATCTCTAGATGATCCTTTGTCATGTATGGTGTTGACACTGGCAATCCATTCCAAGGTCCCTTCTCCGGACTTTTGGGATTGAGAAGACTGAATTTGATGACACCGGTGTTTGGATCAGAGATCTCTTGGTACATGTTGATGTTCAAGACGACACCAGAGACCTCAATACAAAGTCTGTAAGGGACGGGAGCATCACTTGGAGTTCTCCGGATGATGCATCTAATCTCCGCACATTTGACCTGAAGTTTCAACAATCTGGAGGCATACTTGTCAATGATGGCATTGATGTCTCTGCCAATGTTTGCAGGATCCATGGTAACACAGGGAACAAAATTGAGGAAGATGTGGTTTCCATCAGTTCTTGAGGCATGAGGATGGGAGAAGGCAACTTCTAGTTCATCAAGAGCCTCAAGAAGAAGTCTTTCTCCTTCATTCTTCATGTACTCAAAGGAAGCAGCAGCAGTTATTAGATCTGAATGTCTGATGATGGATCTGATAAAGAATCTGTAGTCAGACACCGGTCTTCCTTTGGCAACCTTGGCAGTTCCAAGGTAAAGATGCATTTTGTTGTTGGAAGTGTGGACACTGGTAAGGTCATAATTTTTCAGTCTGCTGAGCTCCAATTGGAAGGCTAAAGCTGGCTCTAAATGTCTGTAAATTTTGTCTTCTTGATATTCCTTTCTGGATCTGAAGGTGAAGTATCTTGGAGAGGCTCTAGGAGCCAGAATAATAAAGGTGATCCTCCTGACCCTAGCGTCAGACAGCTGCTGTGACCTACTGCCACAGAACATGTTGAGCTTCTCCGAGATGTCCCCATCGCTGTCATTGGTGCTGACCTTGACAGCAATATAGAGGATGTTGGTGGGTTCTCTGGCCAAGTCTCCCGGCCAGTCTCTCCTATCATCCCAAGATCCTGGAGTGCCTGCACTCATTCCATATTTTGGTTCATCAAAGGGTCTGGATTGGTCAAACAGCTCCAGCACAGTCTCATAATCATTGAGGAAATCTTCAAAGGAAGCAAAAGCCACCATGGCTCCAGTTCTCTGACATTCATCAAAGGAGCCTCTCATTGTGTAGTCCTGGGGTGCAAGAGACCTCATGTTGTGGTATGACCTATTTGGATGAGATTGTGGTAAAAGAAATTGAAATTGAACACAACTCTGTCCTCGAGCAAGTCTCTCATGTTGCAGACATTCCACGTCATAGGAGACAAACGCTCTTCTGATGTAAACCTCCAGCGCTGCTTGCTGGACCCGGTCCTCTGTATGATAGAAGAACTCTCCCAGAACATCAAAGATGGCAGACTCATCAGTGATCATCTTCTCAAGATTGTCAGCAGAGTGTTCTGATTTGCTCGTCCCATCAAGAAACATTTTCTCCATGAAGTTGTATCTGAGGTCATAGGTTGGCTTCTCACAGGCAATCATGATTGTCCTCGCCTTCAAGCACACAGATGAGTTCTCCTGCTTGTATAAGTTTGTCAGCTCATTCAACACAGTCTTCATCTCTGCCATCAGCCTTGGCTCCTGTTCAAACAATTCATCCAGTAGACAGCAAATGACTCTGTTCCTCTTGATGTACTGCTGATGAGCAAAGATCCTCTCAACAATAGGAGACATATCACCCTTGGGTCCGGCACTGCGGAGCATCTGCTGCACCACCTTGTCATACTGACCAACTTGGAAGTAGTTCTCCACGTCAAGATACTTTTTCAGTAAATGATCCACTTGGGACTTGAGCATTCCTCTCACCCCATGACGATATTTCTTGCAAACCTCCACAACAGTTGAAATGGTCATCTCAAACATTTCCTTCTCTGCCACGGGAAGCCTTGAGTTGAGTTTATCAATCTCAGTGGTGATCTTTTGAGCGGGAAATTGTGCAATGACACTGGTGATATTTTGTTCATAATTTGTCAAGCATCGGACAATGTATCTTTCCAATTCTGGAGGCAGACGCCCGGAGATGGTTGCCATAACGTCTCTCATCTCATCCAAAGGCAGTCTTCTGTCTTGAAGCAATCTCAGGAATTCTCGGACCAAGCTTTGGATCTCGACCTCAAAATATTTTTCTGGGGGACAGAAACCAGCAATGACATTCTCCAGTCCTGACAAAACATCCAAATACTCCATGTGAAGAGATCTGTGAGGAGCAGGATGATCATCTCCTGCAGGTGGAAAGCCTGGACCTTCGTACAACTTTGCTCCCCGACACTGGCTGGCGTCATCCAGGGTCATGGTGGCGATCACGCTGGCCGTCTCCAGGATCGCTCCTGGCCTCTTGTTGTAGTGGAGCATCCCCGCCTCCTTGGCGGACAAGTTCATGGCCATCTTCATCACTTCAATGACACAATATTCCTGATCTCTTTCAACATGATCTCCATCATTGACCAAATACTTGATCAGTTTGCCGGGACTGGTGGCTCTCAAGATCTGTGGATCATTCTCTTTGTCAAACATTACAGTTCTGTTATCGATAACAATCCGGTATCCCTCAGCTTCATCATGCATGTAAGTACTGTGACTTGCCCCATCAATGTTCAACAGAAGAGTCTCGTTACCAAGCTGGGATGTTTCAACATTCTTGTGGGTCCCATTGAACTCCACCCAGTAGAGCTCGGGCCCAGTCTTGGTGCAGGAGATCCTGTACTTCTGTCCGTTGTGAATCAGCTCCACGTCCACGGTGTTCCGCAACAATGAAGCAGGCTGGGTCTGGCCCCTCTCAAGACTGGTCTTGAAACTCTGGAAATTGTCTTGGATGGTTTTATCAGCAATGTTGAGTGCAGCACAAATGAGGGACAAGTTGAGGTCTGGCTTTTCTGTTATCTCATTGGCTTTAATCATCTCATCCAACCAACCAGTATTGAAACTGTTGTTCCGAAACTCTTTCTTCTCCAGGATCATGATGAGATATTCGATGATGGTTCTAAAGTCTCCTCTGACTCTCAATTCCTTCAGAGCCACCACAAGGTTCTCCCTGGCCTGTTCTCTGGTCTCCCCCCAACTGAAGCAGTGACCAAACTGACTGTCCGCAAACTCGTGCAAGCCTCCATTGCTGGCAACACTGAAGTAGCCCCAAACATTCTTGTTGGACTTAAAGTTGAGATCTTCCACACGTCCAGAAGTTGGCTTGAAGCCTTCATCAGGATTCTCTGATGTGATCCTGGCGGAGATGACGTGTCCATGGGGTCGGGGAATGTCTGTCAGCTGAGGAAAGTTGATGACGGAGTCGTCCGTTACGTCCACGTTGTACATCTTGCGGATGCTCTTGATCCGGTGCAGGGGGATGCCCATGGCAATCATCAGCTGTGAGGCAGGCAAGTTGATGTTTGCCACCATCTCAGTACAGGGATGTTCAACCTGCAGCCTGGGATTCAGTTCAAGAAAATAAAATTTGCCAGTGGTGTCATAGAGATACTCCACAGTGCCTGCACTTCTGTAGCCAACAAGTTCTGCCAGACGAACTGCGGCAGCTTCCATCTCTCTGACGGTGTCTTTGTTGGCAACACTGACGGGAGCTTCTTCAATGATCTTCTGATGCCTCCTCTGGATGCTGCAATCTCTGCTGAACACACTGATGGCTGTTCCATATTCATCAGCTAGCAGTTGAACCTCCAAATGTCTGGCATTCTCCACCATTTTCATGATAAATATTGGAGAACCTGGCAGCTCCATTTGCACTTGCCTAAATTTATCTGGAAACTCTTTGGCATTCAGAGCCTTCCTGATGCCTTTTCCTCCACCGCCTTCACTGGCCTTAATCATGACAGGATACCCAATCTTCTCCGCCTTCTCAATGCCCTCCTCCACGCTATGAACACATCCCTGACGGAACAAATCTCCACGTAAACTGGACATCTTGATCTGACCATCCTCATTGGTCTCTGCCAGCAGACCACTGCCAGACCATGGCAAGGTGGGGACCTGGGCAGTTTGGGCCACAATACTGCTGGCAATCTTGTCCCCCAGCAACCACATGGCCCGGTCACTGGGGCCCATGAACTGGATGCCCTCCTGGGCCAACAGCTTGGGAAGTTTGGGATTCTCTGAGGCATGGCCCCAGCCTGCCCAGACGGCGTCCACGGAGTACCTCTTGGCGATGTCCACGATGAGCTCCACCTTGGCGTAGTTGTTGTTGTTGGTTCCTCCTGGCACTCGGCAAACATGGTCGGCAATCTTGAAATATTCTGCATTGGCTTTGAAGTCTTCAGGTGTTACCATCACCACAAACCTAATGGATTTATCTGATCTGAAGTTTTCATAACTCCACTTCTTGATGTCTCTGATACACTTGACTGCTGCGATTCCATTGTTGGCGATCAGGATCTTGGTGATGGTTCTTGACCCTCCCAACCTCTTGACTAACTCCTCGGGAGAGGCAGCTCCCTCAAGTTCCGCCATATCCAGCAATATTATCTAAGGACCCAGACTAGAAGGTGATCTCGTCTTATGATACCTTCAAAAATATGTTCATTTCTCTTGTAGAAGTGAATCAAGCAATATTAGC
>NYWD01000102.1 GCA_002684855.1 Planctomycetaceae bacterium | reverse complement strand
TAATAAGAACGCTTTGTCCGCCTAGCTTATTTTGCCTAGGCGCAAGAAACTTAATAGAAGCATCATCAAATTCACTGGGGAGTACAATCGTGTGGGACATCTTTTAGATAATATAGTATGTATAATCTCTTTAAGTCAATTAAGCGTAAAAATGTTAATTTAAATTATTTTTTAGTATTGTAATCGGGTATGTTTGAGATATCATTATCATTTTGGATTTTTTTTTATATTCTTTTAATTGTATTTATAGTGGAATTTTTTACATACGTGCGTAGAAATGAGATGTTTAAGAATAAAAAGGAGTTTGAAAAACGGAGTAATTACGACTTTAATTCAAATGAATCTAAAAAAGTCTTATTAGATGATTATTGTACTTTAAAAGACGTACAGATAGAACTTTTACCTGGTAAATTTCTTATAAGCAATAATGAAGGTGTGTTTATTAAAATAAAAGATCGCGTTATCATACCAGATGTCAATTTATTGTATAATATATCTGAAAATTTTACTTTAGAAATTATAAATGTAAACGGACAACGAATAAATTACTCATATAAAAAAAATATATTGTAATTATAAATTATACTATGAGAAAAAACGTAGAATTGTTTTTAATATTGATAAAACTAGGAGTTAGTGTAACTTTATTAACTTTTTTTGTTATTTTCCTCTGGAAATTTTTTAGCAGGGAAACAAAAAAGAAATCTAGAGAATCTCCTTCTAGGTTACCATCTGATGTCAGACATAGAAGATCAGATAAAAAGTCAACAAAAAATCTTATGAACATGGGTCTCAAACTTGTTGGACAAAATTATTACTAAAAATTATAATTACTAAAATAAAATGATATAAATGTATAGAATATAATAAATCAAACTACATCGTAATACATTACATCCTGTACATTTATGGAACCCCTTGTATTTGACGAAGAAATTGTAGATGAGTATGCAGAGTATGATACAGAAACTATAAAGGAGATTGAAGAAGAACGTTGCTTGAATATAATCGATGAATTTAAAAAAGAAATAATCAAAGAACCTGAATTTTATTCTATTAATAATATTTCATCATATGAGATTTATAACTTAACCCGCATTGATCATAAATTTACAAAAAATATCCTTACAGAACAACAATTAATTCTTTTTGACAAAATGTTTCTATCTATATACGATTATTCAACTACGGTCTCAAATTATAATTTCATAGCTGAAAAGATTTTTAAAAGAATTTACATTATTTAATAAATTTTTCATATTTTTTAGATTCCCTGCTTATCGTAGTTGTACTTACACCTGTTTTATTGTAAAGATATGGTAAATTGTAATTATTATAAAAAGGATCTTTTTTAGAAGCTTTTTTAGAAATAGCATATATAATTCCATATATACCATTATCCCCTGGGGGAGGCATGCCAGCATTTCTTATAGATCTTTTAACAAGGTCTAATTCTCTTATTAAAAATGGGGTCAATTTTAAATCTATATCACTTTTTAACCTAATATTTACATATTGTATATATTTTTCATTATCAGACATTATTTTTTTTAGTTTAGGGAGTACAGATGATATACTGCCGACGTCCACCTCAAATTTTCTAGACAATCTTTGAATTGTAATTTTTAGACCATTGTATATTATTACACTATAAATTATAAGTGCCGCTAGAGATTTTTTTTGATTACCTCTTATATCATCCGTTTTTAATATCAAATGAAACCACATTTCTATAATTTCCTGTCTTATCTTATCAAAAATTTCAGGATTGTACATATATTCAGATTCCAATGAATCTATTTTATTTAAAATGTATGTTAAATCTTGCTGCATTTTTTTTTCTTCCGAACTTGTATTAACCCATGTATTTACACGTGATAAATCCCTATTTGTACCATCTGGTGATATAAAACTCCCCAGTTTTCCAATATTTAAATTTTGCTTAAAGGTTTTGTAAGGGTTTATAGATTCATCTAACACCGTTCCACATATTTCACACACCTCTGTGTTATTTTTAATAACTTTAGAGTTACTTTTGCATACTCTACAAAAATCTTCAAATCTTTCCTGCAAAGGGTTATCTTCTTCCTCCTTTTTTATTAAACCGTGTTTTTCTATACAATTTAATAAAAATTTTCTCTTTAATTTATCATCTGTTATTCTATTAATGTGTAATTTTAATAGTTGTATTGTGATTTCCTTGGACATAGTTATTATATATTAATATAATTTATTATATTTTTATATAATAAGTAAAGATATGAAAGATACGTCTCAGTTAATATACGAAGCTATATGTCTAGGAGTTTTAACAGTTTTATTTGGTAATGTAATAGCCTGTGTATTAGATTTTGCAGTACTTTCCCCGAAATTAAAAAGAAGATTACCTATAATGTCTTCTAGGGATAATTTTTATCAAATGGGTATACTTTTATTTTTAACAGGTGTATCTATACACCTTTTCTGTGAATTAATAGGTATAAATAAGTGGTATTGTAAAGAAGGTTTTGCATGTAAAAGATAATTTTTGAAATAAAAAATTAAACATATATATAAAGAAATGTCTGTAGGAAATGTTATATTATATGGAGAAGATACATTACAATTTCCATCTTTAATTGATATTCATTCTTTAAGGCATCTATTTTCTGGGTGTGCTGGTTATATAATTTCCACTAAATATCTTGGCTTAACGAGTAATAAAGGCTTTATAATATATAATATTTTACATATTATGTATGAAATTAAAGATTTTTACTATACATATATTGCAGAATCTCATAAAAAACTTCATAAATCATGGGAACCAAGAAGTTATATAAATTCGATAAGTGATATATTTTTCGGGGTCGTTGGATATTTATTGATGGAGAAATATTATAATAGATTAAGTAAAATTGGTATATTGAATGTACATGTATACATGATAATATACATATATATATCAATATTAATAACACTCGAGGATCCAAACTCAGGATCACCATCCGGGTGATAATTACAATTTATGTAATATTAATAAAGAACCCTCGCGGGGGATCGAACCCCGAACCTTAGGATTAGAAGTCCTACGCGCTATCCAATTGCGCCACGAGGGCTCTTTATTAATACTTTATTAAAAGGTGAAGTGATATGGAACGTGAATATTATTTACACATTTATCTCTTATAAATTCCGGACATAAACTATTGATTAACTCCTGATCTTTATATTTACAACCCATACGTAAAAAATTTATATACATATTTGAATATACTATACATTTGTTTTCTCCTAACGTTTTTACATTTTTGATGTAATACATTAATATTATATAATTATATACTCTTGGATAGTATTTTTTACACACTCTTTTTTTATTTAAATTTATTACTTCTTGACAACACGTCTCTTCACCGGAGGCTTTGGAGCAGAAGCCTTTGGGGGTTCCGGTACAACAGCCGCATCGGGTACTACTTCTGGTGAGTGAGCAGGTGTCTCTGATTCCTTAGAATCCCCTGTCTTCTTATCCTTCTCAGATGGTGGATAATGAGGCTTTAGATAACGCTGAATATTAAAAAATGTCACAGGCTGATCTGGATTCCTAAGAAGAGCCTTTAGATTCTTAGCCTCGGGTGTAGTATCTAGAAGAATAAAACGGCGATTGTTAGGATCCTGTAGATTATTAACCTTAATGTAATTATTAATAGAAGATGTTACTTCTTGACGAGAATGTTCGCTATTTTCGGGGAATCCTAGGAATGAACACAATTCATTTGAAATTGCAACCGGGCGCTGTAGAGCGGAAATCTTCTTAGGGGCATCTGGATCTACATCGGTTACACGCTTTGAACGCTTACCGGACTTCATAGCCTTGTTTACATCTTTCTGTAGAGTCTTAAGACGAACATTCATAGTCTTAAGAGTTTCTGCGAGAGTGTTAAAATCCTTCAATAGAAGGTCAAACTTATCGGACGGAGTTAGAGGCTCAGTTTGCTCTAGAGTGGTCATTTTTATAAATAAGTATTTATATATTCCTTTATATAGGTTTAAAGAAACAAATTAATAACGTATAAAATGGATAATGTTTTACCAGGCTTAGTAGAATTTTTTCAAGATAACAATAAAAAGGGTAATTGTATAAAATTTACATTTGGAAAGTATACAAATGAGTTTGGTTTTGATTCAAAACTATTTAATAAAATTAATTATGATAAAATTAAATCTTCGTTTGATTCTTATGATGGGTGGAAAAAAACCATAGAGGAAGTTATGTTTGAAGGAGATGAATCCCCTATGAAGGTTATTGATAGTATTATAATTAAGAATACTGGGCCTTATGATATATTAGTTACTGCAGAGACTAAAGAAAAAGTAGACAATATTGATCCTAATCTAAATGAAATTAATTTATATACATATGAATGGAAACGTCATAATTTTCTTTTAAAAAATTACACATATTCAATAGGAGATTCTATTCAAAAACTAGAAATCTATTCAACAGATAATAATGTATCAAGTGATTATTTAGCACATTCAAGTCTATTGAAGATTAAAGACATTATGAACATATGTAACAATGGAAAAAAACTTGAAGATACCATGGAAATTTTACAAAAAAAATAACAATTTAAAAGAATAATTCTATAACTCTATATACAGTATTGATGTTTAAATTTTTCAACGAGAATAACAAGGAGATTACAACTGAAGATGTTTTTTCTATTATAGATGTAACACCTATAAACATTTTATTTTATCAAAAAGCTTTTATTCATAAAAGTGTTCTGAGATTCTTAGCTAAACAAGAAGAAGAATCTTTAAGGGTTTCGTATGAAAGATACGAATTCCTTGGAGACTCGGTTCTTAATCTTGTTGTCGCTAATTTTATTTTTCATAAATACCCAAATAAAGATGAGGGATTTCTAACTAGAATTAGAACTAAACTAGTAAACGGTAAAACTCTTGCATATTTTGCTAGACAGATAAATTTAAATAAATTTCTTGTTATTAGTAAAAATGTTGAAAATATAGGTGGTAGAGACAATGATAGATTCTTGGAAGATATATTTGAGGCTTTTATATGTTCTATTAATCTTGATCTTGGATTTAAGTACGCTGAGAAATTTATTTTAGACATTATAAATAAATACATCAATTTTGAAGATTTAGAAGAAGATAATAATTATAAAGACATTTTACTAAGAAGATGTCAGCAAAGTATTCAGGTAAATCCAGAATATGAACTAGTAGAAACTTCTGGACCAGCGCATAAAAAAGTATTTACATCTGTGGTTTTAATAGATGGAAAGAAATATTGCCAGGGAACTAATAAAACAAAAAAAGAATCTGAACAAATAGCATCCAAATTAACCCTTGATTTTTTAGATAAAGAAGGACTTTTTATTGTCGGTTCACCGGTAATTTAATTAGAAGCCCCTGTACTTCCAAACCCTCCAGAACCCCTATCGGTTTTATCATTAACAGTTTCTATCTGAAATTTAGGAAGAATTCCATCAAAAGCTACAATTTGAAAATAACAACACCCCTCTTGAAATAAAACATCGGTTTCCCCTGTATTATCAACAACTGCAATCACATTACCTCGGTAATTTTTATCTATAATTCCAACAGAGTTTGCTAGTCTCACATTAGTTTTTGAAATGGAACTTCTAGGAAGAACCATATATCCGTGACTGGGATTTGTCTTAATATTAAGATTTATCTTGAAAGATTTAGAATTAGCGGGTATAAGGATTGATTTTTGCATTGGAATATCTAATCCTACATCTTCGTTTTTTCTAGCTTTTTCATATGTCGGATGATTTTCCCAGTGATGAGAATCTTCTGGATCTATTTTGATAAATAAAGGCATTGTTTATATTGTAGTAAATTATTTGTTTAAATAAGTTCATCAATATAAAGTAAGAAAACATTTATATTTATATTCTGTTTTTGATGTTTAGAAGGGGGTTAATTACACTTAGAAAAGTAAGGCATACAAGAAATGTTATTTCTGTTGCTTTACCAAATAATATAAATGATCAGTTTGAAATAGAACTTAATAATAAAATAAAAGGTCTCCGTGATCAGGCCAAAAATATTGCAGAAAATATTATAAATCCCCAAGAACCTGAGAGTAAAAAATACAATGGACTGATTAATCTTGATGATAAACTTAGATTTGTAAATTTTGATACATATGGTCCTATTGGATTTGTTAAATTGGTTGATTGCATGCCTAGATATATTCCTAAAAGTTGTAAAGACTTAATGTGTGACCATGCAATAGTTCAGGCAGCTAGAGTATCTTTTGATCAGGGTATTAAAACACTTGAAAAGGATAAAAGGCTAATAGATTTTCTCATTAAACATAAACATACTTCACCATTCGAAATGGTAAAATTCAAATTTCATGTCAAATGTCCTATTTTCGTACAAAGACAGTGGATTAGACATCGAACGGCTAATGTTAATGAAATTTCAGGGAGATATTCTGTTATGAAAGGTGAGTTTTATTGTCCTAGAACTATATATGGACAGGGGAAACTTAATAAACAAATGTCTGGAGATGAAATTAAGGATGAACATATAAAGTATAAATTTGATGAATATATGACAAATTCATATAAACAATACGGACTTTATAAAGAGCTCGTAAAAGACGGCGTGTCTAAAGAAATTGCTAGAATTGGTCTTCCTCAGAACATGTTTACAGAATTTTATTGGTGTACCGACCTACACAATTTAATGAATTTTATCAGACTTAGGTCTGCAGAAAATGCACAATCTGAAATAAAGGAATATTCAGACGCGATGAAAGAAATTATTACAGATCTCTGTCCTCATACACTCGAAGCATTTGATAAATATTCAAATACAACACTTATTTAAATTTAGTATAAACCTTTTACATATATTTTTTTTATCTACCGTATTTTCAGTAGATAAATTTAGCCCATCTAAAACAGAAATCTGAAATTCTTCATCTCTCACAGAATTATTTACTTCCATATTTACACTATTTTTAGATTCTCGTTTAGTTGTTTGAAATTCTATATCAGAATTTATTTGAAATTGTAAAACTTTTAATTTTAATATCATTCTTTTTAGAAATTTTTTTTGATATTCGTAATAATTTTCAAGTATATTATTGAATAGTTTAGTTTTTTGTAGCAAAATTTCATTATCATGTGTTTTTTCGAATACTAGTTGATTTATATTTATTCCTTTGTGTGTTTTAGAATACACCTCATCGTCTTCTATTGAGTATTTTTGTTTTGATATATATTGTGTTATAGATGACATTATATTTATGATTGTATTATGTATCTTTTCTGTTTCTTCAAAGTTATATTCTCTTTTATTTAAATCGTCGAACGGCGTAGGTTTAAAAAATAGATTATTTCC
>NYWD01000101.1 GCA_002684855.1 Planctomycetaceae bacterium | reverse complement strand
GTCGATCATCGAGGGCGGTCTCGATCTCCCGGAAAGGGTCGCGCTCCACCGGGAGGCGCCCGAGCGGTTCACGCCGGATCCGGCCCGCGAAGCCGAGGTCCTGCGTCGATGGCGGGACATGCTCGGCCGGCCCGATGGCGCGTCGCTCGACGATCGACTGGCGGATCTCGGCGTTCGGCCGGTGGATCTCGCCGCGGTGCTGGGTGCGGTGGACGAAGCCGTGGTCGGATCCGTCCCGCACCAACCGTGGATGGAGGTCGCCGCCGCGGTGGTGGACTGGCGAGGACCCACCGACGAGGTGGGATTGCCGATCGCGGCGTTTCTCGCCTCGGACGAGGAGACTCCGATCCCCTTCGAGGACGGGCTCGTTCCGTGGGTGGAGGTGGCGACCCGGCGGCTGCGAGCGCGTCGTCCCGATGTCGACGAGGTGTTCGGATCCGACCTTCTTCGGAGACAGCAGCGTCGACTCCTCGGCGGGCTCGCCCTCTTCGCCCGCGACGTGAACATCCGCGACCTGGAACGCCACCGTCTGGGGCGGTACAGCGGCAATGATTTCGCGCTGGGTCTGTTCTCGTCGTCGCCGCCCCGGGACGCCTACATCACCACGATTCGCGAGATGGTCGGTCCTCACGCCGAGGGCTGGATGCGACGTCTTCCCGCCCTCGCCCGGCTCCTCGCGACCCGGGTCGAGGCCTGGGTGAGAGGCCTCGTCGAATTCATCGACCGGCTGGAGACCGACCGGCCGATCATCCGGGACGAATTCGGAGACGGGGTGGATCCGGGCGCATTGACCGAAGCCTCCTTCGGATCGGGTGACAGCCACAACGGCGGCCGCACCGTGGCGATGCTTCGTTTCGAATCGGGGCTTCGACTGGTGTACAAGCCACGGTCCTGCAGCGTCGACGTCGCGTTTCGGTCGATCGTCAAGGCGGTCAACGGACCGCTCGACCCCGAAATCCACCTCCGCGTCCCTCGCACCGTCGATCGGGGGATCTACGGCTGGGCCGAGTTCATCGATGCGAGGTCCTGTGCCGACGGAGACGCGATCGCCCGTTTCTACCGACGCATGGGGGTGCTGCTCGCGGTCATCCACGTCCTGCAGGGAAACGACTTCCACCTGGAGAACGTCAAGGCTGACGGCGAGCATCCGGTACCCATCGACCTCGAGACGGTGAGCGTGCCGACGGCCACGATCGAGGATCCGGACACCGAACCCGACGCCGCCGCGAGGCTCATCGAACATTCGGTCCTGCGGACGTTGCTGCTCCCGAACGCGATGGGATTCGGCCAGGATCGCCAGCTGCGGAACATGGGTGCGATCAGGATCGAGGCCGAAGCGGGTCGGGATCGCGTGGTGAAACGGCTTCTGCACGTCAACACCGACTTCCAGCGATGGATCACCGATGCGTCCGGCGACGCCGACGAGACCGCCAATTCCCAGGTGACGGCGGCGAACGGCGACACGATCTCGAATCGCGTTCAGCAGGCGGAGATCAGGTCGGGCTACGAATCCGCATATCGGTCGATCCTCGAACTGGCCGGAGAGTGGTCTTCGGATGAATCGCCGGTGGGCGGTCTGGAAGACGCGTGGGTCCGGGTGATCAATCGCGCCACGAACGTCTACATGCGACTGCTGCTGGAATCCTGCGAATCCCGACACCTCGCATCGGGCGTCGATCGCTGGATCGCGCTCGACCGGCTCTCGCTCTGCATGGAGTCCGGCGTCGACCAGGGGCGGTCGACCGCGGTCGAACTGGTGGCCGCCGAGCATTCGGCGCTCTTCGCCGGGGACGTCGCCTACTTCCTCGCGAAGGGCGGAGGACTGAACTACTGGGTGATCGATTCGGAATCGGGACGCCAGGTCGAACTCGAGGACGCGGTGCTTTCGTCGTCCGCCGTCGAATCCGCTCGTTCGCAGATCGAACGCATGGGCGTCCTGGACCTCGCGCTGCAGCTGAAGCTCCAGAGCGACGCGTATCGTTCCACCATCGCGAGCTTCGATCGCGTGCTCCACGCCGGGCCGTCCGGTCCCGCTCGCGTCGACGCGGAAGTGCCCGTTTCGGAACGACCGCTCCGCGAACTGGTGACGGAGTCCCTGGACGCGATCGTCGACCAGGCGGTGTCCACCGGTGAGAACGACAACTGGATCGACCTGGTGCTCGATCCGCAGACCGAGACGCTCCGTCCCTCGCCGCTCGACGCGGACATCTACTCGGGCCGGGGGGGCCTGTCGCTGCTCTTCGAACGAGCGTATCGGGTGCTCGGGGACGATCATTGGCTCGACCTTGCGCGATCCTCCCTCGGACACGAGATCACGATGTGGCGGCGGCCGGCGATGCGGGAGCAGTTTCTCCGTCTTTCGCCGGTCGGACTGCTTCAGCGAGCCGGCCTGGTGGCGGGTTTCTGGGGGATCGGCCGTCACGAGGGCTTCGGAGAGTTCCGGGACGCGGCCCGGGAGATCGCCACGTCGATCTCCGATCGCACGATCCGCAACGACCGGAGTTTCGACGCGATCGCGGGATCCGCGGGTTACATCCTCCTCCTGCTCGGACTCGCGGAGGAAGAGGCGATGCCCGGTGTCCTCGAGGTGGTGAGCCGGCTCGCCGACCACCTGGTGGCCTCACGGGTCGACGACCACGGGCCCGGATGGCGGACGATCGGAAACGAATCGATTCCGTTGTGCGGATTCGGGCACGGTCGGGCGGGCATCGGACTTGCGCTCCTGCGGGCGGGTTGCGCGTTGGACCGGACGGATCTTCGACGATTCGCGATCTCGGTGTTCGAGGCGGAGCACCGGTGCCGGGGCGCATCGCCCTCGGAGGGCTGGCCGGACTATCGAAACCTCGGACCGAAGGATCGCGAGAACGCCCCCATGGGTGCGAATCGATGGTGCGCGGGCACGGAAGGCATCGCGCTCTCCCGTGCGGCGGCCCTCGCCCTGGTCGACGAGCCCATGCTGCGGGACGATCTCGATTTCGCGATGGAGACCGTCCGTCCGCTCGCGATCCCCGGTCGCCTGCACCTCTGTTGCGGACTGACCGGACGGATCCTCGCGCATCAGACGCTCGATCGACTGATCGACGAACCCGGATTGTTCGATCGAGCACGATCGATGGAGATCGTGGCGGGGTCGCTCGACCCTCTGGTCACCCCCGAACCCTCGGTGATGGGACCGGGGCTCTTCCAGGGCGCGGGCGGCATGATCTGGACCGCCTTGTCGCTGCTCGACGACGACGGAAGCGACCTGCTGCTCCTTCGCCCCTGAGTTCGAGGGGGCTCGACGGCGTGGTGTGCTGGAAATCGGAATCGATGCGGCGATTCACGGATCCACGATCGATCCGTCGGGTGGTTCGAGCGACCTCGATCCCGACGCGGAGACGGTTCCCCGGCGATCGCCCGAGCGTTCCGACGAGAAGGGATCCCAAGGTCGAATGAAGACCATGGACTCGCATCGGGGTCGCGACGCCGTCCATGTCCGTTCAATTCGTTTCCCTCGCTCTTGAAGCGCCGCGACGGGGAGGGCTTCGACCGGATTCAGGAACCCTCGTTCGGCGGATCTGATCTCATCAGGCGGCACGCCTCCTCGAAGTCCTCCGGCGTGTTCACGTTCCAGAGCAGCGGTCGTTCGCGATCGGCGATCGGCACCGTGACCGCGTCCGGACCGAGTCGCACGACGAGGCGATGGACCGCGCGGTCTCCGGCGTCGAGCATGTCCCGCACCACGTCGAGGCATTCGCTTCCGATGCGGCAGGGAAGGCCGCGCACCCGCGGCTCCGACGCCGACGTGAAGCACGTCATGCCATCGTCGTCACCGACCAGCAGTCGAGCGAGCAGTCCGGCGGGAAGCAGGGGGAGATCGCAGGGCACGATCAGATACTGCGGGGAGATGTCGCTGGCCAGCGCGGATTCGATGGCCGCGAGCGGCCCGGAATCCGGTCTCAGGTCCTCGATCGACTGGTGGCCCGCGACGCCGTGGGAGGGTCCGGCGATCACGACCTGCCGGCAGAAGCTCGCCAGCATGTCGCGCATGCGTTCGAGCATGTTCCGACCGTCGGGGAGGATCATCCCGCCCTTGGGGACGCCCATCCGCCGGCTCGCGCCGCCGGAGAGAATCACCGCCGCGTGCGGCCAGGGCTTCGGTGGTTCGAGACTGATCACGTCGATGCCTCCGGAGGATCGGCCGTCATCGTGGTTCGCCCCGCGAGGACGCGAGCCGCGAACGACGCTCCATCGAAGCATCCCGCGCCGGGCGTGCGGACCAGCGGCCGGGGCCCGTCGCCCGATCGTTCCACCGTGACCACCGCGCCCTTGACGAGTTCGCCGGCATCGAGCACCCGGGCGTACATCCCGATGCGGTTCCAGAGGATCCGCTTGAACCGCGGGGAGATGGCGTCGAGCACGTAGCAGGGGGGCCGCACCCTGGTGATCTCGAGCGTCACGCCGCCGTCGAAGGAGAGTCGATCGCCGGTGGTCAGGAGCTGGACCCCCACCCCGCGCAAGGTGAGATTCTCTCCGAGATCCCCGGGTCGCAGCGGGATTCCCGTCTCCTCGGAGATGGCTTCGAGCAGTTCGAGATCGATCAGGGAGATCGCCTGGATCGGAGTTCGATGCTTCTCGTGATCGTGACCATCGCCCTCGATCCCCGAGATCGCCACGGAGGCCGAGGGGATCGCCGTCTTGGGGATTCCGCCCGGCGAACGGTTGATGGAACGCAGCACCGACATGTCCACATGGTATGCCCGGGATCGCGCGAGGCCCGCCTGCGACGCCGACCTCCGCTACCCTCCTCGCCATGAATCCGACTTCCATCGATTTCTCGCTGGCCGGGCGTCATTCCGTCGTCTGCGGCAGCACCCAGGGCATCGGGCGGGCGATCGCGGAGGCGTTCGCCGCCGCGGGCTCGTCCGTCACGCTGGTCGGACGCAACGAGGACGGCCTCGAGCAGGTCCGGGCCGCGTTGACCGACTCGACGGGCCAGCAGCACCGGATGCTCTGCGTCGACTTCTCGGATTGGCGGGCCGTCCAGGCCGCCGCCGACCGGCACGCGGCCGAACACGGTCCGGTGCACGTCCTCGTCAACAACACCGGCGGCCCCGCGGCCGGTTTCGCGGTCGACGCGGATCCCACGGACTTCCTCAAGGGCTTCGAGATGCACCTCGCCTGCGGGCAGGCCCTCGTGCAGGCCTTCGCGCCGGGCATGCGGGAGGCCGCATACGGACGGGTGATCAACATCATCTCGACGTCGGTCGTCACCCCGATCAAGGGGCTCGGGGTGAGCAACACGATCCGGGGCGCGGTCGCGAACTGGGGTCGGACGCTCGCGGTCGAACTGGGCGGTCTCGGCATCACCGTGAACAACATCCTGCCCGGCTTCACGGACACGGGCCGGCTCGGAACGCTCTTCGAGGGCAAGGCCCGACGCGCCGGCACGACCGTCGAGGACGTTCGACGGCAGGCCGTCGCGGGCATCCCCGCCGGTCGCATCGGAGAGCCTGCGGAGATCGCCGCCGCGGCGTTGTTCCTCGCCTCGCCCGCGGGCGGCTACGTCAACGGCGTGAACCTGCCGGTCGACGGCGGGCGGGTGGTGCAGTCATGAGCGGCGAACCGGACGCGATGATCGAGATCACCAACCTCCGGTCCGGACAGATGCTCGAGCCTTCGATGCAGCCGGATCGGATGCCGGTGGTGAATCCCGCGACGGCCCTGGCCATCGCGACGGTGCCGGTCGGCACCGCGGAGGAGGTCGATCTCGCGGTCGCCGCGGCCCGCGAGGCCTTCCCGGGCTGGAGCGCACTGCCGGCCACGGAGCGATCCGCATGCCTGAACCGACTCGCCAACCTGATCGAGGCGAACGTGGACGAACTCGCCCGGCTCGAGACCGATGACAACGGCAAGCCGCTCGCGCTGGCCCGCGATCTCGAGATTCCGCGGGCGGCGTCGAACTTCCGGTTCTTCGCCGGTGCGATCCTGCACGCGAGGTCCGAGTCGTTCGATCTCGGCGGGATGGGTCTCAACTACTCGCTCCATCGGCCGCGCGGCGTCGCGGCGTGCATCTCTCCGTGGAACCTGCCGCTGTACCTCTTCACCTGGAAGATCGCGCCGGCGCTCGCCACGGGAAACACCGTGGTCGCCAAGCCGAGCGAGATCACGCCGCTCACCGCGTTCCGGCTCTCGCAGCTGGCGATCGACGCGGGTCTTCCGCCCGGTGTCTTCAACGTCGTCCACGGTCGCGGCGACGTCGTGGGGCAGCGACTCGTCGAGCATCCGGACGTCCCGACCATCACCTTCACCGGCGGCACCGCGACGGGGGCCCGGATCGCGGCGACCGCGGGGCCGATGTTCAAGCGCACCTCCCTCGAACTCGGAGGCAAGAACGCGGTGGTCATCTGCGAGGACGCCGAACTCGAGACCGCGATGCCGACGGTCGTGCGTTCCTGCTTCCAGAACCAGGGCGAGATCTGCACCTGCGGCTCGCGGATCCTCGTCCACCGGGATCGGATGAAGGCCTTCGTCTCCCGCTTCCTCGACTCGGTCGCGGGCCTGAAGGTCGGCGACCCGCTGGACAGCGAGACCGACATGGGTCCGCTCGTCTCCGCGGATCATCGCGACAAGGTGGAAGCGGCGATCGAGCGGGCGAAGGCGGAAGGCGGCACGCTCGCCTGCGGCGGCGGCCGCCCGCGCCACCTGCCCGACCGCGTGAAGGACGGCTTCTTCCTCGAGCCGACGGTCTTCATGGGCCTCGACCAGGGCTGTCGGACCAACCAGGAGGAGATCTTCGGTCCCGTGGTGACCATCCAGGGCTTCGACACCCATGGCGAGGCGGTCGACCGTGCCAACGCGACCCCCTACGGGCTCGCTTGTTCGATCTGGACGCGGGACGTCGAGCGGGCCCATCGCATGGCGGCCCGGATCGAGTCCGGGATGACCTGGGTGAACGCCTGGATGCTTCGCGACCTCCGCACCCCGTTCGGCGGCATGAAGCACTCCGGCCTCGGACGCGAGGGCGGCGAGGAGGCCCTGCGGTTCTTCACCGAGACCCGCAGCGTGACCATCGCCCATCCCGGCTGACTCGATCGAATCCCCATCCCCGGCACAGACCGACGGAGCAATCATGACCGCCGATTCCGACCGCATCGATTCGCAGGCCGCACCCGAGCCCGTCGGAGCCTATCCGCACGCACGGCGAGCCGGGAACCTCCTCTTCCTCTCCGGCGTCGGACCGCGGAAGCGTGGATCGACCGAGATCCCCGGGGTCACCCTCGGTCCCGACGGGACGGTCATCGCCAAGGACATCGACGCCCAGTGCCGCTCGTGCTTCGACAACGTCAGGGCGATCGTCGCGGACGCCGGCGTTCCGTGGGCCAACGTGGTCGACGTCCTGGTGTTCCTCACCGACATGAAGAACGACTTCAAGGGATACAACGCGGTCTACGCGGAGTACTTCGCGGGCGAGGGAAATCCGAATCCAACTCGAACCACGATCGAGATCAACGCGCTGCCGACGCCCATCGCGGTCGAGGTGAAGGTGATCGCCACCATCGACTGAGGCCGTTGTTCAACCGGCGCTCGCGTCGTCGAGACCGGGCTGCGCCTCGAGCGGATCCTGCTCCTCCTGCTTCTCGAACAGGAAGACGTGGTCGGGGACCGCGGTGAGGAGCCGGCCGTCGGCGGTGTAGGCGTAGGTGTAGTGGGCGCTGCCGCCGAGTTCGGAGGTGGGAAGCACGATCTCGAAGTTCTTCGAGGTGACCCGTCGGTACACGGGCTTCGCCGTGAATCCGCTCGCCTGCTCGATCGGAGGTCGGTCGGTGAGGGTCGCGATGAGCGCGTTGCCGTCCGAGTCGGAGGGCAGTTTCCCGTCGTTGGACTTCGACCATCCGGTGATCCCGGCCGCCGCCCAGTTCGCCACCGGCTGGAGCAGGGAGTCCCGCTGCACGGCATTGCCCCTGGAGTTGGACGCCATCGTCTCCTTCGCACCGTCGCTGAAGGTCACGGCGACCGCGAGCGCGGTGCCGATCACCGTCGCGAGAAGGACGACGAGGACGATGACCGCGTTGCCGCGGCGGGGGTGGAACATGCTTGGGATCGCGGATTTCATCGTTTGGTCCGTGGGCGGCGGGAGGGGGATCGCGGCCGGCGGTGGCCGCTCACGGGATCGATCGTAGCACCGCCCGTATCGGACTGCCGTCGAAGCCCACCAGCTTCAGGGGCGGCGCGATCAGCTCGTAGCGGCCTTCGGCGACCTCCTCGAGGGAGAGTCCCTCGAGGATCGCCATGTCGTTGGCGAGAAAGCGCTGGTGGGCGAGGATGGCGGCGTCGTCGAACAGATCCACGCTGGGGGCGTCGGTGCCGACGAGTCGGACGCCCAGTCCATGCAGGTGGTCGACGAGGTCCGGTTCGAGTCCGCTGAAGTCCTGGTTGAAGGTGCGGAAACCGTCGAACGTCCCGGTCGCCAGCAGCAGTCGCGACTCGGTCGGGGCCCGGGGAAGATCCTCGACCCGGATCCGCTCGCCACGGCGGCCCGGGACCCGCATGACGTCGCAGGGTCCGATGTAGAGTTCCAGCGGCTGTTCGTCGATCGCGCGGGCGCCGTCGCCGTAGTGACACGGTCCGTCGGCGTGGGCCCCGAGATGGACGCTGGCATGGAGCGTGGAGAGATTCACCGAGGCACCGTCGCGGATCCTCCAGAGGAATTCCTGCGTGGGCGGCGTGTCGCCGGGCCAGACCTTCGAGACGCCCGGTTCGACGGCCGGGGTGATGTCGATGAGCATGGGATCTCCGGAGTGCGGATCAGGATTCGGACGAGGCCGTCGCGATGAACGCGAGGGTGAGCAGGATCACGACGACCGGGACGCCCAGCGCGGCGATCCGTCGCAGCACCGCCGCCTGTCGGCGACTCTTCGCGAGTGCCTTGGCGTAGGGGATCCGCGTGAAGCTCACCATGTCGTAGAGCGGCGTCCACCAGAACGGAACAACCGCTCCGAGGAACTGGCTGCCCTTCTTGGCGAGACGCTGGGTTCGACTGCCCGATCGGTCCCGCATGTCGACGAACTGGTCGAGGGCGAGATCCGCGATCGCGTCGGCGTTGTCGATGCGGTCTTCCTCGTAGGCCTCGATCGCGTCGTCGAGGTCGTCGTGCGACGCCAGCGCGGTCACCAGTCCCTCCACGTCCTCGAACGAGGCGTTCGCCCCCTGTCCGTAGAACGGGACGATCGCGTGCGCGGCATCGCCGAGGAGCACGGCGCGACCGCGATGCCAGGGCCGACATCGGATGGTGACCAGCGGACTGGTGGGATTCCTCCGCCAGTCCTCGACGAGGGTCGGCATGTGCGGCACCGCGTCGCCGTAGTGTCGCTCGAAGAAACGGACGATCCCCGCGTCGTCGGCGTCTTCGAGCGTCGCGAAGGAATGTTCCCCCTCGAACGGCCAGAAGAGCGTGCAGGTGAAGGATCCGTCGATGTTCGGCAGGGCGATCATCATCGATCCGCCGTGCGGCCAGACGTGGAGGGCGTTCGGATCGACGCGAAACCTCCCGTGAGGTCCGCGGTCGTCGTCCGCGGGTGGAATCGTCAGTTCCTTGTAACCCGCGGCGAGGTATTCCTGGGAGAAGTCGAAGCGACCGGTCCGCTGCATGGCCGCGCGGATCGCGCTGAACGCGCCGTCGGTGCCGACCACCAGATCCGCTTCCACGCGTTCCCGGCGACCGTCCGGATGTTCGAAGACGGCCGCGGGCCGTTCGTGATCGGTGAAGTCCGCGTCCACGCATCGGGCCTCGAAGACGATCTCGACGCCGGGCGTCGCCGCGGCGGCCTCGACGAGGAGTCGGTTCAACCCGCTTCGGCTCACCGAATTGATCGCTCGCTCGGGATCCCGGCTGTACGCCGAGAAGATCTCCCGGCCCTCGACGTGCACCATGCGCCCCGGCATCCGGATCGCCTCCGCGAGCACGGTCTCCTCGACGCCCGCGGCTCGAAGCGCATGAAGGCCACGGACGCTGATCGCGAGGTTGATGGAGCGCCCGCTCTCGGCGTCCGCGCGGCGGGGGTCGAGTCGGCGCTCGAACAGCCGCACCCGGTGCCCGGCCCGGCCGAGTTCCGCGGCGAGCATCGCACCGGCGAGTCCGGCACCGGCGATCACGATGTCATGGGGCTGGGACATGCTTGGGTCAGATCGAGCGAAGGACCTCGGCGACGCGGAGGCAGTCGGCGAACGTGTTGTAGAGCGGGACCGGGGCCAGCCGGACCACGTCCGGTGGTCTGAAGTCCGCGACGATGCCGCGTGGTGCGAGGGCGTCGAATCGTTCGCGGGCCCGATCGGCGATCCGGACCGACAACTGGCAACCGCGCTCCTCGGCGTTGCCCGGCGTGATCACCTCGCTTCCTCCGGGAAGCATCTCGCGAAGACAGGTGTGGAGGAATCCGGTCAGCACGCGGCTCTTGGCGCGGAGCGCCGGCATGCCCGCCTCCTGGAAGAGGTCGAGCGACGCGATCAGCGGCGCCATCGCGAGGATCGGCGGGTTGCTGAGCTGCCAGGCCTCCGCGGTCGGCACGGGGATGAAGGTGTCCTCGAGATGCATTCGAAAGCGGGTGTCGGGATCGTTTCCCCACCATCCGGCGAACCGGGGGATGTCCGGGTTCGTCGCGTGTCGTTCGTGAATGAAGGCGCCGGCCACGGCGCCGGGCCCGCCGTTGAGGTACTTGTAGGTGCACCAGGCGGCGAAGTCGACGTTCCAGTCGTGGAGGGACATCGGCACGTTGCCCGCCGCATGGGCGAGATCGAATCCCGCCGTCGCCCCGACGGCATGGGCCGCGTCGGTGATCGACGCCAGATCGAGGAACTGGCCGGTCCGGAAGTTGACGCCGCCGAGCATCACGGTCGCGAGCCGATCACCGAGTCGTTCGATCGTCTCGAGGACGTCCTCGAGACGCAGCAGGTCCTCGCCCGGCCGGGTCGAGATCCGCACCACGTCGCGTTCGGGATCGCCGCCCCGCGCGACGACGTGCGAATGCACGGCGTAGGTGTCGCTGGGGAAGGCGCCGTCCTCCATGAGGATGATTCGCCGATCGCCCTCGGGGCGGAAGAACGAGATCAGGAGCAGGTGCAGGTTCGCGGTGAGCGAATTCATCGCGACGACCTCGCCGGACCCGGCACCGACCACGTGGGCGAAGCCGGTCCGAAGGTTCTCGTGGTACGGATACCACGGCCGGGTCGCCTCGAAGTGTCCCTCGACGCCGAGCGCGGCCCAGTCGTCGAGTTCCTGTTCCACGATCGCGCGGGCCGCGGTCGGCTGGAGTCCGAGCGAGTTGCCGACGAAATAGCCGGCATCGGAACCGTCGGGTCCCTTCGGGACGTGGAATCGATCGCGGAACGCGGCGAGCGGATCGAGCGCATCGAGTCGTTCGGCGCCGGCCGCGGTCGGTTCGAGGTCCGCGGCCGCGATGCCCGTGAAAGGCGAATCCACGGAAGTCTCCTTCGATCCGTTCACCTGGCGCGTCCCCCGTCGTGCGGAAGCCCGAGGAATTCCAGCGCCGTTCCGCCGAGAAGGCGATCGCGGGTCTCCGCATCGAACGCGTCGATCGAACGGATCAGTTCCCCCGGAACGGTCTCCCCGAGCGGGAACGGATAGTCGCTGCCGAGGGCGACCCGATCGGCACCCACCCGTTCGACGAGGAAGCGGAGCGCGTCCACGTCGTGCACCAGCGAGTCGTAGATGAAGCGATGGAGCAGGTCCTCCGGCGCGGTCTTGCTGTCGATCGCGCAGAGATCGGGTCGGACCTGGTGTCCGTGGCCGATCCGCCCGATCGTGAACGGAAAGGAGCCGCCGCCGTGCGCGAGTCCGATCCGCAGGTCCGGGAGCCGGTCGAGGACCCCGCCCATCGCGAGGCAGCAGGCGGCACGAGCGGTCTCCGCCGGCATCCCCACCAGCCAGGGGAGCCAGTACTTCGGCATCTCGAAGGTGCCCATCATCTCCCACGGGTGGACGAAGACCGCGGCGCCGAGTCGGGCGGCGGTCTCGAAGACCGGGAAGAGCGCCGGCTCGTCGAGGTTCCACTTCTCCACGTGCGAACCGATCTGGATGCCGCGGAGACCGAGTTCGTTGACGCAACGCTCGAGTTCCGCGCACGCGAGGTCCGGCGCCTGCATCGGCACCGTGCCGAGGCCTTCGAACCGGCCCGGGTGATCCCGCACGACGCCCGCGAGGTGGTCGTTCAGCAGGCGCGAGACGTCGAGGGCGTCGGCGGGCTTCGCCCAGTAGCTGAACATCACGGGAATGGTCGAGAGCACCTGGATGTCGACGCCGTGCGCATCGCAGTCCGCGATCCGTCGCGCAGGGGACCAGCAGCGATCATCGATCTCCCGGAAATCCTTGCCGTCGATGATCATCTTCGCCCGGCATGGAGCGCAGTGGTCGAGCGCGATCCATCCCCCGTAGCCGAACTTCTCGGCGAGATCGGGCCATCGCTCGGGGAGCAGATGGGTGTGAAGATCGACGGTGGGTCCGCACATGGAATCCAATCGTACCTCGACGGCATTCCCCGGTCAGACTCGATCGAGGATGAGGGAGGCGAGTTCCCGCCCGAGGTCGCCTTCGACCACGATCCCCGCCTCGTCGACCGGTGCCAGCACTCGCTGGAGACGCAGCACGTCTTCCCCGCCCCCTGCGGTCCGTCGGAAACGCGGCCCGATGCCGGCCAGGCGACAACCGTCGTCGAGGAGTCGGGTCGCGAGACGGCCGCACCCCGGATCGTCGATCGGCAGGTCGATGAACACCACCGCCGCGTGGGCGGCGCCCTCCATCACGAGCAGCGCCGACCGCACGGCGTCGATCGAGGCCGCGCCGATCCGATCGAGCTCGATGCGGCCCACTGCGCGGGGAGCGTCGAATCTCACGTGGAGTTCCCCGGCATCCGGGGGTCCGTCCTCGCCTTCGATCTCGATCGTCGCCGGTCGGTTCCGGGCGGCGTAGAGCCTGGTGACGAGTCCGGCGGTCGCCGCCGGGACGAACGCGGTGATGGGTGGCTCCTGCCGGAGCGGGTGCCAGTACAGGAAGCAGGAATGCCGAGCGCGGTCGTCTCCTCCGGCACTCCCGCCGACCCCACCGCGAAGCGACGTCTCGGCGGGGGTCGTACCGAGGCAGAGGGCGGACGGCGTGGAACCGAATCCGATGTTCATCTTCTGGCTGAAGGGATGTCTCGCGGTGGGTTGGCTCCAGATGCCCAGGAGTCCCAGCGAGTCGCCGGCGGCCTCGACCGCCGCTCGCATCGGTCGCATCAGTCCGTGGCCGCGGTGGGCATGGTCGATCACCGCCTGGCCGGCCTCCCCGATCGGTCCCAGGTCCGGGCGTTCGAGCGCGTAGTGGCCGACGAATTCCCCGTCATCGGTCTCGCAGATAATCGATTTGATCCGACCACCCTCGTTGAGGGCGTCGACCCGATCGGGATAGTAGAGGTCGGGATTCGGATAGGAATGCCCGTAGGACTCGTAGATCCGTCGGGCGACCTCCAGCCCGTCTCCCGGGCGGTAGTCGCGGATCTGGTATTCCGGCGTCGACTCGGAGGGCGTCGTCTCCGCGTGATCGGCCTCCGCGGCATCACGATCGAGTCGGGCCTGCGCCGTCTCGAGCACGTGGATCGCGGGATGGTCGCGATGGGCCCTCAGGTGGAGTTCCGAGCCTTCCGGGCCGCGTTGCACCCACCACAGCCGGTCGAACACCCGTGCCGGGCGTATCTGCTCGGGGATCGCGTGGCCCGGTGCTTCGAGATCGTCGTCGCCGAGGGGGACGCCGCGTTCCAGGATCGCGAATTCGATCGCGGCGGCGTCGACGGTGACCCCGATCGACAGGTCGACCGGATCGTCGCCGCCTTCCATGATCTCGCGTTCGACGAGGTTGACCGCGGAGACCACCGCATCGAGGAGGGCGTCGTGACGCGTGCCGTCGATGTCCGCGAGGGAGATCGCCCGGGCGGCGAATTCCCGGAGCATCGGTTCCATCTCGGGAAGTCCGGGGATCTCGATCCGGAAGTTCAGGTGGTCACTGGGTTCGGGCATGGGTTCCTCTTCACCGCGGGCGGGTCCGCTCGACCGAGCGGAGGGGACAGACTAGCGAATCGGGTGACCGTCCTTTCACGAAAACACGCGGCCGTGTAACCGATCGACCCCGGACCGGTCTAGGATCGCCTCCCTTGATGCACCGCACCGCTCGAACCACCGACCAGAACCACCCGTGCGGGCCCGCGCAGATGCGGACCGCGCTCGCGGCGTTCCTGTTCGCCGGGTGCCTCTCGGTCGCGAAGGCCCAGGTCCCCGACCCCGTCGCGGAGGGGGACGACGAGGCCGACACGGTCCTCGAGGGCGTGCTGCCGGCGGCGCCCTCCGCGCCCCGGGTGTTCGGCGTCGACGAGGCACCGGAGATCGACGGCGTCCTCGAGGAGATCTGGAAGGACGGGACGCTGCTCGAGGACACGTGGCGGCAGGTGAACCCGGACGAGGGCGCACCACCCACGCAGCGGACCGAGATCCGGCTGATGCGCGACGACCGGAACCTGTACGTGGGGGTTCGATGCTTCGACGACGATCCGTCGGGGATCATCTCTCGGGTGATGACCCGGGGCGGCCCGGTCAACCGGGACGACAACATCCAGATGGTCCTCGATCCCAAGCGGGATCTCCGCACCGGGTACATCTTCCGCATCAACCCGAACGGTGCTCGCGCCGACGCCCGGCTCGTCAACGGTCGAACCGACTACGACTGGGACGGGCAGTGGTCGGGACGGGCGAACATCGACGACGAGGGATGGACCGCGGAGTTCGTGATCCCGTTCCGGACGATATCGATCGACGCGGACAACCTGGAATGGGGGATCAACTTCGAACGCACCATCCGTCGGAACAACGAGACGGTGCGCTGGCGATCCGCCGATCGGGACGTCCGCGTCACCTCGGTGGCCGACGCGGGCGTGGTCGAGATGTTCGGCGACATCGACCAGGGTGCGGGCATCGACGTGCGTCCCTACGGGAAGATCACGATCTCCGAGGACGACGGGACCGACCTCTCCGGGACGGGCGGCGTGGACGTCTTCTGGAAGGTGACGCCGGGTTTGACCTTCGTCGGCACCGTCAATCCCGACTTCGCGGAGACCGAGGTCGACCAGCGAGTGATCAACTTCACCAGGTTCTCGATTCGATTCCCCGAGAAACGCGACTTCTTCCTCGAGGATGCCGGCTACTTCGACTTCGGCGGCATCCGTTCGACGCCGCTTCCCTTCTACTCGCGACGGATCGGGCTCTCGCCCCAGGGCGCTCCCGAGACGATTCTCGGCGGGGTGAAGCTGACGGGGACGATCGAGGACGTCACGGTCGGGATCCTCGACACCCAGATGAGCGACGACGTCTCGCCCGCGGGCCGGAACTACTTCGCCGGACGAGCCCTGTTCAACGTCCTCGAGCAATCGTCGATCGGGGTGATCGCGACCAACGGGAATCCGCTCGGTCCGGAGTCGAACTCGCTGGTCGGGGCCGACTTCAACTTCAAGACCACGGATCTCGCCGGCGGCCGGACGCTCGCCGCCAACGCCTGGTTCCAGCAGACCGTCACCGAGGGCCTGGAGGGGGCCGACGCGACCGCGCTCGGCGCCCGCGTCTCCTACCCGAACGACATTCTCGACCTCAGCTTCGGCTGGGCCCGGATCGGCTCCGACTACTTTCCCGCCCTCGGTTTCGTCCAGCGGACGGGCATCCACGAGTTCTTCGGGGGTGGCCGCTACCGCTGGCGGCCCGAATCGGAACTCGTGCGCAGTCTCGACGTCGGCGTGGGCGGATTCCTGGCGACCGATCTCGATTTCGCGACGGAGAGCATGGACCTCGAGTTCGACGTCCCGCGGATCCAGTTCGAACGGGGTGACACCGCCTACCTCGAATACGGGATCCAGCAGGAGGTCCCCACCCAGGACTTCCTCGCCGCGGGACAGCTGCTGATCCCGGCCGGGAACTACACCTGGAACCGCCTCGAGGCCGGATTCGAGACCACCTCGAAGGAAGCGCTGGAGGTCGGCGGATCCGCGGGGTGGAGCGGCTACTACGGGGGGACGAGGACGACCGTCTCCGGCGACTTCCGCTGGCAGCCGATGCCGAGCTTCCTCCTCACGGGTCGGGCGCAGTGGAACGAGATCGCACTCGATACCGGACGTCTCGACACCTGGCTGGTGTCGAGTCGGATCAACTTCTACTTCAGTCCGGACGTGTCGTGGGAGAATCTCCTTCAGTACGACACGCAGTCCGGCACCGTCGGCGTGAACAGCCGATTCCGCTGGTCGTTGCGGGACGGGCAGGAGGTCTTCCTGGTCTTCAACCAGAACGTCGAGGCCGATGATCTCGACTTCACGATCGACACCACCGAATTCGTCGCGAAGATTGGCTGGACCTTCTCGTTCTGACGATGAAGAGGGTGGTGGGCCGGGATCGAGAGAATCCCGACCTTGCAACAACTCGAAACGTACAGACCCGTCGGCAAGCGGGTCCGATATGACGCATGCCGGAGACGATCCTGGTGGGATCTCGCGCAGTCAATTCGATCGCTTTCATCGACCGGGTCCACGCCGTGGGCCGGACGCTGTCGCTGGCGATCCTCTCGACGGCCGCGCTCTGGTGCTCGAGCGGGGCGGGAGCGTCCTCATCGAGTTCCAGTCCTGACATCACGCTGCCGGCGATCGATTCGATCCGGCAGGGGACGATCGAGGGAGCACGACCGGGCATCGCGTTGCGTGGATTCGCGGGGTCGGGACCCCTGGCCCTTCGCCTCACCCGGGATCTCGAGGCGCTCGACCTGCTGCTTCGCGACGAACGGTCCTCGGAGGCCCGGCCGCGGGTGAATGGATTCGGTCGCGTGAGCGGGATCGACGACCCGGCGCGGGGAACGCTCGGGGTCGGCGGCGTGGACCTCGACTGGCGTCCGAGTCGGACGTTGTCGGTGGCGGTGGTCGCGGGAGGTCGGATCGACCGGAGCCGCGCCTTCGAACTCCAGCCGACCGACGTCCCTTCGTCCTTGGATCTCGAGCGGGAGGACCGGAAGCGACCGAATCTCGCCAGTCGAAGTTCGGCCTTCGACGGGCTCGCGTTCGGGGGCGAGAGCGCCGCCGAGGCGAATCCGTTCGTGGCCGACCGGGTCTTCTCGACGCCCTCCGCGGCCCGGGGGCTCGAAAGCAACTTCCTCGCGACGCGTGCGATCTTCCGGCCCGCGGACGGATCCTCGTTCGGCATCATCGCGACGCGTGGAGGAGGCGTCACCGGCGACGCCTCGCTTCTCGGATTCGATCTCGACCAGCGGATCGCCGGACAGCGCGTCCAGGCGTGGGTCCAGCATGCGATGGGCGATGGTCCCGAGGAAGGCCGTGATGCGGATCGCAGTGCGGTCGGCGCATCGATCGACGGTGATCTCGGAGGCGTGAAGTACGGCGTGGCCTGGCGCCGGCTCGGGGAGGACTTCGATTCGGGGCTCGGCCGGACCGGCGACGCGGGGACCCATGCCATCACCGGTCGGATGGGATGGTCCCTGCCGCTCGAGGGCATGCCGTTCATCAAGAGCTGGGAATTCGGCGTGCGCACTCGGTTCGACACCGACCTCCAGTTCGAGTCCCGGAACATGGACCTGTCGATCGACGCGGCGCGGCTTCGAACGGTCACCGGGGACCGGATCAGCTTCGGGATCGACCAGCGGATCCGCACCGCTCCGCCGACGTTGGAGAACGAATTCACCGACCGTCGCGAACGTTTCCGAGTCGGAATCGACACGAACCCGGGGCGACCGTTCCAGTTCGGTGGGAGCATCGCGTTCGGCGATCCGATCGGCGTCGTCGAGACTTCCTGGCGAGGCGGCGCCCGCTGGAAGGCGGCACCGGGGCTCGACTTCTCCGGGGAGATCGCGATCGATCGCAGGGTCGACGGCATCGCCGCCGGGGAGACCCTTCGGACCGCGGTGAACAGCCGGGCTCGCATCGCGTCCGATACGACGATCGCGGCGCGGCTCGGTTTCGACGCGGCCCGGGAGCGGGTCTCCATGGGTCAGGAGATCGGCTTCCGCATCGCCCGGAACGCGAGGCTGAGCATGCGTCTCGACCAGGACCTGGTGATTCCGGGGAATGCCGATGCCCGACCGGTCTTCCGAGCGTCCGTGCGCGGCTCGTTCGATTTCTGAGCGGGTTTTTCCCGTGAACCCGCGATTGCTTCCTGATAATCTCGTCGAGAGAGAGAAAGCAATCGCCACCGAATCGCTGCGCACCTCGCGGGCAATCTCCGGGAGGAGCGCCGTCGCCGTTCCCGGCGATGGACGACGGGGCGGGAATCGTGTCGGGCGGGGAAGAAAGGCAGACGGCGGAAGATGAGCGCAGGCGAGCATGAATCCCAGATTGCCGAGATCCTGGGAGATCTCTGGCGGAGCCTGCTGGGAGCGTCACCCGAGGACGAACCGG
>NYWD01000100.1 GCA_002684855.1 Planctomycetaceae bacterium | reverse complement strand
GAAAAAGCCCGATGCGATCGAAGCAGAAGCCGCCGCGACGGAAGCAGGAGCGGGGGCAGTGACGGAGCCCGTGAAGAAGGAAAAGGGCAAGAAGGAGAATGCGATGCGTGCAGAGAAGCCAGGTCAAGATGGTGAGGTCGTCCTCGACGAGAACACCTCCCTTTACATCAGGAGGCAGGTGGAGTTTTACTTCAGCGATAGCAACCTGCCTAGGGACGCCTTCCTGAGGGGGAAGGTGGAGGAAAACGAGGAGAAGAAGGTCGAGATCGCGGTTCTCGCCAGCTTCTCCAAGTTGCGGGCAATTTACAAGAAGTTCTTCAGGATGAGCCTGCCTGAAGCCAAACCCGGGTCGCAGGGGAAATACGAGGTTCCAGAGAGCATTCGTAAGGCTTTGACGGAGGCGTTGAGGCCATCTGAGTTCCTCGAATTGAGCGCGGATGGAACGAAGGTTGGCAGGAAGGACAGATTGGCCAAGGAGGACTACGGGAAGGTGTTGCAGGAAGTTGACCAAAGGACCCTTCATGTGAGTCCAATCTCATCCAGGGCAACCATGGGGGCGATCAGAAAACTCTTTTCGTCCGAGGAGTTTGGCGGCCATGACATCCTTTCTGTGAGACTTGGCCCGTCCGAAGGGAAGAAAGCACACAGCGGGTTTGCTTACGTAGAGTTCAAAACACACGAGAAAGCACAAGAGTTTGCGAAGGAATACGACGGCAAGATAGAGATGCATGGAGCAAAGTTATCGCTCGCACTGAAGGAGGAACACTTTAGGAAAGTGAAAGAAAGGAATGACGGGTTTGTGAGAGCAGAGAGTAAAGGTTTACTTGCCAAGCTCGTCTTCAAGGAGGATGTCGGGGTGTTGGACTACAGAGACATAGAAGAAGCTTTCGATTCCGTGACCAAGGGAACCCACAAAGACTACGTGGAGAAGACTGTTGCGAAAGATGTTCGCGAGGACACCGGAAGCAAGAAAGTATACTATGTCATTTTGAAGAAGAGGGATGAAGCAACTGCAACCTTTCTTAAGTCCTTTGAGGATATTGCACCTTTGAAGATCAAGGTCAAGTCGAGTGAAACAGATGTCGAAGCAACATTGCAATTCGTGAGCAAGAGCAAGGACGAAGTTACAGAGGAGGAGATGAATTTTTGGATCTCCAACCATTTCTTCCATGAGAACAAGAGGAAGAGGAAGGGCAGAGACTTTTCTGCAGGAAGTCGTGGAGGAAGGAGCGTAAGAGGTCGTGGAAGAGGAAGAGGCGGTGGTAGGGATCGAAGAAGAAGGTAGTGTCCGAGCAAACACAGCAGAAGGTTCCGAGATCATCGGCGCAGAAATGGATTCGATATCAGTTGATTCTTGAATAACTAAAGTTAAAAGGACGTAAAGAGCTCTTAGAGATCTAAGTTTACCAGAATGGCATTGCGTGGTTTCCGTCACTGCTCTTCTGATTTCCAGAACGAATTATTCTCGCACTGTTGAACAAGGAGAAGAGCAAATTCCACAATGCAAAGAGGCACAATGCGTTCACAGAGAACGCAAAGTAAGTGTGTGATATTCCCTGCACGTCCGGATAACTCACCATAGAGAAGGGTAAAAATATCATCAGCTGAAGTACGAAAGCCAGAGTCTGATTGAAAGTAGCCAAAACAATCTTCGTGGCTGCTGATCTGATGTTGTGCTTGGCATACATTATCTGCTCAGAAGTGATCGCAACAAAGTTCAGAAAGCCCCAAAGGTACCACTGGGCATAAAAGCCATGGATGAATGAGGAAAATACAAGTACCAGCAGCACCCCCTCCACGTTACCACGGGCAAAAGAGTATATGTATCTTAGGAAGAAGTCACGCCAGGAGACGTGGAAGCTGTTCCAATGCTGTCTTACGGAGAGACTGCTCCTAAGATGACTTACTGGTGTATCGTTTGGAGCATGCACACCATCCATCAAAGCAAGGGCTCTGCTTGATCCAAAGATAACGTGACTGTGAAGAAAAACAAACATCAAGAACATCTGTCCATACACAAAGTATTCAGACCCTCGAAGATTCACAGGCTCTACAAGCATGGAAGGGTTGTGAATCTTGAGGAAGAATATTGTTGGCATGTAGAAAGTTTGCAGAGCAACAAGGAGGGCAAGTACTGCTGCAAGTATCCCAAGAAGTTGATGAAGCCCAACAGAGACGCGGCCATACATCAAAGAGGCACGCTGAGCCACCTGACTCACCACAGAACGCTCGGCCGATTTATCTACCATATTGTCCATGTTACGCATGGTCGGCACATGGTTCACCTTCAAACTGGCAGCAGGACTGGCCCTGAAATGGCGGTACTGCATACAAGGACCGTGCATGTATAAGGGAGCGTATAACATGTAAGCCCAGTACTGCAAAGATGAATGTTCTACTTCTTCTTCTCGTGGTCTGCTCTTTCTTCCTTTCCTCTGTCTGCTCACTTCGTCGAGCACATCCAAGCTGTAACTCAACTGTCGAAGAACCAGATATCTGAATGTCTTCAAAGGACTGAAGGGGACGCTCTGCTTACGACACCATCCATGAACTAGCCACACTGGCCAATCTGAGGTACGCTGTGGTAAGATCTCAAAGTAGTTATTCGCAGCAATGAGGAGTAGATTTGTGCCCCATATCACCCATCTGCACCTTGACGCAGGGTGCTTCCTCTCTACCGCGGCACATACCATTCTGCACACAACGAGATTGACAAAAGCACTCAGAAAGGACCAGAACGCTGAGATCCCGTGCATTGAAAGGATCTGAAATAGAGAAACTCCTATTGTGACTGCAGCGGAACTCCAGCGTCTGGTAATCCAAGGTATGCGACGGGCGAAAACCAAGAGCAATGTAGAAAACAATTCCATCGGTAGGAATTCAAAAACCCAAACCAAGAAGAGATGGTGAAAGGGATCAAGCTTTCTACCAAAGAAGCCATTCTCAAGGTGCCTCATACCTGCCTTTGCCGCAAACATGGAAAATTTTGAATCGATGCCATCTTCCATTCCAACACGGATTGAATTCTTGTCAAAGAGGTGAGCAGGCTCCTGCTTCCACAGAGATAAGGTGGTCCCATCCACAATCCTAGTGACATTCATCGCAAAAACGCCAGCCACCAGAAAGTACATTACCATGCACAAAGATGGGACGTCCTTCATAATGGACTTCTGAGCCATCCGCCTCTTGAGTCCTGCTACTGGATTAGGTGCTTCACTTTTGGATTTCATATTCACAATACGATCAGTGCTCGAACTGCAAGCATCGTGCTTTGATAAAGCGCTGCGTTCACCTTGGCTTTTCGCCACATGAATTTTGAGTTTTACCCTAAACGTATTCACCAGCAGATAGCAATGGCAGCTTTTGGACGGCTTCTTGATAGCACTATAGCGAGCAAAATCTTTCATGCAATCATCTTGGATGCACAAGATATCTTTCGTGATGCAGTGCGCAACACCGTCCAAGGTACCATGATCCAGCAGAACAGATGGAGGAAGGTCGCAACCAAACAAGTCCTCAAGGCTGTTGTGCAAAGCAACCATCAGAGAAGAGTCCATGCCACTATCCATAAGATTGTCGTGAACGCGCACTTCAAGGCCCATTGCCCGCACTGTAACCAAGAGATTATCAAGAATCTGAATCTTGGCATCAGAAAAACCCAAAGAGGGCAAAGCATCCAGCTTGAGATGCTTCCCTTTAAGAGAATCAACAGGCATGGTGAATGTCGTCGACTGCACCACATCCAGCTTATTGTCCAGATATTTCTTACGGCATTCTGACCTCCTCACTTTCCCACTTGTCGTTTTTGGAATAGTCCTTGGCTTGATGAGCTGCAGAGAGTGGAGACTCATGTTGTGCTTCCTCGTGCAGCTCATAACTTGGTTGGTGATCTCCCTGATTTCTTCATCACTCAAGTCACCAGACCGAACCTCGGCAACAGCGCACAGCACATCTTCCTCCGTCTGAAAAGCAGCGACGCAGCCTGTGCGCACCATCTTGTGACTCTGAGATATCACAAACTCAACATCATCTGGAATAATGTTTCTGCCGTGGACCACAATCAAATCCTTCATGCGACTCACAAAGTACAATTCATTCTGCCAAACAAAACCGAGATCGCCCGTGCGAAGGTACTCCTTCCTTTCTGCGGCTGTGTCTTGTTTGTCACCCTTGATTCTTGCGTGGAACGTGTGCCACGTTTCCTCCTCTTTGTTCCAGTACCCTCCTGTTTTCGACGGGCTTGAGATCCAGATCTCACCAATGCACCCTGAGGCCACCCTGGTGCAGTCAGAGGGATTGACGATGCTTACATCAATATCGCAATCTTTTCTGTTCACTTTACCACAACTGCAGAGACTTACAGTGTTTGCGATATCACCGATCTTTGCGCACAAGTCGTCTTCAGAAGCATGGTTATGGAACCAATAGTTCTTGATGATGACTTGACCCTGACTCAGAGCATCTCTATCCACGAAAAGAACTGTTTCCCCGCCATGAGTGACGTACACACAGTGCTCCGCAAGACCAAACCCGCCTCCAAACACGCTGTTTTTGAGGCCAGCATGTCTGAATAGGAAGTAGAAATCCCTCATCGTCTTATATTTGATCATCCCCGCACCGTTCAACGCCAACCGGAGGTGGGAGAAATCGTACTCAGCGACTTGAAAGTTCTCCTTCTTTCCCTTGGCTACCGCGTACTTGACGAGCTGACTATACCCAAAGTCTGGGGCGGTGATGACTGTGGCCTGATATTTTGTGATCGCCTCCGCCCAGGCAAGTGGATTCTTGAGGAAGGTGAAGGGGCTCATGATCACCTGCTGTCCACCTGGGACATACATGGAACACAAAGTATTGCCAATGAGTCCCATGTCATGGTACTGTGGCAACCAACTGACGATTGTGCCAGGAACATCCTCGATCCAATGGTCGATTGATTCCCCTTTGGGGTACTGGCTGAAGTGCTCTACCCCCTCCTCTTGAAGCTTGTCGAAGAGTACGGTGCTGTGCCTGGAGATTCGAATCATTGTCCATATGTTGTGGGACAGCGCGGCGTACGTGATCATCACCCCCTTTGGCGCAGACGTGGAACCAGACGTGTACTGCAGAAAAGCAACGTCCGCGCCAGTGACCCGCTCGTCTTCGAACGTATCGCAGCCCTTCACACCGCTTGTGGAGTACCACCGAACCCACACAGGCCAAGAACCGTACCCGATCTCATCCGCAGCATCGGGAGCGCGTGAGGTTGTCTGGCCACCCCACCGCAACCTGGAGGTTCTCATCCACTGCCTCGCACTTCTGCCAAAGCTCGCCCCGGCAGTATAAGTGGCAGCATACCTCGCCACCCATATGAAGGATGAGTCTGTGAGTGCAATAGACGCCCCGGCATCCTTGGCGATGGACCCCAACACCTTCGCTTGCTGCTCGAGATTTTTCGGGTTGGGAGGGTAAGCCGGGACGGCGGTGACCCCGAGCCTGAAGCAAGCAATGAGCGCCGCGACAAACTCGAGTCCGGGAGGGTAGACGAGGAGCACCCTGTCCCCCTTCTTTGCCCCCCACATCCTGAGCTTCTCCGCGATCCCCCCCGAACGAGACCAGAGCTCCCAGTTTGTCGCTGTGACTTTGTTTGACCCTCCTGCCGTCGAGTTGAGGAAAG
>NYWD01000099.1 GCA_002684855.1 Planctomycetaceae bacterium | reverse complement strand
TAAATATTTGAATTATTAGTTTGAGTCAACCCATAAGCCGGGTTATAGACTACAGGTAGGCTCTCGGTGGGGTAACGGGTATGAGGAATCTTAGAATAGGGTCTCATCATAAAATCACCATCATTATTTTCTGGAACAAGGGGTCCAGCGGATTCTTTATCGTTAACTCCGCTCCACCAGCCATCAAAAAGTGGTTTTTTGGGCCATGGTCCATAATCAGCACCGGAGGCGGAGGATGCGAGCTTTCCCCCGTCATATCTAGTTCCTTTGGTGAAAGGCCATGGCTGAGAAAGTGGACTATTTGTAATAAAAGTACCGTCTTTATCAACGCCGGGCATACGTAATGAAAGTAAAATATGACTACAATTAACATCAAAATTACTGATATCAAAGCTTATCTGCTTATACTCACCGATACCCGAGGGGACAGGACTCAAATTGGCGTTGCTATAATCAGCGTTAGGAACTGTATAATCCATTACAGGGCTTACTATATCCTTAGGATCTGGATACTCAATAGACTCAGATGTTTTTAATACACGATTAACTATATTATTTCTAATGAAGTTTTTCTCAGTTTCTGTAATAGTGTGAGTTGTAACTGTTACAGACGTGGACCATTTCCAATTTTCAGGAATCATAGAAGCGTTACTTGTTAGTTTTTGAATTCCGAATAAAGGCCATTTACCACCGCAACCCTGGTGAAGACCCTCATGTTCGTGGTTAGTGGAGGGTACATTTATTGCTTCTAAGAAGGTTGTTTCAGGATCAAATTTGTTATAATAAACCTTCATGGATAGTGTATTAGTTGTAGATCCGGCCTGTAAAAACGCGGAATTCATCCTAGAAGATCTTCCAGTGAATGGAATAGAAATTGACCATTCAGCAATATTATCCCTAACCGCTTGTGTCCCATTACTGGTGGTGGCACCAAAACTGTCGGTGGTCATATTTGGTCTATTAAAATTCGTATATATATTAGGATAATCTAAAGTATCTATATTACTCCCGGAAAAATTACAGGTAATACCGTTTTCGGTTAAATTTCTTGCAAAAATAGCATCTGGTGTAAGAGTATCTACAATTAATCCGCCTAATTTTATTTCTATTTTATCTATTAAACTAAGTAATAACGTATTTGAAAAATATACAGCCGTACTATTGGCAAAAGACGTTTTATTATTTCCCGCGTCTCTCCCGTCTTTGATATCAAATCCTAATCTAAGAGTTAAATTTATATTGCTGATAGCGTCTATATCATCTGGTAAATTAAAGATGTCATGGTTACTAGTTTGAGATGGAAGCCCGCTTGGGAAACCCTTAAGACTCCCTGTAATAACACTCTGACCAGTTCCATTTATATATTTTGTAGTACACTTTGTTAAAAAATCCGATTCTATTAGAGTGTCTTCTTTATATTTATTAGCCCTACATACAGATTGTGAACCAGTTGAATTAAACGTCGTCATGGCTACATTTTCTATACCCATATCTTTTATTATTATACACGATTATTTTTTTTTAAATAAAAACGTTTAAATTGTATTATTTTAATAATAATGTATATTAATACCAATGTCAGATTTTGAATGTAATATTGAAGATTTAATAGATTCAGATAGAAATAAAGGGGATAGTAAAATTAATTTAGAACCTATTAAACAAGAAACTACAGTAAAATTAGATGATCAAAGACCTCAACGACAAAACAATATACCTATCCCGAAAAAAAAAAAATTTCTAATGATATAAAAAAACCTGAAAAAGAAAATGTAAAAGATTCGGTGATAGAGGTGATTTTAAATGACCTCAAAGATAAAAAAAATCATAAAATAATTGCTACAATTATCTTTTTATATCTTTTATTGAATTCCCAACCGATTTATAAATTGATTTATGATATGTTCCCCTATTTAATGGATTCTGTTACAAAGATTAATATAAAGGGACAGATTTTAATAGCTATTATAATTTCCATTGCAGTTATAATTTTAAAATCTAGCTTATTTCAGTAATCATTTCTTTTTAGACTTAGGTGGTCCTAATGATTGAGTTTTATTAGTTATTCTGTTTTCCATATTAAATAGTATATTCTCTAATGTAAATTTTTCAAAAACGGGAAGTTCTTCTGATTTTATTTTTGGTTTTTTCCAGCCAAGAGCACTTTCAAGTCCTGGTGTAATAGGTATAGGAGCGCTTTGATAATCTCTACAACAACCAAACTCTCCCTCACTCTCAGATAGACACTTTTGACAAAATCCCGATGGAGTTAACTTAAAGTAAATGTTATTATGAGAGTGAAAATCTCCTTTATTTTGACAATATTTAGATTTTGTTGCTATGATATAAACAGGATTTTCTTTAGATTTTTGTATGATACGAATATCTTCAGATTTATACAGTGGCATAAAATTCTTAAAAAATTTAATTATAGCCTGATATTCACATGAATCTTTATCAAGCCTTACGAATCCCTTTTTTGTTGAAGTATCACCAGCGTCTTCTGTTTCTTCATAAATTTGCAGATTAACAGTTTTTGTAATTTCATTAATATCAGTTCTTATACTCGTTTGTTTAATAGCCAATAAATTATTACTAATGTATTCTTTTGTTAGTTCGGAATCTACATTTTTACCATTATAGACTGATTTAATAATATACACCCTGTTTTCATAATGTTTAACACCATCTGATATAGAACACTTGTCTGATCCAATTAATCTAAGACCATTGGCGTCATAAACACATTTGTCTATAATTTTATCCCAATTATCATAACAGCTTTCAATTTTACCAAATTCTGTTGTAAGACGAACTATGATATTTTTACGAATAGACTTAGCAATATCTTTATCAACAAAGATATCTGGCCAGTGAAGATGATATCCTTGTTTAAAGTATTTTACGCCTGATTTAATATTTTCTTTGCATTTGTCGGCTGTAGTAATTATACAAATGTAAGTCTTTTGATAAATGTGTTGAATAAGATCTTGTATTATCTTTATGTAATTGGATATATCTATGATTTCAGTTGAATTAAAATCAAAATCAATAAAAAACTTAAATACATTTGTTTTTCTTTCTACTATACAATTTTTACAATTTATGTATTTTGAATACATTTCTTGAAAAATTTCATAGTCTTTAGATATATCTAATTTACCCCCATCGAGTAAAAAATGTGTTACATTTTGTTTATTAGAATCTGTTACAATTTTACCGGTAGAATAAAACCATGTTGTCAGTGGATTATCCATTAGATATATAAATATATCCTAAGACTTTAAATAAATTTCCTATCCTTTAAATTTAATTGTTACATTTAAATTGTTTGTATATACACCCTTTACAGCACTTGGGGATAAAACAGTGCGTTTGTCTTTTCTTTTATTTAATAGAGTTGTATTCATGTCAGAATCTATTAGTGAGATATTGCTTATAGCATAATCATAAATTTTATTCTCCAATACCCACCTAAAAAAATTTAATTGTCCAACTGTTGTTATTATTTCTTTATCATGTGTTTCATATCCGGTTGTATATTCTTTCCATTTTAATGTATTTATATCTATAATTATTCTTCTTTGTCTACAAAAAGGGTCAAAATATTTTTTAGAATAGGCTTTTAATTGATTTTTATAGTCTAGGTATATATTAAAATAAATTATATCACCAGTTGATTTATATAAAGGATATATAATATTGTATTTCTTTGAATAATTTGTCACAAGCCAATCCAATAATCTCAAACTTAATGGAGTGTTTTGATAAACTATATCTTTAAGGATATACATTTTGTTTTTGTAAAAAGATAACAAAAAGTTTACAAGTGTTTCTTCTCTAGTGGAAAAAGTCATTTAAATATAATTAAAATAACCTTTAAATAAATTTAAAGACTGCGATTTATTATATAGAATGTTATTAATATAGATGTTATCCGAAATAGTAAATGAAGAATATAAAAAACAAATCATATTTTTACTTAATAATAATTGGACAGGAAGAACTGATTATTATTTTCCAGCTCAAACATCGATTAACTTAGAAAAAAGTCATTTTACAAAACTCAAAGACTATAATTACATATATGCAAAGAAAAATACCACCGAAACAAAAAGAGGAATACTATTTACATTTATAGATTCTCGGGCAGAAGATGTATCTATAGTAATCCTTAAAGACTTTACTATGTATAATGTATATATAAATTGTTATGATGAATATTTCTACGGTAGTATATTTGATATTTCTTTTACAGAAGAAAATATTACAATATGTGATGTATTTATGTCAGGGGGTAACAAAGTAAATACATATTCTTATTTAGATAGAATGTCTGAAGCGGAATATTTTGTAAATAATACAGTAGAATCAGAACCTAAATTAAATACAATGAAATATTTCCATAGTATTTCAGAGATTTCAGATCAAAATTTTGAAATTGAAGAACTTTTTATGATACCAAATAATTTACCCATTACAACGGGTATAAATTATTCATGTTTTAAATGGAAACCCGCAGATAAACTCACATTTAATTTGTTATTCGAAGACGATGAATTTGGCGATGTAGATGTATATACAACTAATTTTAAAAAGTTGAAGCATTTTGCTAAAATTAGAAATAATACACCGGAAGGTATGGAATACATCAAAACAATTAGAAGCCTTGAAAATTACAAGAGTGGGTGTATAATTGAAGTTAACGTAGATACATGTAACGATAAAATAAACATAATAAAGGTAGACGATGATAAAACAATACCTACAACAATAAGGGCAATAGAAAAAATACTTTATATTAAAAAAGAAAATATTACCCTTGAAGACATCATTAATCTAAAAAAATAAAACATTCCAAATTTTAACTAAATCATTTAAATTCATAATAAGAATTAATATGATTTAATTACATGCTAATTTACACATTATAAACTAATTTACACAACATTTACACGTTTACCAGAGACCGAAACGCGAGCGAGTGCGGCGACGGTAAGCGGCACGAGCCTTGATGGCAGCCTTGGTCATCTTTAGCTTCTTCTTGCGACCACGACGGGCAGACTTGCGATTGCGACGGCGGTAGGCACGACGCGCACGAATGGCAGCCTTGGTCATCTTTAGACGTCTCTTGGTACGTCTGCGGCGGAGACCCTTTGTGCTTCTGCGGGTGCGGCGCTTCTTAATGTAGACCTTGCGGCCCTTGGAGCGGTAGAATAGAGCGCCGGTCTTACCCTTGTAAAGCTTACGCTTGCGGCCAGCAACTATAATCGAAGTCTTAGCCTTGGAAATTCTGCGGGTACGACGGCGGCGGAGAGGCGAGCGCGCCCGCTTGCGCTTGGGAGAACGACGCGAGCGACGGCGGCGCTTAGCGCCAAAATATAGATCGAGGAGATCGTCAGACATATTTATTTTAATATATACAAAAGAAATTAAATTAAAATTAATTCAAAAATAAAATGAATTAAATTAAAATTTTTATAAATTTGGAAATTACATTGTCTCTGAATTTGTGTCTATTCATAAATTCCATTAAAACGTCCTTGTTTGTTTTTTTGATAGTAAATGGTTCGGGTAATTCATAGTCAAATATTGTGAATATATCTCTACACGTTTTGTAATCAAAAGTATCTGTTAATTTTACCCCACTAGATAAAATATTTTCTATGCACCCATGTTTTATAATTAAATTAAGGATGGGCGTGCAGAGAAAAAAAGCTCTACAAAAGAAATTCTTTCTTTCCCAAGCCAGAAGAGGGGCGCGTGCTACTACCTAATGACCAAAAGTTGAGGCAGATGGTCCTGGATTTCTG
>NYWD01000098.1 GCA_002684855.1 Planctomycetaceae bacterium | reverse complement strand
GTGTCGTAGTCGGATAGGCAGAAAGTAAGGTTCAGCTGCCCGGGCGACGAGGCTTCGTAGACGAACCAGGCGTCGGGGGAATCGCCCCACTGGAGAAATTGGCAGTCCCCGTTCTCGGGAGGATCGGCCGAACTGTACATGAGGGAGGTGTTGACCTCGTTGGTGCCCTGGACGGCGACGAATGCGCTTTCGCATTCGTCGCCCTCCAATACTGGGGCTGCTTCGAAGGTCAGATCGAAGACCGCGTTTCCGGCCGCCCCCGCACGACCTCCGACGCGGATGTAGTAGGTGCCGGGTGCAACCTGGATCCCGTCTATCCGGGACTGGTACCCAAGCTTCGAGTCGCAGCCGTCGGCGTCGCAGGTGATGCCGAGGAGCGATTCACACTCGCCCCTGTAGACGACGACGGAGGTGTCGAAGTCGGAATTGCAGAAATCGAGACTCATGGATCCGACGGTCGGGACCTCGAAGATGAACCATCCGTCGAGCGTGAAATCAGAATCGAGAAAATCGCAGGGGCCGGCCCCACTAGTCCAGGACGAAGTCATGAGGGTCGTATCGATCTGATTGACACCTTCGATGGCGACGAAGGCAGTGGAGCATTCGTCCCCCTCGATATCGGAGAAGAAGGGCTGACAGACCGGATAGGGTTCGCAGGATCCCCAGGCTCCGATCAAAAGCCCGAGATCTCCACTGTCCACCAGACCGTTCCCATCGAGGTCGGCGCAACAGAGCCCCCCCTTCTTGCCGCCACCACAGGGCCCCCAAGCTCCGATCAGCAGCCCGAGATCACCGCTGTCGATGATGCCGTTGTTGTCGATGTCCGCGAAACACTGTGAAACACAGGTCTGGGCGGTCGTGTAGAGGAGCGGTCGGTAGGTGAGAAGCGAGCACCGCATGCGATTCGCCTGTCCCGGAGTGAATCGATCCTTGCATTCATGCGTGTAACTCATGACGTTGTTGGACGGGTAGGGAAGATCACCGCATTGGGCGAATTGGGTCGATTCGCATCCGAACGTAACGTCACCCGGGCAGGTGTCGCAGATCAAGTCGCCATTCGTGAAGCATCCGCCTGCGGGGGTCGCCACACAACCGTTTCCATCAAACGTCTCGAAGGTGTGATACAAACCGAGATAGTGACCGAATTCATGAGCGAGGGTGTCGATCGAGCCGGCACAAGGAAGTCCTCTCATGCATTCCGTGTTCAACACCACATAATCTTCAATGGATCCCGGGAAGCCCGTTTCGGCGGGAAAGCCAGTGACGTACCCCAGGACCCCGGACGCACTGTTGGTGTAGACGTTCACGTAACGATGCGGATCCCAGGAAAGACTTTCCGAATAGTTTCCAGAGTTGTTGTACCAGCTCAGGTTTTCGGTCCGGGTGATGCCCGTCGTGGGATTTCCCTGCGGATCGACCTCGGCCAGATAGAACTCGATCCCGGCATCGAATCCAGCCTGGGCGACCGATCCGAGATTCGCCTGGAAGAAATCGTTGGCCTCGTCGATCGAGAACTGAATCTCCTCGTCACTGAGCACGCCCAGAGTCTTAAAGTAGAGGACGTGCACCACCACCGGAATCCGGTAGAGCGTGCCGTCGGGATCGTTGGCGGGATTCTCGATCGTCTCGGTGAGCGTGCAGTCGCCGGTACCCATGAGCAAGTCGCCCTGACCCTCCACGAGATCGACGAAACTCGGCGTGGCGCACTGCTTCGACCAATCGAAGAAGTCGGAGGCCCGGTAGGCGTCCCAGTCGGGGAAGAACCGACCTTGGAACTCGACTCGGCCGTCGGCGTGCTGCCAGGGCTTTTCCGGCGACTGCGCATCGGCCGCAAGGACAGGAAGGAGCACGGGAACGACCATCATCAGATTCGATATGCAGGACATGTTCAATCTCCGGTCCGAATTTTCAACCGACTGCCAGATTCCTCGTCGAACACCGTGATTGATCCTACAAATCAGCGATCGATCCACACAACTGAAACCCCTGTAAGAACCTAGAACGTGTTTTTTGGTGGTCACAACCTTTCAGATGCAGGTCGGCGTATACCCTTCGCGGATGACCACCGCCGAAGCCGTCCAGTTCCGCCAGGCCGTCCTGCCCAACGGGCTCACCATCCAGGCCGAGATCGTGCCCGACGCCCTCACCGCGGCGGCGGGCTTCTTCTTCCGAACCGGGGCCCGGGACGAGAATCCCGAGGTGATGGGGGTGAGCCACTTCCTCGAGCACATGATGTTCAAGGGCACGGAGCGACGGACCGCCGAGGACGTCAATCGCGGATTCGACGATCTCGGAGCGAACCACAACGCCTTCACCACCACCGAGACCACCGCGTACTACGCGCACGTCCCGTACGACGCACTGGGCGACGCACTCGACATTCTCGCCGACATCCTTCGACCGTCCCTTCGCACCGAGGACTTCGACGAGGAGAAGGGCGTGATCCTCGAGGAGATCGCGATGTACGACGATCAGCCGTTCTGGGTGCTCTTCGAACAGGGTCTCGAGCGTTATTTCGGATCGCACCCGCTCGCCCACCGGGTGCTTGGAACCCGGCAGACCGTCGGCGATCTCCAGCGCGACCAGATGAAGACGTACTTCGATCGACGATATTCCGCGGACAACGGCGTGCTCGTGGCGTCGGGTCGATTCGAATTCGACGATCTGGTGGAACGCGCCGAGGCGCTCTGCGGCCACTGGCCGAAGGGCGATCCGGGTCGGGTGCACGAGCCGAATCTCTTCGAACCCGGCGAGATCGAAGTGGATCTCGCGGACACCCAGCAGCGATACCTGATGCTCCTCGCACCATCGGTGGGTATCGCCGACCACCGGAAGTACGCGCTGGCCCAGGCCTTCCAGGCCCTCGGTGACAGCGAGGGATCCACGTTCTTCTGGGAACTCGTCGAGACCGGACTCGCCGAGGAGGCGACGATGCACCTCCAGACGCACGACGGATGCGGGGAGGCGATCGCGACCATCGTCTGCGCCGCGGAGAATGCGGAACAGGTCGAGACGATCGCCCGACGGGAGATGGCGCGACTAGCCTCGACGGTCGACGAGGACGCCCTCCTTCGGAGCAGGGCCAAGATCGCGACCTCCGCGATGCTCGCCAGTGAAAGACCCATGGGACGAATGACGCGGCTCGGATCGCGTTGGAGTCACGGACTCGACTACACGACGCTCGACGAGGAGCTCGATCGGATTCGAGCGGTCGGACTGGACGACATCCGATCCGCCCTCGATTCGTGGCCGCTCGACCGGCTTCTCGCGGTCCGAGGCGGCGGCTGAAACGAAGTTTCAGGCGGCGACGGCGTTGGCCTCGCCCTCGCCCCAGACGAAGATCGAGTCGCCACCACTCCGGCGGGCCTCGCTCGTCGCCATCATCGCGGCCCGAAGCAGTTCGTCCGGCGTGTCCGTGGCGGCCATCCGGCGGGCGATTCCCTGCGACGCACCGAGCTTCGTGAGGCCGATCCGCTCGTCCGCGAGCGGCGCGAGCCTGATGGTCGCGCGGATCCGCTCCGACAGCATCCGGACCCGCTTCGCCGAATCACCCCGCATCACGACCGCCAGTTCCGCACCGACGAATCGAAACACCGTCGCCGATTCTCCGACCGCCTCGCGACAGGTGCGGATCACCGCTTCGGCGACCTTCACCAGCGCCGCGTCGCCCGTGCCCGGACCACCCGTCCGATTGAGTTCCCGCATGCCGTCGATCCCGATCAGCAGGATCGATGCATCCTCGTGGGACTCGAAGACGGCGAGCAGGTCCTTCTGGAAGGCGGTGCGATCGGGAAGTCCGGTGAGTCCGTCCACGTTTTCAAGGTCCTCCGCGGGCGGCGGGGTGATTCGATTCGCCCGGCGGAGTCGATCCGCCTCCTCGAGGATCGAATCGACGTCGGGACACGCCCTCGATTCGATGTCGAACATCCGACCGAGCTCGCGAGCGTGCTCCGTGATCGACGACAAGGCGGCGAAGGCGGTTCCCCTCCGAAGATCGAACCAGGTCGCGGCAAGCTCCTCGTAGCGCTGCAGCGCACGCTGCGCACGCTCGGAATCGGATCCGAGGCTTTCCGCCACCAGGTTCGCCAGCAGGACGATTCGACGCATGTCCTCGTCCTGCGCCGCCATGTCGGTTCCCAGGTGGTGCATGAGGACGACATCGACGGTGTGCGACGGGAACTTCCATCCCTCGAGCATCGCGGCGCCGATCTGGGCGTGATCGACCTCGAAGTGGCGTTGCTCGAAACCCGCGATCCGGTCGTGATCGCCGGCCGCCAGATCGTAGACCTGGAGATATCGATCGTCGTAGTGCTTCCAGAGGGCGATCATCCCCACGTCCTGGATCAGCGCCGCGAGAAAGGTCTCATCGGGATCGCAGGTCCGTGTGATCGAGGCGAGCGATCGGGCGGCGCTCGCGGAGAACACGCTTCGTCTCCAGTACTCCTCGAAGTCGAAGACCACGTCTTCATCGCCTCTCAGGACCCTCGCGAGACTGAAACCGAGCACCAGTCCCTTCACGGTCTCCATGCCGAGATAGGCGAGCGCCTGGCGGATCGATCCCACCCGGCGCGTGAGTCCGTAGAAACTCGAGTTGACGGTCTTCAGGACGCGAGTGGCGATCGCAGGATCGTGCTCGACCGCCTTCGCGATCTCCCCGAGCTCCACGTCACGACGACTCGTGAGCTCCAGCACCCGTACCGCCACCGCGGGCAGCGTCGGCAACTGGGGACTCTCCATGATCCGCTTCAAGGCGGTGTCGTTCATCTCCTCGCTCCTCCCCGCGAACGATCGACCTTCCGGATCGATCCGCTCGCGGAGGAGTCTTCGGTCCCTCCCGGAACGGGGTGAAGACCGACCGGGACAACCGTTCGGTTCGACGTCCGGAAACCGGTGCCTGATGTCCTACGACCCGAACAGCAGGCGCATCGGGACGGTCTCGGTCCCGAGAAGCTCCCGGATCCAGGTCGCGAGGAGACGGGTCGCCCGTCCCACGGAGTCCGCGTCCGACGTCTCCGGGACCAAGCCTTCGGCCCGATCGACCGAGGCGAGCAGTTCGATGGTGGTCCTGCGCACCCGCCACCGATCCGCGGTACCCGAATCCTCCACCACGCCTCCCGACTCCGCGCTGAATGCCACCGTCTCGCCGGGGAGACCCTCGAGTTCCAGCCGCGGTCGATACCCGAGATCACAGAGCATCCGCCACTGGAACGAGAGGAGGACCCGGGCCACGGGGGTCCCGTCGTCCAGTTCTCGAAGCGCCGCGACGGTCGCCATCCACGTCGCGGGGTGCGGTTCGGGCTGGTGGAGGAATCGCCCGATCAGATCGGCGAGATACCAGCCACATCGGTTCGCTTCGGCATCGCGACGGAGGATCGGGAACGTCTCCAGCAGCGTCCATTCGGTGAGGGTGGCGAGTTCGCGACCCGGTTTGGATATCAGCACGATCTCTCCCCGCGTGAAGAGATCGAACCCCCCGCTGAACGAACCCCGCTCGCGCCGCGCACCCTTGGCGAGACCTCGAACCAGACCGTGATCGCGCAGGAACAGGGAGACGGTCTGGCTGGTCTCGCTGAAGTCCCAGTGTCTCACGCAGACTGCTTCGTCGCGGATCGTGGGCATTCGGTCAGTCCACCGGCCTCACCACGATCGCCTCCCGAAGCGTGAGGTGATCGTGGAACGGTCCGTCGTCGCCCATCTCGATCTCGATACCGAACCGATCGGTCTCGATCCCGACGTTGATCCGGTGGACCGGTCGATCCGAATCCATCGGCGTTCGAAGAATCTCGCGATCGCCGTCCCGGACCACCACCTCGAATCGACCCCGGTCCGAGTCGAGGGGGAGTTCCAGCGTCGCGCCGACCCGACATCCGGTCTCCGGGAGTCTCCAGGTCGCCTGAAGCGGTCCGACGAGCCGGATCGGCGACGCGTTCCACGCCCACTGCCCGGGTTCGATCACCGGGGCGGGAATCCAGGGTCGGAACGGACCCGAGGTTCCCGGATCGATCGTGATCGGGAGATCCGCGAGGGGAACGAGCCGCGTCGCATCGAAGACGACACCGCGCAGGAAATCGATCGGGACATCGGCTGACTCGCCTCCGAGCGCCGGCGAATCGAGTCGGACGTAGCCGTCCCCGGGAATGGAGATTCCGTCGCACGCGATTCGATGGCCGCCGAGGAACCAGACCACCGTTCCTCGTGGAGGATCTTCGGGGTTGACGAGGGCGAAAGACGCGACCCGATCGAGCGGTATTCGAAGTGGATCCCCATCGGCTTCGTCTTCCCGTTCGAGCACGACGTGGGTCCCGATGGATTCGACGAGGCCTCGGAGGCGATCACCATTGACCAGGACGACCTCGTCGGCCTCGGTCGCGACGGGGACCTCCGCACCCTCGACGAGCCGCATTTCGCGAATCCGGTCCAGCTCGAGGGGGAGCGGATGAAGCCAGGCGTTGCGCCACAACGGAGTCTCCCCCTCCCCGGTCAGGTTTCCGGGAACGACCTGACCGTCGGTGAGACGAAGGTACGGCGAGGACATCGGCTGGTGGTCGCCGGCCCGTTCACGGATGAATCTCCACGCGGGTGTCTCGTCCCGACCGGTGGACGGCCCGACGACCACGGCGAGTGCCGACATCCGGGGAACGGGTTCGGGGATGCCACCGGGCTGGTCCCAGCCGATGATCTTCGATTCGTCGATCAGGATCGGATTCGCGTCGACCTCCCGGAGTTCGAGGTCGAGGATCCGGGCATCGATCGACGCGCCGCCCGACCGAGCGGGCGGATCCCCGTCCTGTGCGACGTCCGCGCCGGAGACGGTCCCGCCGGACACCGCGCAGGCACCGAGGAGATTCGTCAGAGCGATGATTCGCGATCGGTTCGGCAAGGTTCGGTCCGCATTCTCACTTCTGGAAGATGGGAAGGTACCGCTTCGGCATCTGCAGCACGATCAGGGCCATCGCCGTGGCGTAGGCATCACCGATCTGGTGATCCACCCACAGACCGTCGGCGGATTGCCGCACGAGCAGTTCCTGCCGGACCCCCGGCCACCACCGCTCCCACCATTCGCCGCCCGCGAGATACATCGCCTGGACCGCGTAGTACTGACCGTAGAAGTAGTGGGCGTTGCCCGGACCTCGCCCGCCGCCACCCGGGGCCGCGACCCTGACCAGGTAGTCGAGTCCACGCTCGATGGCGTCGTCCTCGTAGATTCCGGCGTAGAAGAGGCTGGCGACGCCGGCGGCGGTCCTCGGCCACGCCGCACCGCCCGGTTGCGTCATGTAGCGGAAACCACCATCCTGGTTCTGGCACTTCCGAACGTATTCCACCGCCCGTTCGATCGTCTCCCGCGGGATCTTGATTCCCGCGTTCCGCGCGGATCGAAGCGCCATGATCTCGCAGATGGTGACCGAGACGTCCGCGTCGAAGGGAACCGGGTTGTATCGCCAGCCCCCTTCCTCGTTCTGGCTGTTCACGATAAGACGGATCGCTCTGCCGAGGGCGTCCCGCACCCGTTCGTCGGACGGGTTCATCCCGTAGATCTCACCGAGGAATAGGGTCGCGAATCCGTGCCCGTACATCGGTCCGTGCGACGTCTCCGCCGCGAGGAGTCCCGTCTCGGTCGCGTTGTCGAGCACGAACCGGAGCGCCTTGGAGACCACCGTTCCATAGCGACCGCGATCCGGCAGGTGACCATCCGCCATGAACGCGATCCCGCACAGCGCGGTGATCCCGACGTGCTTGCCGTACCGCCCACGGCCGAACGATCCATCCGCATTCTGGATCGCGGCGAGCGATGCGAGTCCCTTTCGCACCGCTTCGTCGAGCTCCGGCGTCATCTCGTCCATGGCGGGCGCATTCTCGGCGCCGGGTCGGTCGACCACGACCGGCGCAGGTTCCACCTCCTGCGCGTTCGCCGCTCCCGCGAGCAGGCAGGCCGTCATCGTGAAAGGAGTCGTCAGTCTTCTCGTCATGTGGTTCATCGATCCGCCTCCTCGGCCATCCGTCGGTAGTAGGCCTCGGTGAGTGAACGGTAGAGCTGCGACATCTGGTCGCGCATCCCCTGTGTGATGAGCTCCCGGACTCTCGGGGGAAGACTTCCCCATTCGACCTGGCTCTCGTCGAGCACGCCCTCGAGGGTCGCCGACTCCGGAGGAGGCGCCTCGGTCGATGATCCGTCGGGATCGCCGTCGTCGCGGCGGCTGCTGGAGTCCCGGCTTTCGCGCCCATCCTGCGAATCCTCCGATCGACGTCCGGGATCCTGTTGCTGCTGCTGCTGCGAACTGGAACTCGACTGCTGCTGTTGTTGCTGCTGCTGCTGTCTTCGAGCGCTGTCGATCAGGAGCTGGAGTCGATCGACGATCCGTTCCTGCACCCGCTGGGTTCCGAGTCCGGTCGATCGACGTTCGCGAAGCAGGTCGACCGACTCGAGCATCTCCGTGACCGCGGTTCGGAAGGCCTGTTCGGGTTCCTGTTCCGCGAGCGCCGCGTCCAGGGTGCGACGTCGTTCCATTTCCGCCGCGTTGTCGTCCTGGGACGTGTCCCCACCACCTTCGATTTCGAGCAGGTCGTCGAGCGACGGCGGCGTCTCGACGGTCTCCCCGGATTCGGACGCGGGGGGCGGATCCTCGGCCGCGGCTGGTCGCTGGGCGAACGCCTCCCGTCCGAGGACCATGCTCGCGATGAGGATGATCGCGAACGATTTCGATCGATCGACGTGGATTCCGTTCATCGGGGATCCTCCTCGTTCCGTCCGGTCTCGTCGACGCCCGCGGGATCGGGCTGGAGCTGCTGGAGCAGTGCGGTGGCCACCGCGTGAAGATCGGACTGCATTCGGGCGAGATCCGCGATCCGGGAATCCATCGATCCGGGGCTGGCGGAATCCCGGGTCGAGTCGAGACGTCGGGTCGCGTCGAGGATCTGCTGCTGGGCCGCACGAAGCATCTTCAACTCCGCGATCGGTGGAATCAGCGGATCGGGTGGCGATCCCTCCTGCTGGCCACCCTGACCCTCCCCGCCACCGCCGCCGTTCTCCCCGTCGGCGAACGGATCGTCGTCGGGAGCATCCTGATCGAGCGACGTCGCGAGTCCGCCAAGCGCCTCGAGCACCAGGATCTCGAACTCGATGGTCGCGTCGTCCGGACGCCCCTCCCGCAAGCCGGCGGTCGCCGAGTCGATCCACGACCGGATGTTCCGATGCGTCATCGAGAAGACGAGGGAGTCGGTGATCTCCTCGAACTCGTCGCGAATCGAATCGATCCTGCGCCCGAGGGTCTCCTCGTCGGTGGCGAGCCGCCGCGACGTCATCAACGACCGGCGTCCCAGTCGCTCGCCTTCGGCGATCCTAATCCCCTTCGTCTCGGCGATGATTCCCGCCTGGACCTCGAGCACCTCCGAATAGGCGGCGAGAAGATCCCTACGGCGTTCCTCGGCCTGCTCCTCGGCCAGCTCCTCCGCGGCATCCTCGGCGAGTTCGAGCGCCTCGCGGAGCGATGAGAGGGCTCGTTCCTGGTTGTCCCTCGACTCGTCGATCCGGGCCGGATCCGCGCGGAGATCACCGATGGCCGCTCCCTGGCTTCCCCCGGCGCGCTCGACCAGGCGGGCGATGCGATCTCCATCGGGCCCGGCCGCCGCGGCTTCGGCGGCGACGGCGAGCGTGTTTCCATTGAGGGTGATCAGCGATCGACTTCGCTTCGCGAGGTTTTCGGCGTCATCGGGACCCTCGATCCTGGCGAGCGCGATGATCTCGTTCTCGCTCGCTTCGACGAGACCCCGGAGACCTTCGACGAGGCTCGCGATCCGACGCTGCAGCTCCGCGACCTGCGCCTTCCTCGACTCCTCGATCGTCTCCTGCATCCGTTCCAGCGCTTCCGCTGCCTGTTGCTGGGCCGCGCCTGCCTGCTGCAGCTGGTTCTCGCGAGCACGGTCCTCCGCCTCCCGCATCCGATCCTCGAGCCCCTGCTCTCTCGCCTCTCGAGCGGCTTCCCGAAGGCCCGCGGCCTGGGCCGGATCCGCACGATCCATGGATTCGCCCCGGGCTTCCAGCTCCTCGATCAGTTCATCCGCCGCGTCTCCGAGTTCCGCCTGTTCCCGGGCGATGTCGTCGAGCTCGCGTCGTTCCTCGTCGGTGAGTTCCGCTCGTTCACGACCGACCGTCTCGTCCGCCAGATCGGAGGTGCGCTCGCGAAGTTCCGCGAGGTCCTCCGCCATCTCCTGGATCTTCCTGGAGACGACCCACGCGTCCTCCCCGCGATCCAGGAGTTCGGCGAGATCCGCGAGTTCCTCCCGGACATCCTCCTGGGCCTCGGCGGCGTCGCGTTCCGCGTCGGACCTCGGCCCGGCACCGGAATCCTCGCGGGATCCGGTCGATTCGGATCCGGAGTCCTCGCCCCCGGTGGATTCCGCCCCCTCCGAGGTCCGTCCGATCTCCGGTTGCGCTTCCGCTCCGGAATTCGATCCACGTCCTTCGCCTTGATCGGCGGGGTCCGCGGGATCCGGTCCCGAAGCGAGATCCTCGGGGTTCGCCGACGGTTCGGTCGGTTCGGCGTTCTCCCGGCGTGCACGATCCATCGCCGCGACCGCCCGTTCCGAAGCCGATTCCGCCGCCGTGACGAGATCGAGCGCCTGGTCCAGGATGTCGGAGAGAAGTTCGTCGTCGATGCCGTTCGAAATCCGACGTTCCTCGATCGAGTCGATGGCTTCCCGCGCGCCTCCGATGCGATCGCTGAGTCGTCCCTGTTCACGGATGCTTCCACGATCGACGCCCTCGCGTCGAACGGCATCCGCGATTCCGGACTGGTCGTCGTCGAGGCGGATCGCGGATCGACGGATCGACGCGAGCGCCGACTGCATCTGTTCCACGATCTCGATGTCGGAGACCACGCGAAGCCTCCTGGTCGCGCTCCGGACCGGTTCCCGGGGGATGCCGTCCTCCGTGAATTCGTCGGTCGCGATCGCGATCAGGAGAATCTCGTCGCCGACCTCCGGTTCCACCGTGGCGACCTCGAATCCCACGTCGAGCGTCGAATCCGCTACATCCGCGGCTCCCTCCTCGACCCGGGACATCGCGGCGATGGTCTCGATCCTCGACCCGACGCCGTCTCGCACGAGCGTCGCCTCGACCTCGAAGGCGTCCAGGCGCACGTCGTCTCGAGCCTCCGCTCGGACCTGGACGACGGCTTCGATCGAGACCGTCTGATCCATGGCGGGCCGCGTGATCGTGGTGGTCGGCGGCCGATCAGCCACCGTGTCGAACCGGTACCGGATCGGATCGAGGTTTCGAAGTCCGTGTTCGTCCCGAAGCGCGATCTCGACGTCGCCACCACGGTCGAGTCTGGTCGTGATCCTCCAGCGCGTCGGATCGGAATCGTCCACGTCGAGGGTGACGGGCGCGTCGCCCGGCGACGAGAGTGCGCGAGCGACGAATTCCGGATCGATCCCGCCGAGCGTGTCCCGGTCGATCGGAACCGGTCGTTCCAGGACGAGATCCAGTTCGACGTCCGAACCCTCGAGCACCGGCCGATCGAGTCTGGACCTCCGATCGGTTCCCGGTCCGAGTTCCGATCGGACCTCGCCACGACTCCGCGCATAGCCTGGAGGCCGGACCACGACCGTCGCGGAGACGACGGCGGGTGCGGGGAAGATCCGGATCGAACGAACAGGTGTCGCGTCATCCTCCGTCTCGAAGGCGTACTGGATCTCATCGGCTTCGGTGTCGACGATCCGCTCGAATCGAACGTCCTGCTGTCTCGTGAGCACCAGCCGCTGCCAATCGGTCGCTTCACCGTCGTCGATTCGACGGATCCGGAGGAAAACCCGGTCCTTCCCGGGATCTCCACGGAGGAGATCCGCCTTCATCGCGAGCGGTTCCCCGCGGGGGTGGACGAGATCGGGCTCGATCCGGTCGACCACCTCGGTCCTCGCGGGCCACTTCGCATCCGACCACGGCGTGATCAGCCGTCGTCCCGCGATCGCTGCGTCGACGGGATTCCAGGCGATGAGCAGGACGGTCGCGATGCAGATCGTCACCGCAGCGGCCAGCAGGCGGTGAGCGACGGTCGAATCGACGACGTCCTCGAAACGGACCGTCGTGATCCTCGCTCGGAGATCCCGGATGGACCGCGCCGCGAGTGGATCGTCGGAGATCGGTCCGCCCGATTCGAATTCGACGCAGCTTGCGAGTCTGCCGGCGAGCGGAGGCGCGATCCGTTCGATCCGAAGGGCGACATCCACCAGCGAGGGCTGGAATCGCATCGCCGGCCAGAGCCGCCGGAACACGACCCACGCGATCGCCCCGATTCCCGCCACGAGGATCACCCAGCGGAAGCCGGAGGGGAATCGAAGCACCCGGTCGGCGAACGCGAGCGTCACGACGCAGAGGACCACCACCGAGATGATCGCCGAAGCACGACGCTCGACCACCGTCCGACGCATCGTGCGCCGGACCTTCTCGATCCTCGGAATGATCTCATCGTTCAACGGCATCTTTCGGGTGGTTCCATTCATGTCAACGTCGAGATCGGTCGGTTCGATTCACAATCCACGGGGGCGGGTGAAAAAGGTTTCCCATGGCGATTCGCGGGCCGTGGATCGGGGTTCCGGACCATGTACTCCGTTCAGTCGAGTCGGGCGAGGCGACGTCCGATCCACTCGGTCGTGGCAAGCAGCAGAAGGATGGTGAAGAAGAGAGGAGAGGTCCAGATCCGCTCCCGGATCGGCTGTTCGGTGACGATGGCCCGGCGAGGAAGGGATTCATGGATCCGGTCCAACACCGATCCCTCCCCCTCGAGGCCGTGGATCATGCCGCCGGTCTCCTCCGCGAGCGCCCTGATGAACGCATGATCCGCATCCGATTCACGGAGTTCGTCGTCGGGGCGACCGACCTCGATGGTCGCGACCGCACCGCCCGCGAGTGCCGACAACCCGGGTTCGGTGATTCGAAATCTGATTTCGCCGAGTCGCGGAGGTATCCAGGTCCCCGCCCACGAGGCCTCGCCGCTCGCGGGGAGTTCGGACGATCCGACGACCCCGCCCTCGGCATCGATGGCTTCGATCATCACGGATTCCGGTGGGGCGATTCCACCGCTGGCGTCGAGAAGATCCACCGTCAGTCGGACCGGGCGCCCGATCTCGGCCTGTCGGGGTTCCGCGAGAATTCGAACCGGTAGATCACCCTGGACCGCTTCGCGACCCAGCAGCCTGAGCAACTGGATCCAGAACTGTTCAGGAAGGAGTTCCCCGCGTCCGTATCTCCATCGCCACACTTCGTCCGTCGCGACGTAGAGCGACTGACCGGCGCCGTACCGCATGCCCAGGACCAGGGGGGTCGCGTCCGCCGGATCGCCGTCCGCGGGGAACACCTCGGCGAGAATCTCCGCCGTCGGCTTGAGACGTTCGCGATCGATCCGCTGGACCCACTGCAACTGTGACCAGCCGTAGGTCGGATCCGTCAGTTGCATCGGCCAGCCGGAATCCTCACCAGCCACGAGCCGGAGGACGCCGAGCCGGGTGGCGGCGTCGGTCGGTCGGACCAGTACCGGGCCGTCGCGTCGGTCGAGGTCGAGCCCGCCGGTGAACGGAAGGAGATCGGCCAGTGGCGTCCCCGACCAGGAGGAGGGCATCGAACGAGGCCCGGCGATCATGACGATCCCGCTGCCGCGGCGAGCGACCTGTTCCCGGATGAGTTCCTGTCGCGAATCCGTGAGGAAGCCGGAGGGGAGGTCACCGAGGATGATGAGATCGAATTCCGCGAATTCCTCCGCGGTCCGGGGGAGTCTCGCGAGCGGGGTGTTTCCCTCCTGCGCGAAGTCGCGGTCCGCGGAAAGGAGCATCACCGAGCTCTCGATCGAAGGTTCGCGGACGAGGAGGTTCTTGAGGTATCGGTACTCCCATCTCGGGTAGCCCTCGATGTAGAGCACCCGCAGCGGCCGATCGACGAACTCCACGTCGAGCTGGACCACGTCGTTCTCGGGAACGAGATCGTCGCCACCTTCGATTCGGACCTCCCATCGACGAGGTCCCGAGTTCGGGTCCGATCGACGCGGAGTCGCGGTGAGCACGGTGTCGGTTTCCGCACGGTCGGATTCGAGTTCGATCCGAGTCGAATCGAGCACGCGCTGCTCGTCCAGGTCGAACAGGGAGACGGTCACCGTTCCATCCCGTCCCCGGTTCGAGATGCGCACACCGACCGGAACGGCGTCCCGCGCGAATGCGCGTCTGGGTGCATCGATCTTGGTGATTCCCGCATCCCCCATGGGGATCTCGGCGCCGAGCGGAACCGCGTGCACCCCGGCCGCCGCACCGAGCATTCGTCGGACCAGGTCACGGTCGGGTGGTGCATCGGTCCGTCCATCCGAGACGAGCACGATTCCCGCGAGCGGTCGACCGGCGGTTCGACGAAGCGCCTCCTCGATCGCCGGTGCCACCCTGGTCTCCCATCCATCGGGGCTTGCGGTGACCACCGGCGAACCGGTCGGCGGATCATCCGTCGCGGCGGCATCCTCGAGGTCGAACACGCCGTCACCGAAACCCAGCCACATCACGCGACGCAGATCACCCGGATCCCACCATTCCGGACCCGCCGAATCGAGTATCGACTGGAGATCCTCCTCGCGGGTCCCTCGATCGGCCCGGTCTCCGGAACCGTCCCGAACCTGCATGCTTCGACTTCGATCGACGAGCACCGCGACCCAGTCGGGCTCGACCCGTTCCCGCGGGAGTTCGGCCATCGGTCCCGCGACGCACACCATGAGAACGATCAGGATGATCGCCCGGATCGATCCCAGGAAGATCCTGGACCGGACCCCGGCATCGAGCCGGTTGTACGACCAGAGTGCGATCATGAACGCACCGGCGACCACGAGCACCCAGACCCATCCCGCGAGGGGACGTTCCCACGCGAGTCGGATCTGCTCCGCCCCTTCCGGCAGGTCGCGGATTCCGAGCAGCCATCTTCCGAAACCGCTGTTCATGCCGTGGCTCCCCCGCGACGGTCCCGGTCGATTTCGGCGTCGGCGTTCGCGCCGGTGAGCCCGCGTGATCGTCGATTTCTAAGTCCGCCCCTCGCGAACCAGCGAGCGACGATCATCTCGATGATCGCGAGGGCGAGCACCACGATCACGAGCGTCACGGCGAGTGATCCACGGTCGTCGATCGCCTCGACCGCCTCCACCTCGGTCCCGGTGAAACGCCAGGCCCCCGCGGGCTCCAGCCACGCCTCCACCGCGTCGCGGCCGAGGGGTTCGATTCTTCCACCCTCCACGTCGGGATTGATCACCACCCGTTCGATGTTCCGGCCCGCGATATCCACGCCGATCGCGACGCCGCTTCGCTCGGGAAGCGGCGGCGTGGATCCGTCGAGATCCCGATCCGGCATTCCCGGCATGACGATGCGTTCGACGCCGTTCGTTCGAAGCGTCGGGAACCGGGCGCCCACCACGCCGTCCCCACCGCGCCTCGAAAGCGCGGTCCCCTGTCTCGCGATCTCCTGGACGAGCGGAACCATGAGCGGTCTCACGGGGAGGTCGGTCCACTCGAGATCGGGGGTCACCGCGAAGAAGACCACCCGACCGGCGCCTACCGGCGCATCGAGGACGACCGGATCCCCCGTCTCGTCCACGAGAACGAGGTCGCCGTCCGGAACACCCTCGATGGGAAGTGCTCGTTCGATCCGGACGCTCGGCGCGAGCTCGATCATCTCGGATCCGATCAGTCCGGTCAGCGGTGACCTGGGTTGTTCGGACGGAAGTCGACGGGGTGGATCGAACGTCGTCGGTTCCAGCGCCACGGCCCACGGCAGATCGAGGCTTTCCAGCATCGGCGACGCCCAGGCGCGAATCGTCTCCTGGCCCGGCGGAAGCACCACGACCACGCCACCACGACGGACCCAGTCCGCCAACGTCGGGTTGAAATCCTCGGGAACCAGGTCGGGTCGACCCAGCACGAGCAGCGAAATCCCTTCGAGATCACGGACGCCGATCGTCGCGGGGTCCACCCGGTCCACTTCGATCGCCTCCACGATCGTCGTGTCGGGCGAAGGAAGAAGGGCTCGCTCGAACCAGTCGGTCCCCCGGAGACGGTCGAGTCTCGTGCCGCTCCCGAGATCGTCGCGATCGACGAGCAGAACGCCGGTCGCCTCGCGTCCCGGAACGATCGTCACCCGCCGATCGTCGAGGGGAAGCGCGTCCGGATCGATCACCGCCTCCAGCAGGCCACCGTCCTCGTCGACGCGAATCTGGAAATCGATCCGCGCCTCGGACCTTCCGGCCGGCCATTCGACCTTCCGATTCTCCACTCCCGCGATCGCGTCGCCCTCCAGGCGGACGTTGGTCACGGATTCGGCGAGCTCTCCGGAACGACGGAGTCCGACCTCGACCAGCAGGAGGTCGCCGGCGCCCGCCGTGGAAAGCGGGGTTCGAGCCGTTTCGATGGATACCACCTGGGTGTTCGCATCGACCACGTCGGTGGGCCGCGACGCGACGAGTTCGACCCGGCGGTCCGAGGAGTCCCGGATCGCCGGGGGGCGTCGACGATCATCGACGCTTCCCCGACGGAAGTCGCTGAAGACATGGATCTCCTGCGACCCGGTCTCCTCGATTCCGGACTCGACCAGTTCCAGTGCACCCGCGAGATCGGTGGCCCCCTCCCGACTCGAAAGACCCTCGATGGCCCGGATCGTCGAGCGGTGATCCGTGGACGGACCGAAGACGAGCCGGCGGACCGGGGATCCGGCGAGCGTCACCGAGACGCGATCGTTGCCGGCGAGCGATCCGATGACGTCGGCGGCCTCGCCGGTCTGGCGTTCCAGCGTGGTTCGACCGTCCGATTCCACGAGTCCGCTCGCGATCCCGTCGTCGATCACGAGATGAAGGGTCCTCGTTCCGAGGATCGCCGCGCGTTCGCCGATCAGCGGCTGCGCAAGCGCGACGCCGAGCATCGCGACGATGATCGAACGGAGTGCGAGCAGGACGATCTGTTCCAGCCTGGACCTGCGTCGATGACGACGCGCGGCCTCCATGAGCAGCGACATCGCCGCCCATGCCATCGGACGTCGCCGACGGCGAAGCAGGAGGTGGATCAGGATCGGGACCGACGCGGCCGCGACGCCCGCGATCGCGAGGGACGTGGTCACGAAGGTCATCCTGCCCGGCCTCCCCGCGCGAGCGTCGCGCGCCGACCGAGCAGCGCGGCGATCGCCGGCCCGACCGATCCGTGCGAATCGAGTCGCAGGTAGTCGAAACCGAGCCCGCGGGCCGACATCTCGAGTTCTTCGCAGTGCCGGGCGAGGGCCGCGAGGTAGTCCTCGCGAACCACCCGGGGATCCACGTTGACCCGTCCTTCCCCCTCGAGGCCGTCGAACGGCATCGGTTCGTCGAGATCGAATCGAAGTTCCTGGCGGTCGAGAACCTGCATCAGCATGAGGTCGTGACGACGATGCCGGAACCGGGCGAGCGCCGCCCGGACCGTCTCGCTGGGGACCAGGAGATCGCTCACCACGATGAAGAGGGAGCGATTGGTCACCGTGGCCATCACCTGATCGACCACCTTGCCGAGGTCGGTGCCCGCGTCGACCGTCTCGGTCGCGAGGGTGCGGACCACGCTTCGCCAGGTGTGCTTGGCGTTCGAACGCTTCACCTGGGAACGAATGCCGTCCGCGAAGACCGCGAGTCCCACCCGGTCCCGTTGCTGCAGCGACAGGTAGCAGAGCGCCGCACCGATCGCGGTCGCGTGATCGAACTTCGTCCAGGTTCCCAGTCTTCCGGAGGCGTCGGTGCCGCCCCATCCCTGCTTCACCTCGAGCGTTCCGAACCGCATCGAGGCCGATGCATCGACGAGGATCACCACGTCGAGGTTCGTCTCCTGCTGGTACTGCTTGAGGTACAGCTTGTCGCTCCGCCCGAACACCTTCCAGTCGAGGTGCTTCAGGTCGTCCCCGGGCACGTACTGGCGATGCTCCGCGAATTCGACCGCGAGCCCCTGGTACGGCGAACGGTGCATGCCGCTCATCACGCCCTCGGCGATCATCCTCGCCCGGAGTTCGAAGGACGTGAGTTGCCCGATCGTCTCGGGGGCGAGGTACTGCTCGGCCCGAAGGCCTGCCGAATCCGGGTTCGAATCGGTCAACTGGATCTCCGGACCGGGGTTCGGAAGGGGTGATTCGCCGCGAACCGACCGGAAGGTTCCATCAATGGCTCACGGAGTCGAGCGTCGCGCGGGTTCCGGCGTCGGCTTCGTCCACCGGGGTGATCTCGATGAGTCGCCGGACGACGTCATCCGTCGAGACGTCGTCGGCCTCCGCGTTGAAGTTCGTGATGATCCGGTGACGAAGCACCGGAAGCGCAACCGCCCTGATGTGCTCGGGCGTCACGTGCGACGAACCGCCGATCAGCGCCTTGGCCTTCGCGGCAAGGACCAGGAACTGGCTCGCCCTCGGTCCCGCACCCCAGGAAAGGTAGTCGCGGACGATCTCGGGCTTGTCCTCGATCGACTCCCGGACCCGCGTCGAACGCACGAGTCGCAGGGCGTATCGAGCGACGTGCGAGGCCACCGGGACCTGTCGCACGAGCTGTTGGATCCGAAGACAGTCGTCGCCCGAAAGGATCGCGTCGGCGGACGACTCCTCGTCGGCCGTCGTTCTTTCGACGATCGCGAGCTCGTCGGCCTCCGACGGATATCCGACCCGGATGTTGAACATGAAACGGTCGAGCTGGGCTTCCGGGAGCGGGTAGGTCCCCTCCTGCTCGATCGGGTTCTGGGTCGCGAGCACGAAGAAGGGATTCGGGAGCGGGTGTGATTCGCCACCGGCGGTCACCTGTCGCTCCTGCATCGCCTCGAGCAGCGCTCCCTGGGTCTTCGGCGGAGTCCGGTTGATCTCGTCGGCGAGGATGATGTTGGCGAAGATCGGACCCGGAACGAAGCGGAGGTTCCGTTGACCGGTCGTCTTGTCCTCCTCGATCACCTCGGTCCCCGTCATGTCGGAGGGCATCAGATCGGGTGTGAACTGGACTCTCGAGAAATCGAGACTGAGCGTGCTGGACAACGTGTGGACGAGGAGGGTCTTCGCGAGACCGGGAACACCCTCGATGATCGCGTGTCCGCCGCAGAAGATCGCGATGAGGACCTCCTCCACGACCTCCTCCTGCCCGACGATGACCTTCCGGACCTCGCCTCGGATGCGTTCGAATGCGTTCTGGACCTCCGCTGCCGAAGCGGCCGGGTCGTCCTGGTGGAGTCTGGAGTCGGTCATCTTGGTTCCGAAGAGGAAGGCGGCTCGAGCGGGACGGAGGTCGCCGGAACGTCTTCCGGGCGATCGAGAGCGAATGCTGCGCCCGGCCGAGTATAGTCGGGCCCCCGCCCGATCCAGCCGGATCGACGGCGGCGTGCACGATGCCTGAACTCCCGGAAGTAGAAGCGATCCGCCGGCAGCTGGCGGCGTCGATCCTCGGCCGATCGGTCGAAAGGGTCCGCGTCCACCGGCGAGACGTCGTTCGCGACCTGGCGACTCGTCGTCTCGGAAGGCTTTCGCCGGGGATGCTCGGCGCCGGCCAGCGAGTTCGTCGAGTCGATCGACGAGGCAAGCAGTTGATCGTCGGTTTCGACGGTGGGCACGGCCTGGTCGTTCGGCTCGGGATGTCCGGTCGGATCGAGCTCGTGGACGCGGGACGCCGACGTTCGGTCCCGCCACATCGACACGTCGACTGGACCATCGAGACCGGACGTGGTGGATCGAAGCTCCGGATGGAGTTCATCGACCCCCGCCGATTCGGGGGCGTGCACCTCTTCCAGAGCCCCGAGGACCTCGAGCAGCGGCTTCTGGTCAATCTGGGTCCCGAGGCCACCACCATCGACCCGAAGGCCCTGGCGGCCCGTCTCAAGGCGGGCAGGAGGCCCATCAAGGCGGCATTGCTCGATCAGGGAATGATCGCCGGGATCGGGAACATCTATGCGGACGAGGCCCTGTTCCGAGCGGGCATCCGTCCGGACCGACTCGTGATCGACCTCGATGCCGGTGATCTGAACCGGCTCGCGAAGTCGATTCGAACGACACTCGCGCTGGCGATCAAGGCCGGTGGGACGACCCTCCGTGACCATCGCCTGCCCGACGGTTCCCCGGGGACCTTCGGCCTCGTCCATCTCGCCTACGGAAGATCCGGTGAACCGTGCCGGTCTTGTGGGGCGATCATGAGCTCCGATCTCGTGGCAGCACGATCGACCACCTGGTGTGATGTCTGCCAGGCATGATCGGATCACTCGGGGAAACCCCATTTCATCCACAGCCGATACACACCCGCGGATTGACGGTGTCTGGTCTCTTCTAGGGAAGAAAGACTCTTTAAATCCTCCCTCTTAGAAACATGGCGCCGGTTGGTGGAAAACGAGGAGACACGGAATTCAAGTCGATTGATACCAGTCGCTTGAGTTCGAAATCCAACCTTGATCACCTGTCGATTCGGTGTCGGTCGAAGTCGTGCACTGCCTGCCCCACCGTCGATCGAGAATGAACCCGACCGATTCGATTGCCCACAGGTTTGCAACACCAGGGAAGGCATCCCCCAACCGGCGCCAGCCGATCGAATCATCCACATTCGATGTGGATGAAATCGGCTTCGATGGCGCAAGAAGAACCCGGCGCTCGAGGCCGGGTGGTCTTTTTTCCGGAGCAAGGCCCGCTGGAAGTTCCGATCAGGCGTCGGGTCGACCGAGGACATTGGTTTCGAGACGATCCAGGGCGTCTGAAAACGATGAATCCTCGTCTCGCCGCCTGTTCACGGCTCGAATCGCGTGCATCACGGTGGTGTGATCCCGTCCGCCGAAGTATCCACCGATCTCCTCGAGGCTGAATCGGGTGTGGCGGCGGGCCAGCCACATGCAGATCTGCCTCGGCACGGTGATCGACTTGTGCCGTCGCTTGCTCAGCAGATCGGTCAGCTTGACGTCGTAGTAGCGGGTGACCGACTCGATGATGGTCTGAATCGAGGGGGCGGCACCCTCTTCCCCACCAGTCCGGGAAGGATCATCCGCGAGGGCCTTTTTGGCCAGTTCGAGGGTGATCGGCTCGTTCTCGGCGAGGGAATAGCCCCGGATTCGCGAGAGTGCACCCTCCAATTCGCGGATGTTCGTGTCCAGACGGGCGGCGATGTAGGCCGGAACGTCGTCGGGAAGCTCCAGATCATGCAGCGCGGCCTTCGCCTTGAGGATCGCAACCCTCGTTTCGTAGCAAGGGCGCTCGATTCGGGCGACGAGGCCGCAGTTGAAACGGCTGGTGAGCCGCTCCTCAAGATCGGGAATCTCCGCGGGCGCCGCATCCGAGCTCAAGACGATCTGTCTTCCGGACTGATACAGGGCGTTGAAGGTGTGGAAGAACTCCTCCTGGCTTCGATCATGCTTCGAGAGGAAGTGGATGTCGTCGATCACCAGGACGTCCGCGGTGCGGAAATGATGACGGAAGTCCTGCATGCGACCGGCTTTGACGCACTCATGGAAGAGATCCATGAAGGTCGAGCACGAGATGTAGCAGATGTTCGCATCCGGTCGATCGGACAGGATCAACTGGCAGATCGCCTGGAGGAGGTGGGTCTTGCCCAGGCCCACCCCGCCGTGGATGAAGTACGGGTTGTAGGCCCGGCCGGGCTTCTCCGAAACGGCGGAGGCGGCCATCAACGCCAGTCGGTTCCCGGGTCCGACGATGAAGTTGTCGAACACGTAGTCCGGACTCAACACCATCTGCTCCGCGGCCAGGTCGATCCCTTCGCCGCTGGGTCCACCGTTCTTTCGCGATCCACCACCACCGGTTGTGGTCGAGGTCGGGTGTTCACACTCCTCAGGCGATACGAACCTCACGGACACCAGCATTCCGGTGACGGCCTGGGCTGCTTCCTGGAACGGCTCCGCACACGCTCGCTGGAGGTAGCGGAGTTGAACGGGTTCCCGAACACAGAGCCTCAGGACACCACCTTCGAAGTCGACCGGCTCGATGTCGTCGAACCACGCGCGACACATCCCGGGATGGTTCGATCTCAGATTGGAGATCAGGGCGCTGCGGAGTTCAGGATCTGGTCTCGACATGTCGACAGCCTCCACGCGGCGTCTTCGCTCGTGAATCGATCCCGCCCCCCGGGGGAGATCGACCTCTTCATGACGGAACAACTCTCCTCGACCCCTCAATCCCACCGGGTCGAACATCCGAATGTAGAAGCGAACCAATCGTCCGTCAACTGATCTTTCGAAGTCACGTTCCACCGCGGAATCACTTGACATTCAACCCGATTTAGGCTCCGGGTCGGCCACCGCCTCGAGTTGCGCTTCGTATCGCCGTCGATTGGTGCGGTGGTCCATCAGGAGGTGGATCCGTTCGGCGTCGTCGCCGAGGGTCGCGATCCGCTCGCGTGCTTCCGAAAGCAACGTCCTTCTCGAGAGGTGCACGAGCACGACGTGTTCCGCCTCCCACGTGCCGAGGAGTTCGGCGATGTCGTCGAGATGCAGGTGACGTCCGACCCTCGCCCGGCTTCGGTGATCCTCGTCGACGAACGTGCACTCGGTGACGACGATCCTCGCCTTCGCGAATTCATCGCGTTCGAGGAAGTCGCCTCGGTCCGTGTCGCCGGTGTACGCGATCAGGGGTATCTCGGTCCTCGTGGTGATTTCATCGCCACCTTCCTTGATGCGACGAAGCTCGCTCTGCGGCATCTCGAGGAACTCGGGTTTCAGCTTGTGGCGGGTCTCGATGATCGAGAAACCGAGGCTGGGACAGGTGTGCCTGGTCTCGATGGCTCGAAGGTCGATGTTCTGTCGGAGGGGTATGTTCGAATCCGGCTCGATGGCGACCACGTCGTACGGCGTCTTCTGTCGCTCGACGTCGACCCACGAAGCGAGCATCCTTCGAAGCGGATCGACGGTTTCCGGATGACATACCACTCGTCCACCCTCGAGCTTCTGGAAGAAGCGCTGGCTGAACCAGTAGGGAATCGCACCGACGTGATCCATGTGCGAATGACTGAGGGCCACGATGTCGCTGCTGAGCGACGCCCTGGTGCACTGACCCATGTCGAACGTCACGCCCATCTCCGGAACGGTGATGGTGGTGTGCTCGCCGGCCACGCTCAGTCCGTGGATCCGGTAGGGCGGCAGGTAAAGGAATCCGGACTGCCCGTCTCGGGGCGGCTGCTTGGGAATCATTCTGGAACTCCGGATGCCCGGCGCGAACCGAGCATCGGACAGGGTGGATCGAGATCCTACTCTGTTCCGGTCGGGATCCGGGGTCGGATCGTTCCGATCATCCGGTCTGGACCGGCGAGTGGGAAGAGGACCGACCGATACCCTCGACCTGGCGTTTCCGACCCAAGAGGAGGTCGGGAACCGCCGATGCACCGGTCATGGAAGAGATTCCCCGAACGAACGGAAGTCCCCCGCTCCACAGCATCTACGAGAACGATCCCGATCTCCGGGATCTCGTGATGCAGTTCGTGGACGAACTCGACGGCCACGTCGATTTGATTCGATCCGCATGCCTGGCCGAGGACTTCTCGACGCTCCGTCGGATCTCGCACAACCTCAAGGGCGCGGCGGGTGGATACGGTTTCGATCCGATCGGCGACTGTGCGGCGCGACTCGAGTACGAGATGCTCGAGGACGAGATGGATCTCTCGGCCCTTTCGGAACGCATCGAGGATCTCGTCTCGACCTGCCGGGCCGCGGTACGCCCGTCCGATTCATGAATGGAACCACCCGGAGCCGGCATGAACCACGATGAACCGAAACGGCCGCGAGTGCTCGCGATCGACGATTCGGATCTCGTCCACCGCCTTCTTCGGGCGAGACTCCGTCACGAGCGGATCGACCTGCACTCCGTCCACAACGCGGGCGACGGAATCAGGATGGCACGGAACCTGCGGCCGGAGGTCATCCTGCTGGACATCGATCTCGAGGATCTCGATGGATTCGAGGTGCTCGCCCGTCTCAAGGCGGATCCACTCACTCGCGACATCGCCGTCATCTTCGTCTCGGCGAGCAACGAGACCATGGACCGGGTCCGGGGTCTCGATCTCGGTGCGGTCGACTTCATCGGCAAGCCGTTCGACGTGGGTGAACTCAAGGCGAGGGTGCGTTCGGCGCTTCGCATGCAGCGACTGGTCCGGATGCTCGCCCAACGCGCGCAGCTCGACGGACTCACGGGACTGTGGAATCGCGCGTATCTCGACGACCGGCTGGCGGCGGAAGTGGCTTCCTCCATCCGGTATCGAAAGCCGCTCTCGCTCATCCTCTGCGATCTCGATCGGTTCAAGAGCCTCAACGACGCCCATGGTCATCCCTTCGGTGACGAGGTGCTCGAGCGAGCGGCTGCGGTGCTCGGGGCAGGTCGATCGCCGGATGTGGCATGTCGGTACGGAGGCGAGGAGTTCGCGTTGATCGCACCGGGCACCGATCTCGAGGAGACCATGCTGGTCGCGGAACGTCACCGCGCGAGGATCAGCGAGATCGACTGGCCGGATCGTCCCGAAATCCGCATCTCGGCCTCTTTCGGAGTGGCGGATCTCGGATGCGTCCAGGGTGATCCCACCCCCGAGAAACTGATCGCCGCGGCCGATCGAGCCCTCTATCGCGCCAAGGAGTCGGGACGTGATCGGGTGGTCGGATCCGATCGGGTCGACTGGCCCCGGATCGCCGGTTGATCAGTCCGAGGTCTCTTCCCCGGATTCGGTGACGAACATCGACCGATGGCGTTCGACGGCCTCGATCTCCGTCTCCGAGGGCAGGTCCATTTCCATTCGCGGAATCGACGCGATCGTGCCGGCGACGGTGTCGATCCGGAGCGAGAGCGGACCGTCGAGATCGGGTGGTCCCGGAATCAGTGGAACCCCGTCGATCAGGACGCGCATGCGATCGGTGCCGCGAAGGATCCTGATCGATCCAGGTCGATCCCCGTCACCGACCGGTCCGGGGACGCGGATTCCGTATCCCGGACCGCGACTCATGTCCCCGAGTCGGATGATCATGAGCCCCTTCGGCATGATCACGTCGAGGTCGAGCATCAGTGGGACATCGGGAACCGGGATCTTCGCGACGACCGATCCACGTCCGTTTCGATCGAATCGCAGCGACCCGTCCTCCGATCGGACGACGTCTTCGAGATCAAGGCCGCCCGGCGG
>NYWD01000097.1 GCA_002684855.1 Planctomycetaceae bacterium | reverse complement strand
CTCCTCGTCTGGATGTGAACACTGTGGATGTCATGCAACTGGATCCATCAATGAACAGTGTGACCTTACATCAGGAAAATGCAGATGCTTACCCAAAGTTGGCGGCCAAAGATGTGACAGTTGCGAATATGACCACTGGGGGATCAACTCTGGGTCAGGGTGCAGCAGGTGCGACTGTGACCCCATGGGATCATCACACAGTGACTGTGACGACGTGACAGGCCAGTGTGTCTGTAAACCAGGGGTGGGCGGGCCCAGGTGTGACAACTGTCTGCTGGGATACTGGGGGATATCATACTCGGGATGTCAGAAGTGTTCCCCCTGCACCAGGCCAGGCCACGTGTGTGACCCAGACACAGGCAGGTGCGTCTGTCCTCGACTGACTGAGGGAGGCAAGTGTGAGAGGTGTGTCCTCGGAACATGGAACTATGACTCCTACCGGGGCTGTCAGCGATGTAAGTGCAACCCCAAGGGTTCAGTTGGAGGTCAGTGTGACGAAAAGACTGGTCATTGTCGATGTTTGGATGGTTTTGAGGGAGAACATTGTGACAGATGCAAGCCTGGTTACTACAACTTCCCCAACTGTCAGGCCTGCAACTGTCATCCAGCTGGTACTGACCCGGATGCTTGCAAGGATGGAATTTGCCAGTGTGATGCCACTGGAGCCTGTCCGTGCAAGAAGACTGCTGTTGGTAAGAAATGTGCCTCGTGTCTCCGAGGATATTTTGGGTTGTCGGATAGCAGCGGTGAAGGATGCACGGAATGTTTCTGCTTCGGGAGGTCACGAGACTGCGACCAGGCCAGCTACAGCTGGACCCAGTTGGTCAGCTCCCGCAGGAGGCAGCTCACCATTAGCAGGGGAGACAGCAACCTCGCCGTGGAGAACAGCCTCATCATCATACCTGGTGACAATCATGATGTTGTCATTGGAGTCAATAACCTTTTTGATGTACCTATTTATTGGAGATTACCTGAAATGTTTTTGGGAGACAAAATTCTGTCCTACAATGGTTACTTGAGGTTTGGAGTTCAAAGTAATGGAGACAAGATGTTCTCCCAGGATGTGCTGGTAAACTATCCTCTGGTGTTTCTGCAGGGGAACCACAATATCAAGCTGATCTACCAGCCAAAGACTCTGAGTGGCAGCGGGAGGTATGAGGTCCACTTCCATGAGGACAACTGGATCAACTACAACAACCCCCGAGTGCCAGTCTCCAGGATGATGTTGATGATTGGCCTCCAGAAGGTGGAGCAGGTGTTGATCCGCGCCACCGAGGCCGCGGACACCACCATCGCCATGCTGCACGGGGTCAGCCTCGACGTGGCCCGCCCCAGCGGGGACGGAGCTCCCCGCCAAGCACTGGGGGTCGAGCAGTGCGTGTGTCCGCCCCAATACGGCGGAACCTCATGTCAGGACCCAGGTCGTGGATACTACAGATGGTACAAGCAGGCCTACGTGGAGAGTGAGATCATCATAGACCTAGTTGGCGACTCCAAACCTTGTGAGTGTAACGGGAGATCTGACAAGTGTGACCCTGACACAGGTCACTGTACACAGTGCAGAGACAACACTGCTGGAGCATTCTGTGACATTTGTGCTTCAGGATACTTTGGGGATCCAACGAATGGTGAACCTTGTGCTCCTTGCCAGTGCCCGAGCAATAAGAAGAACTTTGCTCAGACATGCTACAAGGACCCTGGCGGAAACTTTGTTTGTCAATGTCGAGATGGATACACAGGAGCCAGATGTGAAAGATGTGCTCATGGTTTTTTTGGTGACCCCAGTCAGGATGAAGGAGAATGTCTTCCATGTGACTGTAACAAGTACGGGAGTAACAGTGACCAGTGTGACGCTGCCAGCGGACAGTGCTATTGCGTGGCAGGTGTGACGGGACGTGTCTGTGACACGTGTAAGCCACGTTATATTCTCACCAGCCAGCGCACCTGTAAGAACTGTAATGATGGTTGTGTTGGTACATTGCTAGATGGATTGGATAATATTCAGGATATTCTGAACACCATTGACTTGGAAGATCTGGACCCTGCACCCATGCGAAAGTTGACTCACTATTCAAATTTGTCTTCTGTTCTAAATGTGAACTTAGAAACTGCTAAACATAATAGAGACCAAGTTTTGGCCTTTGGTGAATTGGAGGACAGTCTAGGCTCCGAGACTGAGTTGACTTTGTTGGAGTCAACTAAACTGGCCAAGGTTGCAGAGACTCAAATGAAAGAATCAAAAATTTTGCAGAATGAAGCAAAGGAAGCTGTCAAGGAGGTTCAGGAACTTGACAAACAAATCAAAGATATGGTTCTGTATTTGGAGAATCATGGCAAGGGTAGAGGATCTGGAGTTAGCATCACAAATGCCTTGAGACAAGCTTCCAAATTGTTGAAACAAATCCAAAGTAAGGATTTCTCCGAGCATGACATAAAAGTTAGGACAGAGCTGAGCAATTCTAGAATACTATTGAACACTATTGAGAAACTTTTGTTTGGTGAAATTGAAATATCAGCAATCACAGACAAAACAGGAGCAATTGATATTTTGGTCAATGATTTACTCCAATATTTGAATGAAGGAATGTCAAATGTCCGAATGGCAGATGACCTCAATTTGAGAAATAACAGATCATTGACCTACACTCTGGATAAATGTGAGAGGATAGAGAACATCATTGCTGCTGACCATCAGAAGGTCAATAATGGTAAACAATTGATCAAAGACGGAGACAAACTATTTCAGAATGCAAGAGATTTCTTTCAAGAGATTATAGAACAGTTTAATCATCTACAGGTGAAAGCCAAGCAACTGGAGGAAAGAGAAATTGGAATGTCTGCAGTTGTTGAAGACTACAGAACCAGATATGTTCTTCCTTGTCAGGCCAATGCCATGAAACTGGATCAAATTGCACAGAAAATCAAAGCTTTGTTTGATGACAAGGTTGGGGTCAATGCTGATCTGGCAATTAAAGCTGCTAATGCCTACAAGCAAATTATAGATGGTCTTGATGAAGCCAGACAGGCAGCTTTTGATGCTCTTGATGCTGCAATTGATGCGTATCAAGTGGCTGATCCTCCGGGTGATAAGAATTTGCGAACAAGAGCTCAGAATCTGAGATTTATTTCTGAGGATCTTCGACAAGAAGCCCAGGGACTATGGAGAAATGCTGATGATATGATTCTTCAGTTAAATGAAATGAAACTCAGTCTGGATAAATATGAATTCAATCTTGATCAAAACAGAAAACAAATAACCATCCTGGAGTCTGAGTTGCAGAGACATTCCTATGTTACTGAGTACGCCAATGAGGCTAAGGAAGCCTCTAAACAGGCTTTAGCTGAAACTAATTCAGCAGAAAAACATGCTCAAAATATGATTACTAGAATCAAAAATGATTTAAGAACTAGAGCAAATGATTTGAACAGTTTCTCTGCAGAAGAGCTCGGAGCTATTCCCCGAAAGATATCCGAGACACAGATCACAATGCAAAATGTAGAGAAGCAAGCAACTTATCTGGAGAGAAGAACTGTCGATCTCAATCAGATCAGGAGCAAAGTTCAGTTGAACTTGTCGAAACTGAAAAGTCAAATTGACATGGCGAAACATGTTGCTAGCAGCATTATGATATCAATCACAGGAGATGAGAACAACCAGGGAGCTTGTCTCAGATCTTACGACGCGGAGATGACTCCAAGTACACACAACGAGATCAGTATCATCTATGGCATTGAAACTTCCGACAGAGACTCTCCTTTAGTTTATGTTCCAAGCAGCAAGAAATCTATAAATGAAGACAGTCAAGAAGTGTTTGACTTCATGGCTCTGGAGATGGTGGACAGAAAAATCCGATTCTTGTGGAACACTGGAGCTGGCACCAAAGCCATCACTCACCAGGTCCAGATAGACACAGCCTACAACCTGGCACGTCAGGATGACATGTGGTACAAGATCACGGCGGAGAGGGTGGGTAACATTGGGAGGCTCAATGTGAGGAAGGTGAGAGGTCAGTACGAGAGGCCAGAGTACCACAAATGGGAGGTTGGAGAGAGTCCATCAACCACCAACATTCTTGATATCCAGCCTCATGATAGGTTGTGGCTGGGAGGTGCTCCCAATTACTACAAGTCTGATGACATTGAGGCCAGTGGACCTTTCAAAGGTGTCCTCTACCAATTGGCGGTGGACAAGAAGAACATTGGTTTGTGGAACTTTGACACCAGTTTTGGATGCAAGGAGACACACTCTGGTGTCACTGACCTTGTTCAGGAACATTCCTGTCACACCTTTGCTGGTGATGGATACGCAACACAAGATCAGATCAGGAACTATGACCCACGATACTATGCAGTGTCCATGGAGTTCAGGACGTTTGATCAGGATGCTCTGTTGGTGCTGGTCGCCAACCATTACACTGGACAGTACTTATCTGTGGAGATCAAATCAGGAAGAATTGTTTTCGTCATCAATTACGGTAAAGGGGCTCGACTTGAGTTTTCCAGTAAACAAACTTACAATAGTGGACAATGGGTAAAAATTGAGGCTGGAAGAGCATTTAGAGGAGGATCAGAGACTGGAGTATTGAGGGTGACATTTAATGGCCTAAGAGAAGACTTTGTTGATAGCTTGTCAGCCTTACAAACACAGGAATTGGATTTACAAACATCCAAACTTTATTTTGGAGGAATCCCACCAAGTTTTGATTTCTACAAGTTCCCAGACATCAAAACCCATTCTTTGCTGGGTAGTTTGAGAGGAATTACAACATCCAATCCTGGGTCAAACAGTTTGATGAATCCACTCTATACAGAATATGGAATTATAAATCCATATTATGGAGTAATTCCATCTTGTGAAAATAGAATTCTGAAGATGGCTAGCTTTGGTGGAAATGGACACATGGAGGTTAAATCTCAGTCGTTACGAAAAGATAGCAGCTTTGGGTTTACATTCAAGACAAGTCAACAGGATGCCATTCTGGCAATTTCAACTTTCCTTGGCAAACCTTCAGGAGACTTGGCAGATTTCTACTCAGTCTCCTTGTTAGGAGGACACATATCTCTGGTGTTTGGTTCTGGGAGAGATTTGAACCAGAAGACAACATTCATGACTCAGAGGAGATACAATGACGGATCTTATCACACTTTGTTTGTCATCAAGAAGGGGAGGAGAGTGTCAGTGTACATTGACGATGTCCGAGTTGACGGTGGAGACATCCAACTATCAAGAAGTGCTACAGAGATGAAATCTCCAAAGTATGGAGGATTGTTTCTTGGAGGCGTTCCCTCCGTTATTGGATCCGATGTAGTCAACTCTAAACTGGCTGCTTCAGTCAATAATTTTATTGGAACTATTCAGGATTTCCTCTTCATCGATGACACAACAGTACGAGTCGTGGCTATGAATGAACCTGTGTCATTCTTCAATGTGGCCATAGGAAGAAATCATGTTATTTAACATATCTATATTTAACAATTATTTATCAGATTAAAATGTTTATTTAGCGGAGCAAGTCAATGTAATTCTTCCGTTGTCTCTCCAACCCAAATCCTCGTCCAAATATTTCCAGTCACTAAGTCCTGTTGGACAATCAGATGGTGTTTCTGAGTACATCACTCCTTTAGTTTGACCAATATATCTGCCATCTCCCACAACCCACCTTCCATTATGGCTCCAGATGTAAGTACAAGATGAGGAATATCTACTTGGGACACGACATTTGCGACTGGCGTAGTGGGGAAAACCATTCACCCTACCAGGTTGCAATTGATAATCCCCTGTTCTTTGTCTCAGAAAATCATCAAAATGATAAGCAGAGCCATCAAGGAACAAAAAGAGGCAACAGTCCTGTTGAACAATTGCGACTGTCCCCAGGTCTACTTCTCCAAGAAGAAAAGTTTCAAAACCATCCTCATCAGTGAAGGCATCACGAAGCCTCTCTTCTGGTACTGTGTCATTTCTTCCTGCGGGTGTTCTAGTTTGACTATGACCATGTCCATGACCAAACAAATTGCCAAAAAGAGATCCCAACTGCCTTTGTTCTCGCTGGTTACTCTCAACAATCACTGTCACAAGAAACATAATCTGAGTGAAAGTATTCCACTTCACCATGCTGTGAATCCAGGCTTGCTCTCGTCATGTATCCAGCACAAATGGTGTTGAATCATATCTTTATCAAGGACACTAGTGCAAAGCATCATCAGTGAAGGTCTTTATCTACATTTGTTGTGTCTAGTTGT
>NYWD01000096.1 GCA_002684855.1 Planctomycetaceae bacterium | reverse complement strand
CAAATCTATAACATTTATTGAGGGATGCGCTAACAGGCCCTGAAGATGGCATCTCGAAAATTTCTTGGAGTAGTCTTCCTGTATGCTCTGTTCGTAGCATGTGTTAGAGCTGATGCGGAAGCCGACGCTGAGGCTGATGCGGATCCCGAGGCAGACCCGGCTGGATGTTGTTCACGACCAACCACCTTCATTAAAGGCAGGCAAGGACCCCAGGGAGTGCAAGGTCCCGAGGGCCCAGAAGGACCCGCTGGACCACCCGGAAACCCAGGTATACAGGGAGACAACGGTCCTCCTGGACCCAAAGGAGAACGGGGCAACCCTGGTCTTGCTGGAGTGAAGGGTGTCCGTGGTGAACCTGGTGCACGTGGAGCGATCGGACCCCGCGGTACTGACGGTCAGGACGGTATTGATGGACACGATGGTCTTCCTGGTCTTGATGGTTGCAACGGTACCGACGGAGAACCCGGTACTCCTGGTGATCAAGGTGCCCCCGGTCTCAAGGGAGATCCCGGTCAAGATGGTACCCCAGGTGAACAGGGCCCCCCTGGTGAGCAGGGTCCCCCTGGAAACGTGCTCGACGGAGATATGGGAGACAAGGGAGAGCCTGGTCAAGATGGTCTGCCTGGAGCTCCAGGGGCCAAGGGTGCTAAAGGAGAAGCTGGTGATGATGGTGATGATGGACAGGACGGCCTTCCCGGTATTGCTGGAGCTAAAGGAGCCACAGGAGACGAGGGACCTCAGGGACCACAAGGGCCTACGGGAGATAAGGGTGATGCTGGAGATAATGGAGCCAATGGAACACCAGGTACTCCCGGAGACGATGGAGCCAAAGGTGCACAAGGAGAAAAGGGAGCCAAGGGAGAAGAGGGAGTAGGTGTCCCTGGAGATGATGGAGCAGTTGGCGAACCTGGACCCGAAGGTCAAAAAGGAGAAACTGGAATGCCAGGCACATCTGGACTGAAGGGAGTTAAAGGGGACCAAGGTGTACAGGGAGACACAGGAGAACCCGGAGACAAGGGACCTCAGGGACCTGAAGGACCTCAGGGTGATGAGGGTGAGCGCGGACCAACCGGTGACCAGGGACCTAAGGGAGATACAGGAGAGACTGGGGCAAAGGGAGCTACTGGAGACCAGGGAGACAAGGGAGAGCAAGGTGAGGATGGTAAAGACGGAGCAGATGGAGAACCTGGAAGTGCGGGACCTAAGGGAGACCCTGGTGAGACCAGAATCGATACCATTAAGGGAGAAAAAGGTGACGTCGGAGATCCCGGTGATCAGGGCGATAAAGGAGAAACTGGAGTCCAGGGAGAAACTGGAGATAAGGGAGACCAAGGAGCTCCTGGCGAAAACGGAACCAACGGTACACCTGGAGATGACGGAGCTCAGGGACCGAAGGGAGAACAAGGATCAGAGGGTATGCCTGGTATCGCGGGAGCGAAGGGAGCCAAAGGAGAGGAAGGACCAGAAGGACCTCAAGGAGCTCAGGGTGAACCCGGTGGTGATGGCAACCCCGGAGAAAACGGAAGCAAAGGAGAACCAGGTGTTCCTGGAAATGCCATCGAAGGCATCAAGGGAGAGCAGGGAGACAAAGGAGAGACTGGGGAGACTGGAGAAGCGGGTCCTCCTGGACAAGACGGTGATTCTATCAAAGGACAGCCTGGTTCCCCTGGATTGCCTGGAGTATCTGGTCTGAAGGGAGCTCCTGGAGAAAAGGGAGACGTCGGTGACGAAGGACCACAAGGTGAGGCAGGCGCCCCTGGAGCCACTGGTGAACCTGGTGAAAATGGTAAAGACGGAGCTAACGGCAGAGACGGCAACCCTGGAGCCAAGGGAGAAATGGGCGAAAATGGAGCCACTGGTGAACCTGGAACAGATGGAACACCGGGCACACCCGGTACGCCCGGTATACCCGGAGACAAAGGACCTCAGGGACCTGCAGGAGATCAGGGCGAACCCGGAGAACAAGGATTAGAAGGTCTTCCCGGTGTTCCTGGAGCCAAAGGAGCCATTGGAGAAGAAGGAGCCAAGGGTGACCAAGGTGCAGATGGTACACCTGGTGAAAATGGCAAAAATGGAGACGACGGTGAGGATGGAAAGAATGGTGAACCTGGAGAAAAGGGACAACCTGGCGAAGACGGAGCAACGGGACCAAAAGGAGATACGGGTATGACAGGAAATGCTGGTCCCCCCGGAGCACCTGGCGAAAAGGGTGCACAAGGAGAAACAGGAGAGGTAGGACCTGAGGGTGATCCAGGAGTTCCTGGTGTTCCTGGCATAAAGGGAGCCACTGGACCTGGCGGTGACGCTGGAGATAAGGGAGAGCAGGGTGCTGAGGGACCCAAGGGAGAACCCGGTAATCCAGGAACCGATGGACAGAATGGCAATGATGGAGCCAACGGAGATCCCGGTGAAGCGGGACAAAAGGGAGACCAAGGATCTCAAGGACCTCAAGGGCCCAAGGGAATGTCTGGAGAGCCAGGTTCCGATGGTTTGCCGGGAACCCCAGGCAGCAAAGGACCTAATGGAGAAAAAGGTGATACAGGAGAACAAGGAGATCAAGGAGAACAAGGAGATCAAGGTGACAAGGGGGCCCAAGGAAACCCTGGTAACGATGGTAAGAATGGCGAGAACGGAACTCCAGGACAGAACGGAACTCCCGGACAAAATGGTCAACCAGGAGAAGCAGGACCAAAAGGTGCCCAAGGTGACCAAGGAGATAAGGGTGAAACCGGGGAAGCGGGACAAAACGGAGAACCAGGAGAACCCGGTCAGACAGGCGAAGATGGACTTCCTGGTATTCCTGGAGCCAAGGGTGGCAAAGGAGAACCCGGTCAAGCCGGCCAGAACGGAGCTGATGGTGAGCCAGGAGAACAAGGACCCCAAGGAGAACAGGGACCAGAGGGACCAGAAGGACCCCAAGGACCACAAGGAGACCAAGGAGAAAAGGGAGAACCTGGCGAGAGCATCAAGGGAGACCAGGGAGAAACTGGTGCCCAAGGAGAGAAGGGTGATGCAGGTAACCCCGGAGCTGAGGGAGAAGAGGGAGCTAAGGGCGAAAATGGATCCCCCGGAGAGAAGGGAGCCCAAGGTGCCCAGGGAGACCAAGGTGAACAGGGAGAAGTTGGAGATAAGGGAGAACCTGGAGATGACGGGGACAAGGGACCCCAGGGACCCCAGGGTGATGAAGGACCCCAGGGTGATAAGGGCCCTCAAGGAAGCAAGGGTGACACAGGACCTGCAGGAGACGACGGTGAGGATGGAGCCAAGGGACAGCCCGGAGAGCCCGGCGACCAGGGACCCCGAGGACCTAAAGGAGACGAAGGAGATCAAGGTGCCCAGGGAGAGAAGGGACCTACAGGAGAGCAGGGAGACACCGGACCCCAAGGAGAAAAGGGAGAAAAGGGTGACCAAGGAGAAGAAGGTCCAGCCGGTGATAATGGTTTCAACGGATTCCCTGGATCTCCTGGCTTCAAGGGAGCTAAGGGTGATGCCGGCGATGATGGAGATGACGGTGATGAGGGAGAGGAAGGTGACGAAGGTCCAGCTGGCAACACAGTAAAAGGAGATACTGGTCCTCAAGGAGATAAGGGCCCAGAGGGAGACAAAGGAGCTAAGGGACAACCAGGAACAGATGGAAAACCCGGAGCCGAAGGAGCCGAGGGACCGAAAGGAGAACAAGGTCCCAAGGGAGAAGCCGGAGACGATGGTGACGCTGGAGCACAAGGAGAGCAAGGAGAGCCAGGAGAAGTAGGTGAAGAGGGAGACAAGGGAGAGCCTGGTAAGGATGGAGACGATGGAGAACAAGGAGACAGAGGAGACCAAGGAAGCCAAGGAATCCAGGGAGTCAAGGGTGAACAGGGTGACAAGGGAGTTGTTGGACCAGTCGGTCTCCCAGGAGAGAAAGGAGAGAAGGGAACTCAGGGAGAGGCCGGTCAAAATGGCAGCGACGGTGAACCTGGTACTCCCGCAGGAGCTCCAGCTTGCAGCGGTGAACCGGGTGACCCAGGAGCACCAGGTGAGCCGGGTGACAATGGTGACCAAGGTGCGACAGGCGAGCCAGGAGACAAGGGACCTACTGGAGATCAAGGACCCGAAGGAGAAAAAGGAGAGACAGGAATGCAAGGGGGACCGGGACCAAAAGGTCAAGCTGGCGAACCTGGAGAAGAGGGACCACAAGGACCAGTTGGAGAGCCAGGCGACAATGGAGAAGAGGGAGAAAAGGGAGTAGCAGGACAAGGAATTCCCGGTATTCCCGGTGACAATGGAACCCCCGGCGCGAAGGGAGCCAAGGGAGAACCTGGCAGAGGAGGCGAGCAAGGTGACACTGGTGAACAGGGCGATGTGGGTGAACAGGGTGACTCAGGAGATGTTGGTGCTAAGGGAGTTCAAGGACCAATTGGACCCAATGGACCACAAGGAGACCAAGGTGATACCGGAGACCAGGGTGCAAAAGGAGAACAGGGCACCGACGGGGAAAAGGGAGACCAGGGTGCACAAGGACCTCAAGGACAGAAGGGAATTGTTGGTGACTTCGGTGAAGATGGAAACATCCTTGTTGTTGTTGACCCTGAAACGGGAGGCCAAACCAAGGAATTCGTTGTCTGGGTCAACCTTATCAGTGAAGTGTTGAACGTCACTCAGCTCGCGGAGAAAGGAGAGCCCGGCCAAGAGGGACCTGCTGGCCCACAAGGTGTTAAGGGCGAACCAGGCATCCCAGGAACCCCAGGAACTAACGGCAACCCCGGTACTAATGGTGAAAATGGTGAAAATGGAGCCAACGGTCTACCCGGAAGAGATGGAGCTGATGGCGAAGTTGGAGCTAAGGGAGAAACTGGCGATCCTGGCGATGACGGCGCAAAGGGACCTAAAGGAGAAAGAGGTGAGCCCGGCCAGAAGGGACTTGCCGGAATCAAGGGACAAAAGGGACAGCAGGGAGTCGATGGAGCCAAAGGAATGAAGGGATCAGAGGGAGTATGCGAGCCAGATGAGTATCATCCTTGCAACTGTGATACCCACACTGTGGTTCGACATTCTCAATCTCCTGAAGCTCCTGATTGTCCTGCCGACTACGAATCACTCTGGTCTGGATACTCTCTTGTTTTCTTCGAAGGCAATGGCTACGGACTTTCTCAAGATCTTGGAAGTGCTGGATCGTGTTTGGAGGAATTCCAGCTGATGCCCTTCATGCAGTGCTCCAGCTCTGATGTTTGTAGACACGGCGTCCGAACCGACAAATCATTCTGGTTGGCTGTCGGCGCAGAAGCTGACTACACTGTTAAGCCCATGACGAGCATTGATGAGATTCAGGTCCATATTTCAAGGTGCCGCGTATGTCTTGGCACCAAGTACGTTCTGACCAGACATTCCTTCACAGATTCCTCCCCCGATTGTCCTAACCACTTCCACAAACTTTGGGAGGGATACTCTTATCTCATGGTCACCTCATCTGGTACTTCTGGTGGCGGCCAGGACCTCGCATCTTCCGGCTCCTGTCTGGAGAAGTTCTACCTGCCAACCTTCATCGAGTGCCTCGGACGAGGTACCTGCGCCTACTACATCAACAACTTGGACTACTGGCTGGCCCAAAACCCCGACATCAGCCAACCCGGCATGTGGGGTATGGGTAACGTGTACAGTGGTTTGGACGATATCATGGATCAAGGTGTTGCAAGGTGCACCGTCTGCGCCAGGAACACGGTCTAGATGCGTATTTGGCTTGTACATATCGAACTTCTGGCGTTAAAAGATGTTAATGTACGAGATAGCTCTGTACATGTAGGATTTTAAACTTTATCTTAATTTATTTTTACTATACCAGCTTTTTATATTTTTGCTGTAAGTTTACTTTTTTACTGAAATTATCGTCCTCAGTCCTGTTACCAGCCTTAGTGACGTATTGCCTCTGTTATGTAAACAGAACGATAATTAAAGGATCATGTAGTCAATTTAGGTTACCACACTGGTCTCATAAAACCTAATAATCTGTACATAAAATAAGAGTAAACTTTGTTTTTATAAATATTTTTACTATTCATTTTATAATTATAAATTATGGAATATTTTATGCAATCTCTTTTAAACGATGTTTGTATGCTGTAAACATTAACATATAATATGGTTATGCCTCAGGACTTGTTGCTACATTTTGATTTTATGATGTAACGTTTTAATAAGTTAAGTTCTGAGGGTGACTTTTCTGGCACCGCAATCAAATATTTTACTGTATTACTGGCTTATGCTGT